>DFNY01000189.1:0-10071 GCA_002376595.1 Jonesiaceae bacterium UBA3555 | reverse complement strand
CAGCGGTGCAGCTGGCTACTTTGGTCATTGCTACACCCGGTGCAGAGGTCCATGATCCGCCTGCTAACTGGTAGTGGGCGTATGCGGTGTTCCAAGATGATTGCTTGTAAAACAGGGTTAGCGTGGCGCCGAGCGGTGCTGTGATGGTTGGGCTTCCAGCGGTGACAGTTCCTGCTGTGACCATCTGGGATCCACCGGTCGGGATGGTGTAGTCACGGGAGCTGTTGTTGTCCCAGCTGCTGGAGCCGTTGTTGAACGCTGCGGTGATTGTGCTGGCAGATCCGGTGGTGATGGTTGCTTTTGCCCATCCGGTGGCGCCGTTCACGGCTTCCATTTTTGTGCCAGGGGCGGTGGTCCAAGTTCCANNTTTTGTAGTAGACGGTGGTTTGGGTCTCTGCGGCGCTCGCGGCTAATTGCGGAGCTACGGTTAAGAATCCAGTCACCATAATGACGAGTGCAGCGAATGCGCTGAGCCACTTGAGGTTGTGGCGTGGGCGCGCGACTGCGTAGTTGTTTAACACTCATTTCCCCCATGCGTGAAAGTGCAGCATCGTTGCTGCACTCTCTGAAAATCCCAGATTTGGCGGTTACTTGCAATGGTTTGCAGTGTCTTGCAACGGTTGTCTTGGTTGTCCAGGTTGATGGAAAAGAGGGGATTATTTAGCCTTTTGCAAGAAACGCGCCAGTTGTAACACGCTGGAGGTTTCTGTGGGTAGGCTGTGAACCGTTGAGTTGTGCGGGTAACTAGAGTCTTGTTGCAAACAGGTGGAAGGTGTTGCAGTGCGATTCTGCAAGAAAACTCGTCGAGAAACTCGCATGCAGGCATCCCAATATGCAAGACGAATCGCTCTGGAAACGAGACACTTCTTGGATGTGATTGAGTCTTGCTGCTGAGTCTTGCTGCTCGAGTGAGCCGTGTGTTAACCCAGAAGTGCCTCGAGGTCGAAAATGATCGCATCGAGAGCTGCTGCAAGAGTTGTTGCGTTCGCCGGAACTATGTCCCGGGCGCTGCGCGCTTCAGCCGCAGCCGCGTCCAGCGCAACTCGGCTGTGGACCAAACGCTCACGTGCCTGATCAATTGAGTATTCGTCGGCAAGCAAAACAGATTCATAAGCAGTCAAAGCCTGGAGTGCCGCGGTGTGAGCGGACTCGATTGCGTTACTGACAACCAGCTTCTGTTGCGCGGTAAGGGTAGCGGAGGAAGTTTTGACCGAGGCCGCTGCGATATCGGCGGTGAGGTGTTCCGCCTGTTGCCTTTGGTAAGCGGGGCGCTCCGCTGGTTTGGTTTCGGCATGCGCGACCGAGGGGGCGAACGGGATGGCGATCGCGATAACGGAGGCTGCAAAACGAGTCGTCGTTGACTTCATATAACGATTATGTAACGGAAGGTCACGATTTGGCTAATCGCTAGGGTGTATTTTTAGTGAACATTACCTGTGAAGTTCCTGGAGCGAGCCGTATCTGCCCGCTGTCGTACCTCTCGGATACCGTATGACCATGCGCATCGCACACACCTCGGACTGGCACATTGGCAGAACTCTGCACGGCGTGGATCTGCACCAATTCCATGCCCAATACTTTGACCACCTCATTGAGGTAGTGGAACGAGAGAACCTAGACGCCGTCTTGGTCAGCGGTGACATCTATGACCGTGCCATTCCGCCGCTGGACGCTGTTGAACTGCTGTCAGACGTGCTCAGGCGACTCAGTGAGCGCACCCAGGTAATCCTTACCCCAGGCAACCATGATTCGGCCATTCGTNNCCTAAGGAATCTACAATCCAGTAGAAATCACCTCGAAATCCGGTCAAGAGCTTCTGGTCTATGCACTTCCATACCTTGACCCTGACTCCACGCGGTCGGCGTTGGTGGACTGCTGCGCCACGCACGCAGTGGAGTTGAGTGGGATGGATACCGCAGCGCATGGCGAGCTACCCATAGCGCGCAGCCACGAAGCTGTCATGGGAGCCGCAATGAAACTCGTACATGCCAACCTGACACAGCGGAACTTCGCAACAAAGCCGGCTACCGTGCTCATGGCGCATGCGTTTGTCACAGGTGGGCAGCCAACCGAATCTGAACGCGACATTCGCGTGGGCGGAGNNCACCGTGCCCGGTGCCACCGCTCGGTACAGCGGGTCGCCACTGGCTTTCTCGTTCTCAGAAATGAACCACAAGAAATCCACCACCATTGTGGAGTTCTCCCAAGACGGTTCAGTTGCTGCCACCGACCTAATTCCTGCGCCGGTGCCCCGTGCACTGAGCGATGTCACTGGAACCTTGGATGAAGTGCTGACCAGCCTCGGCCAAGACAAGCGCAATGACTGGGTGCGGGTGACAATCACCGACTCCACACGTCCCAATGACATGAACGCCAGAATTAAGGCCGTCTGCCCTCACGCTCTGATCATGCAACATCAGCCAGCCGGTAGCCAGGCGCGTACCCGTGAAGCAATTCGAGTGCACGCGCAAGTCAACCCGGTTGAAGTGGCAGCCGCGTTCGTCCAAGAAATGACCACAGTGCCGGCAACAGCACAAGAAAAAGCCGTACTCGAAACGGCCCTAGACCGCGCCCGTAACGCAGAACAGAGCGCCTAGCCATGCAACTTCACCACCTCACCCTCAGCGGCATTGGCCCCTTTGCATCAACATTCCACATCAACTTCCATAACCTGGCAGCCTCAGGACTGTTCCTCCTTGAAGGCCCCACAGGTTCTGGAAAATCCACCATCATCGATGCCATCGTTTTCGCGCTGTACGGGAAAGTAGCTTCGGCTGAAACCAGCGATGATCGAATGCGGTCAGACCACGCGGCAGACTCTACTGAGAGTTACGTTGACCTAGTCTTCGAAACTGGCAGTGGCATTTACCGGGTCATTCGCAAGCCAGAACGTCTGCGCCCCAAAAAACGCGGTACAGGAATGATCAAAGAACAAGCCAGCATCCGCTTGTTCAGGTTGTCCGTGGCCGACTTCGATATCCTGGACGCCGCACACAATGCAGGCGATGATCCTTCCGCGATTGCTCAGCGAGAATATGGGCAACCCCGATCAAGCCGTCTCGACGAAGCAGGGATAGAACTCACCAGAATTATTGGGTTGTCGCGCGAGCAATTCGTGCAAACAATAGTGCTTCCGCAAGGAGAGTTTGCGCAGTTCCTCAAAGCGAACCCAGAAGACCGCCGGCAACTGCTACAACGCGTCTTCGGAACCGAAATCTATGAGCGGGCACAAGCCGAACTAGCGGCTATGAAGCGTGACGCTACTCAAAGTATTGAGAAAGCTCAAGCCCGGCGCAGCGAAGCAATTCGTGCATTCGTCCAAGAAACTGGTGCCACCGAACTTGGCGTTGAGGCGCTCAACGAGTCCAGCGATGAAGAAGTGCGTTCCGCACTCACGCAAGTACTTGAGCACTTGGAATCGCGCAAACAAGACACCGCGCAAGCAGAAATTGATGCGAGCAATGCTGAACTACATGCACGCGATGCCCTAGATCGCGCCCGACTTCTAGCCGCTCGTCATGCACAAAGAGCAACAGCGCGCGAAGAACTAGCCCAACTGAAAGGTTCTGCCCAACGCATCGCAGAACAGGAACAGATACTCGATGCTGCGCTGCGGGCGTCGTATGTAACCACCGCGGCTCAGCACAGCACCACTGCCCAGAGCGTGCGCAATCAAGCACTAGACACGCTCGTGGCGGATATCGAGCGCGCCCAAGACTTTGCAGAACTTGGGCCGGTGCAGGGAGATGTACGCAAAGAGTCCCAGTCCTCGGTCGCAGTCTTTGCACGATCATTCCAAGAGAACCGAACCGAACTAGAAGAACAGCGCTCTCACGCTCAAATCACTATGGGTTCCTTGCGTGAACTTGAAGCCCTAGAAAAAGGGCTCATCCAGCGAGAAAAGGACGTTCAAGCACTTTCGGTCCGCTTGCAACGCCACGCTCAGAACATCGCGGATCTTGACCAAAAAATCGCTGCGAGGCCACAGGAACACGCGCTCCTTATTGAGCAACGTGATCAACACAGCGCCCAAGGAGCCCAGGTTGCGGTGCTCACCGAGAAGATCGCAGCAGCCCAATCTCTGGTAGAGCTTCACACGCAGGTGGCAAAGTCCAAGGCGCAACTAGACCATGCCGCCGTTACAGCCGCCACCGCATTGGAAGCAGCCACCCAAGCAACGCGTATGGAAGCAACACTGCGGGAACGCTGGCTCAAAGGGCTGGCCGGAGAACTCGCTGGAGAACTTGAAGACGGAAAGCCGTGCGCTGTGTGTGGGTCCCCAGACCACCCACACCCGGCTCAAAGCAGCCCTGACGCCACCACCAAAGCTGACGTGACCGCTGCAGAAAACACTCGTATCGTGCGGGAACAAGAATCCCAGAAGGCCTCAGCGGCGTTGGCCGCCGCGCAAGAAAACTACAGCGGCTTGACTCTCCAACTCAAGGATTCCACCGCGCAGGACGCCGCTGAACAACTTGAACGTGCACGCACCGAGCTCAGCCAAGCGCAAACAGCAGTAGAGCTGGCAAAAAAACTCACCACCACAATCCTGGCTCACGAAACTGACACCAAGAAACTTGAAAGTCAGAGAACCTCAGCAATCGCTGAGAATGCTGAACTCACCGCAAAGATCTCGCTGCTACGGGCAAACATCCAAGAGGACACAAACAGCATTGGAAACGAACTCGAACGGCTATCCACTATTCTTGACCAGCCGTTTGAGAGCCTCGGCCAAGCAGCAAAGTTCCTGCAATCACGTGCTACCTCCATCACCGCATTGCTTTCTTCGCTCGATGGATTCACTGCCGCACAGCGCACCCATGAAGAGCGGGCTGCCGAACTCACCAAGGCGCTCAAGGAACATGACTTCACGCAGGTGGAAGATGCACTAGCTGCCGCGCTCGAACCGGCGGAGCGCACGAGGTTAGCTTCAGAGATTACGGCCCACAAGCAACGCCTAGCAGCGGTCACCTCTAGGCTGGAATCTGAGGAGTTTGCGCAGGTCCCCGAGGAACTAGACCAGGACCCAGCGGCACTGAAACTCGCCCATGACCAAGCACTTAGCGCCCTAAAACTGGCGTCAGTGGCTGCAGAACGCGCCAAAGCTCAACGAATCGGCGGACTTGCGCGTTCACAAAACGTGGAACAGGTGATGGCGGAGTTGGGAAACCAACGTGACGCTGTCTTGCCAATCATCCGCATGGCTGACATTGCAAACGCCAACAGTTCTGACAACACCGCCCGAGTCACTCTGGCAACGTTTGTTCTCCTACGTCGGTTTGAAGATGTCCTGTCCGCCGCCAACACTCGTTTGCTTGCGCTTTCTGACGGGCGCTACGAACTCGAGCGATCCGAACATAAGGAAGACGTCAAGAGCCGCAAGCGCGGGTTGGCGTTGCAGGTCACCGACCACAACACCGACAAGCCGCGTGACCCCCGAACCCTTTCAGGCGGCGAAACCTTCATAGCTTCGCTGTCGCTCGCATTAGGGTTGGCAGACGTAGTCACCGCCGAAGCCGGCGGCGTGGAACTGGGCACCCTGTTCATTGATGAGGGTTTTGGAACGCTGGGTTCAGAAGCCCTAGAAAAAGTGCTTTCCGTTCTCAGCGCACTGCGCGAGGGCGGACGGACAGTTGGCGTCGTTTCACACGTGGAAACCCTGAAACAGTCCATTTCAGACGGTATTTCAGTCCGCCGCACCGAACACGGAACCTCAACCCTCACCGTGCGTGCCTAGTTGAGAGTCAGATGGCCTCTGTGTAGCTCGTAGGAGGTGTCACACCAGCGAAGCAGCGCTCGGTCATGCGTAACCAACACTGTGGCAACGTTGAGTTCACGCGTGATCGAGTGCAGCAGCTGCAACACTTCTTCGGACGTGTCTTCATCGAGCGCTGACGTGGGCTCATCAGCTAACAGCACCTGCGGTGAACTCATCAGAGCGCGCGCAATGTTCACGCGTTGGCGCTGACCACCGGACAACTGATGCGGGAACAGATCTCCCTTGTCTTGCAATCCCACCAGAGCCAACATTTCATTGGCTCGGCTGAGCGCTTGCTCTTGGGCACGCCGATATTTGGCGCGGTTCCATAAGGCGTTTCCGATGCGCGCGAACGCGGAGCGGTCTTGGACTCGGATGTCGGCGGACATGAGTAGCTGCTCTCTAGCCGTGAGCGACGCAAACAAGTTGGGTTGCTGAAACACTATCCCCAGGCTGTCTCTTCTCAGGGTTGTCCGTTCGTGTTCACCCAGCGCCCAAGCATCTTTGCCGTTGACCATGATGGTGCCGCTTGTAGGGGCGGTAAGTAGAGAAGCGGAAGTTAATAGCGTGGACTTCCCAGAGCCAGAAGACCCGGTGATGGCCGTGAGTTGCCCTGGTTGGGGTGCGAAGTTGACGTGGTCCAAAACAGTGAGAGTCTCGGCGCCGTCCGGGTAGGTGACGGTGAGGTCAGAAACTACTAGCGGTGGGGTGTCTAGTAGTGCGCAATCTTGCGGTGCTCCATCAAGCTGTGTGGCTTCCTGTGGGGAGGTGGCCAAGTGGTTCGCTTGGGTATCGTCTGGGAGCGTGCCCGTGGTGTGATCTGTCATGTTCAGTTGCCTCCTAGGGCGAGCAGTGGGTTAACGCGGGATGCTTGGCGCACCGCAACGTAGGCGGCTGCGGTTCCTAGCGCCACTATTCCTACGATGGGGAGAGCAATGGTTGCCCACCCTACGGAAATGGGCACTACGCCGGCCGCTAGTTGTGCGGCTCCATAGCCGAGTGTTCCTCCTATTGCGGCTCCGGTGAGGACTACAACGAAGGCTTGGAGTAGTCCGTCTCGTACAACATAGGAGCTGGGTGCGCCGAGAGCTCGTAGTACTGCAATGTCTCGGGTGCGTTGGACGGTCCACACTGCGACGAACGCTGCTATCACTAGTCCGGAGATGCCGTAGAGGAAAGCCTGCATCATGGTAAGTGACCCATTTTCTGATGAGTAAGATGCGAGGGCTCGCACGCTCTTACCCGGCGTGAGAGCGGTTGTTCCGGTGTCGGAGCTTACGCTCTCTAACTGCTGTGTTGAGGTCACTGAGTTTGGAGACAACGTCAGTACGGTTCCTGCGATGTCGGCTGGGGTGTGCGCGACTTTTGCCCACGTGTTCGCGTTGGTCCAGGCCACGGGCATGTGTGAGTACCAGGCGGGGTTGCTGAGCCCTTGAACGTGGAGGGTTGTCCCGTTCAATGTAATAGCTGCATTNNTCTCCAGCTGCCGTAATTAGGCCCAGTGTGGTGGCGGTTTCTTGGTCCAGATACACGCTGTTGTTGGCAAGGTCTGTCACTTGGTGTGTTGCTGGTATCAAAGCGGGTGAGCCGCCAAAGAGAGCAAGGTTGGCCACACCTGCAGTCGAGGTACCGGCAGCGCCCTGTGTGCCTAGTTGTCCTTCGGCGCGGGCCGCTGAGATACCCAGTGGGGCTACCTGTGAGCCGTACACCGAGGTGTAGGTATCGAGCACGTCACTGGTGATCTGTGATTCGGTGAAGGAGGGCGAGGCTCCTGCCTCTGTTGTGCTGAAGATGATTCGATCTGCTTTCAGGTCTCGTACCGCTGACACTGATTGGTTACCTAACCCTGAGGTGAGGCCAGTGAGCATCACGAGGAGGAAAGTGATCAGGGCTATCACTATTGCCATGAGCAGGAACCTGCCTCGCGCGAATCGGATGTCTTTGAGCCCTAAGTGCATTGGGGACCTTCTTTGTAGGGGCGCCGGTGTCGGCTGTGAGTGTTTCTGTATTCAGCCTCTCGTGTCACAGGGGTGAGAGGCATCGCGCGAATGTTTAGGGTTTGCGCGCCAAGATAGTGAGGGGAGGATCCATCGAATGGTTGATGGATTGCATGGGTTTGTGGCGTATCGTGGCGGGGGTCAGATGTGTTGCCAGGCGGGGTTAAGAGGAACCGGGTCTAGTTTGGTCCAAGCGAAAGGGTGTGGAGGATGTCAAGCACCCTGAGGAACCTGCGAGTGGCGTTGCATGTGTCTTTTGCGTTGCTACTCATATTTGCCATTGTTCGATGCGCAGTGGGTTCGGCAGGTCAGTCAGGCCAAGAACCAATCACGGGTGCCGCGCGAGTGCTAGCAGTTGTGTTGGCGTGTTTGATGGGTGTGCTCTATCTGGCTGGCACGGTTTTTGAGAAGAGGGCCGCCCAGCGAGGCGAATCAACGCCTGCGACGGCGTCTTACGTTTGGGTGGCCGGGGTGCTTGCCATCTGGGTTGCTCTAATCACGCTGTCGATTGAGTTTGCGTGGGTGGTATTCCCGCTGTTCTTTGTGGTGCTGCACATCGTTGTCAGGCCATGGTCCTACCTTGTGTTGGCTGGGTTGGTGATTGTGGTGGGGTGGAGTTTTATGGCCCATTCTCAGTCGAGTTCTCCGGCGCTGCTCATAGGGCCTTTGGTGGGTGCTTCGGCTGCTGCCGCCATGTACTGGATCTACAGCCAGCTAGTGGCCAACGTTCAGGAGCAACAGCGCACTATTGCGGATTTGGAATTCACGCGCGCGGTGTTGGCCCGCACCGAGCATGAAGCCGGACGGCTGGCGGAGCGAGAGCGCGTTGCCCGCGACATTCATGACACCTTGGCCCAAGGTTTTTCCTCAATCATTTTGATGAAGCGTGGAGTGGATGGTGCACTCGGTCGTGGCGAGATCGACCTTGCCAAGGAGCGCCTAGAGGTGATCGGTTCTACTGCTGCCGAAAATCTAGCCCAGGCCAGAGACTTCGTGGCCCAGTTGCGAAAATCTCCGCACCGCAACGATGTGGTGGCCGCTCTGCGCGAACAAGTCCAGCAAGTAGCAGCTAGGGCAGCTGCAGGAGGTTCCCCAACACACTACGAAGTGCGCGCGGAAACTGCCCAGATCCCGTGCGACGCTCAGCTAGTGGGTGAATTAGCCAATGCAGTACACGCACT
This sequence comes from Jonesiaceae bacterium UBA3555, assembly GCA_002376595.1. Classification (GTDB taxonomy): domain Bacteria; phylum Actinomycetota; class Actinomycetes; order Actinomycetales; family Cellulomonadaceae; genus Timonella. The sequence continues at coordinate 1,135 of DFNY01000189.1, read as the reverse complement.
ATTGAGCAACGTGGAGCAGCACGCCCAAGCTCGCACGTGTGTGGTGAGCATTGCTGATTTTGGTTCAGAGGTAGTGATAGACCTTTTCGACGACGGCGTTGGGTTTGATGCGTCGGCGCTCGCGGCTGCGCGGTCCGTAAGAGCTGGCGGGTTTGGTCTTGTCGCATTGCGTGAGCGGATGGCAGCGCTGGGAGGAAGCGTACACATCGAGTCCGCTGTGGGGCATGGAACTGTGGTCACTTTGACAGTGCCGAGCGACCATAATGGCAAGGACAATGACCCTGTGGTTTCAGTTAATGCACAATCCGAGGCAAGGCTTGCGCAGGCCGAGGTGCCTGCCGAGGGATTCGTCGGGAAGCAGGTGGCCGGCGGCCACCTTGACCCTATTTCCAGAGGGGAAAGCGAATGAGTGAGAACCAGCCAGTGCGGGTCTTGCTCGCTGATGACCACCGAGTAGTGCGGGCCGGACTGACCGCCATACTGAATGAATCTGGTAGGGCGCTAGTAGTGGCGCAGGCTAGCGATGGGGCCCAAGCGCTAGACATTTTGGCTGATCAGGACCAGCGCATGGAGATTGACATAGTGCTGCTTGATCTGCAGATGCCGCCTGGACTCGATGGACTGTCAGCACTGAAACAACTACGAGCACGCGGAGACGCAATCCCAGTTCTGATCTTGACCACGTATGAGACTGACGCCGACATTGTCTCGGCCATGGAAGCCGGAGCATCGGGTTACCTGCTCAAAGACGCACAAGACAACGAGCTTCTTGAGGCAGTGGAAAAAGTGGCGCGCGGGCANNGCGGATCGTCGAACGCATGTCCTCGCGCACCCAAGCACTCAGCGCCAGAGAATTGGAAATCCTCGAACTGCTAGCTGATGGTCTATCCAACAAAGAAATCGCGGAACGCTCCTTTGTGTCCCAAGCAACCGTGAAGACTCACCTGGTACACATATTTAGCAAGCTAGGAGCCGAGAGCCGCACCCAGGCAATTTCCATTGCGCTAGAACGAAGGCTCATCAGGGCACACTAACGCAGTCCCTCGGTGACTACTTGAGGCCATCACTCGCGCCAAACCTAGCCCTCATCTCGCGCGCAAATGTCCGTTTACCACTATTTTCAAGAGTAGGGGCA
>DFNY01000100.1:3516-7096 GCA_002376595.1 Jonesiaceae bacterium UBA3555 | reverse complement strand
GATCCGTTGTCCAACCTCAATACTGGTTATCGCAGCCATGTATTAATCATGGCAAAAACCGTGCATTGCGGCGACTGCCAGACGGTTGAACTTAGCGGGTGAAGTAATGCACCCTTAGGTGGTCTTGGGGAGAACAGCCCTCATCCCAGGGAACTACTTCTGCGAATTTTGAGAAAAAGAACTACCAGACTCGTAACAATCGGTCGGCTCGTGACACATACATTGCAATGCGCGATCCTACGTAGTTGGAGCTCAGTTCTTGACGGTTGGAGCTCAGTTTTCGGCAGCGCCGACCGCGTATGAGCCGGTCTGTGCCGGCACTAGTTCAACCCAAGTATTTCCGGGTGCAAGCGTGATTTCTACGCCATCAGCGGTATGCAATGCAAATGGTTCTGTGTTGCTTTCCTTTGACCATTCGCCTTCCACCACCATGCCCCCTGTGGCGACAACTGCCTTTCCCTTTCCCAAGACCGTGTAGTTTGGCACGGCTACTCCATTGACATCGTTGAAGCCTGAATCCAACTTGTCTGCAAACAACAAGACGACGTTAGTTGCTGCAATGTGCGTGCCTGATGCAGTGACGGCTGGTGTTTGCCCCTCATATCGCAGCCAGCCATCGGACCGTGTCCACTTCCAGTGCGGCCGGGCAAGGACGGACAGCGTCNNGACTGCGAGTTGGGTGCGAAAGTGAACTGTGCAGCAGGCGAACTACTGTGGGCGCTACCTGCCAGAGCCGCCAACTCAGCAACGTTTGCGTTGAGGTTGTGTGGTGCCCGTCTATCTTGGTTGCGCCACATTGCCGCGTTGCCGGAATCTTCGGTCAGGGACTGGATTGTTGGGGATGCGTGCACCACCCTCAGAACCTCTCGCTGGCCCCCCGAATACACCAGTAGACCGTTGAGCGGAGCGACCACGGGCACATCCACCGGACGCACGGACCGTACCGGACCAATCTCTTTAGGATACTGGGAATGGAACACCGCAATGAATCTAGATATCCCCGCTTCAACAATGGTTTCCCACACCACGTCAGCTTGTTCCACACCGTACTGGGGGCGAGCATCTGTTGCGTTCTCGATTTTCACAGCTACAGCTGGACGGTCGTGCGCTTGTTCTTGAGCGAGTCCCGTCAACGGCCACACTTCAACTTCTGCAGGTGTGGTGGCAGGAGATTCCGTTGGAGTCACTGAAGCGGTGGGGGTACTAGAAACTGAAGGTGTCACGGCAGGTGGCGGTGACTGCGGCGATGCAGTGCATGCTGACAGTACTGCCAAAACCATGAGTGACAAGGCAATGCGGCGTTGACTGACCGGCATCAGCTGTGAAGTTATCAAAGCGGTGCCTCTCAGTCGCCGGTGACCAATCCCTCACACAATCGAGTAGGGAATTTAGGAGTCCATTCTAGTGCGAGACGTAGGCTAGTGCTGTGGAATCACCGCAGCATGTCTCATCGAATCGGGCCGCCGAACATCATTACTCACAGGACGACATCGAGCGTGTTCTGGCACATGAGCGTGGGCACGTTGTGGTCCAGACCTCCGGTTCAACTGGCGAGCCAAAGGGTGTACTGATTGATAGTGCGGCACTGCGCGCGAGTGCCGATGCAACGCACCATCTACTAGATGGCCCCGGGCAATGGCTTCTGACCCTGGATACACACCACATTGCGGGCATCGCGGTGCTCTCACGGTCAGTAATTGCTGGCACGCAGGCCATAACTTTGCCTGAGGGGCCTTCCTTCACACCTGAACGGTTCTCCCGCGCAACTATCCAACTGACTGACAGCAATACATATACCTCGCTGGTGCCAACTCAACTCCACAGACTGCTGCATGAAATAGAAACCGGGGGCCCACAGGCTCAGGCTACGAAGCCCGCCCTACAGAGCTACAACGCTATTTTGGTGGGAGGCGCAGCAACCAGCCAGAATGACCTGGACTATGCGCGGAGTCTAGATATCGCGGTGGTAACCACTTACGGCATGTCTGAGACTTCTGGGGGTTGCGTGTACAACAACCGGCCTTTTGACAATGTCGCCATCAAGTTAGACCACACTAACCGCATCCACATTGCTTCCGCTGTGCTGGCACAAGGGTACCTCGCATCAGTTGACCTAGCTCACCGGCCAGATTGCGTTGAGCCACACCCGCTCCGCGAATCCGATGCATTCCTCACCGACTCACACGGCGTACGCTGGCACCGAACCAACGATCTTGGCGTCATCGACCCACACTCTCAAGAACTGACCATTGTGGGGCGCGCCGATGACGTTATCTTGTCAGGCGGGCTCAACATTGCCCCTGCACTCATTGAAAATGCACTCGGTGGACGGTTCTCCATCTCTCAAATCTGCGTAGTTGGGGTTCCTGATCCCGAATGGGGCCAGAAAGTAGTTGCGCTCTACACCAGTGCCGCCGCCGCAAGTGGACCGGAAGTTAGCGGCCCTGTATCCCGCATCTCCGCCGCAAGCACCAACTCAACCGCAAGCCCTACATCTGGCTCCGGCGAACTCCCGGTCCAGGAAATCAAAGCTTACGTAATCGCTACATTGGGCGCCGGCTACATGCCGCGTGAGTTCATCAAGGTTGCGCAGTTGCCTCACACCACTTCTGGAAAGATCGATCGGCGGACAGCCACCAAGTTGGCAACTGCAAGAACCTTGAAGTCCTAGAAGCCCCACGCAAGCGCGCACAAGTTTTACGCACCTTATGCACTATGAAACATTTGCACACCGCAGACCGTTATTCTTCCTAGAGACCTATCCCTGTTCCACACAAAGGACAACAACTCATGGCAACTGTTAATGAATGGATCGCCGGCGCTCGGCCCCGCACTCTCCCGGCGGCCGCGGCTCCTGTGATAGTGGGTTCAGGGGCAGCCGCACAGATCGACTCGTTCTCCTTTGTGCCAGCATTCTTGTGTTTACTGCTCGCCCTTGCGCTGCAAGTAGGCGTCAACTATGCAAATGATTACTCCGACGGAGTTAAGGGAACTGATCTCGACCGTGTAGGACCTATTCGGCTTACTGCCTCAGGCATTGCCAGCCCTTCCCAAGTGAAACGCGCAGCTTTTGTGTCACTTGGAATTGGCGCTCTACTCGGACTGATTCTGGTAATCATGACGGGGCACTGGTGGCTCATTGCGGTAGGAATTCTCTGTTTGCTGGCAGCGTGGTACTACACCGGCGGCAAGAAGCCTTACGGCTATAGCGGCTTGGGTGAAGTTGGGGTATTCATTTTCTTTGGCTTGGTAGCCACTCTAGGTACCACCTACCTCCAGGCCGATCGCATCACTTGGCCTTCGCTGTTTGGCGCGATTGCGATTGGGCTGATCGCATGCGCGATCCTGATGGCAAACAACGTTCGCGATATCCCCACAGACATCGTCTCAGGCAAAAAGACTCTGGCTGTGCGGGTGGGAGACTTCAAGGCCCGGCGCTTGTACGTGGCCATGATCTTTGTGCCGTTCATCTTTGCCTTTGCATGTGCCTTCTTTAACCCGTGGACAATCATTGTGGTTGTTCTTCTACTGCCGGCAGTCCTGCTCGCAATTCCGATGCTCGCTGGCGCTCGAGGCAAAC
>DFNY01000100.1:0-3484 GCA_002376595.1 Jonesiaceae bacterium UBA3555 | reverse complement strand
ACGCCCTGTGCGTTGAGATCAAAGACTCGGGCTAGTTCCCCAAGTTGTCTTCGTATTCTTCGTCGAGAGTCTTAGCCCGAGACTCGGGGGCCGCCACTCCACGCCTCCGTGCATCGAGTTGAGAAGTAAGTTCGTCGCGCTGACGCCCCAACAGAAGTTGTGAAATGAGCGAACCGAGGATGATCGCCACCACCCACAACACCCAACTTCTCGCGCCTTGCCAGTACAGGACGAAAGCGCACGCCAGGATGAAGATTATTCGCAGAACTGAATACTTTAGAAATGCNACAATCTAAGAGTAGACCGTTAGGCTTGGAGAATGCCGAGATACTTGCTTGCACTTGCCCTTATTGCATTCGCCGTATATTGCTTTGCAGATGTGATGGGCGCTGATGAAAACCGCAGAGGCGGCATCCCTAGAGTTGTCTGGGGCCTAATTGCACTGCTCACTCCGGTTGGGCCAGTCATCTGGCTTCTGTTCTCTAGGAACAGGCCTGCTACCAGTACAAACACTAATCCTGCACGCTACAGCCGCCGCGAAAAGTCTGGCTTCCGAGGTGCCACTGCTCCAGATGATGACCCGGATTTCTTGTGGAAGCTCGCAGCCGAGCAGCGCCGCAAGCGCGAAGCAGAGGAGCGCAAGAAAGACGCGAGCCCAGAGCAATGCGGTGATTCGTCACAGTCTGAAGGCCAGCCTGATGACCACTCAGGGGATGGCCCTTCAAACAAGTAAACCCTGAACTCACCGTCTAGGTTTTTTGAACAAGACCGTCTNNTTGTTTATCCAGCTAGGAAAAGTTGTTGGGCTGCATTCTCACAGGCCAGAGTAAGAGTGCAAACCACTGAACAAGATGTTCACGCCAGTGAAGTTGAATAGCACACAGGCGTAGCCAACTACAACGAACCATGCGGCCCTGCGTCCAGACCATCCGCGAGTTGTACGCGCGTGCAAGTAGGCTGCGTAAATAACCCACACAATGAAAGACCATACTTCTTTAGGGTCCCAGCCCCACGCACGGCCCCATGCGCCGTCAGCCCAAATCGCGCCACCAATAATGGTGAAGGTCCACATGACAAAGCCAATGGCGTTAATGCGGAAGGAAAGCGCTTCAAGCCGATCAGCGGCCGGCAAGATTGACAGCCAGTTCCAAGTCTTGGTGCCCCGGTCATGGGAGTCTTTCAGTAGCTGCAGCACAGCCATTGCGAATGCAACTGTGAACACGCCTGTGGCGGCCACTGCGATTCCCACATGGATGACTAGCCAGTAGCGTTGCAGTGCAGGTTGAACGGCATCAGCTTGCACGTGGAATGCCTGCATCGCGATCATGAGGAACGTGACTGCCAAGAACGTGACAATGACGCCGATGTAGCGGATTTCTTTGAACGCTTGCACCAGCACGAATACCAAAACCGCGAAAAAGGTACCGGTCAAGGCAAACTCATACATGTTTGCCCATGGGACGCGGCCAGCCGCAAGTCCACGTGTAACAACTGCAACAGCGTGGAAGAGTAATCCCAGCCAGGTTGTGGTCATTGCGATACCCAGTGCTGAGGTCTTGCGCCCCACATAGGTCACTGCTTCTTCACTTGGCGCAAGTGCGACTTGCACCGTTGAGTCGTTGTGCGTATTTGTGGCTGACTGGCTAGCCACTAGAGCCTGCTTGCGCCGTCCGATTGACTCAGATATCCGNNCGGTTGCGGTAGCCCACACAAAGTAGTCGCTGATAGTTCCCATTACGTTATCCCTCTGGTGTGTTGCCCGGTGTGGGCTAACTATTCCTAGTGTCGTACGGTGCGCGAGTGCACCGCACCTTTCGCGTGTATTACTGTGTGCGGCTTCGGTCTGCTCAGACTTAAACTCGCTTCGTTTGCGAAACCGCACGGTAATGCTTGTGGCTTGTGGCTGTCACACCTGTCTGCGTGAGAGCTTTTGTGCGGCTTTCTCGTCTTCTGTCAGTTGAGGCGCTGGAAGCAGCTTTTCTGAGAGCTTCGTGAGTTCGGGGGCCAGCCCGGTGTCGTCGCCGCGAGCCAATCCGGCAAGTTCAACGTGGACCCCTTCGTCGGTGTCGGCGACTCGAGCCCACACTCGGCGACGTGGCGTGAATAGCGAGAGCGCCAGGCCGGCTAAACAGAGCAAGGAAGAAGCCAGCAGCCACATCAAGGTGGGATCGTAGCGAAGGTCAAAAGCGGCGTACCTGGGGATGGACTCAAATTCGATTGTCCCTAGTCCGTCAGGTAGGTCCGCGGTTTGGCCGAGCGCCAGAACGATTGGGTCCGGATTGGCATCGGTGTTAGTCACCTTCTCCAAGTTCTCTGTGGACAAGCGGTACACGTTCTGCGGGATGCCGTCGTCCAGCCCCAAATTGCCCTTGTAAAGGTCAAGAACAAGCACGGGGTTGAGTGCTTCTGGGTAGATGGACTTCATCTGGCCGTTCTCAATTTCAGCGGTGGGCAATAGATAGCCCACTAGCCCCAGTTGTTCCCCGGTGGAAACATCAGGAACCTTGATGACTCCCTTGGAGGTGTATACGGAGTCCTCCGTGAGGAAAGGTACGGCTCCCGAAAAAGCGATCTCACCCGATGCGTCGTTCACAGTCACCGTTGGCGCATGACCGTTTCCCATGAGGTAGATTTTGGCGCCCGCTTCATTCATTGGATAATTCACCTTGATGGTGTCCTGACGGGTTTCACCTTCTGGGGTTTCAACGGTCATGTATGCCGTGAAGTCTTGCGCGAAAGCGTCCTTTGCCCTGAACTGCGACTCAAACTTGTCCAGCGTGAATACGAATGGCTCCATGGAGTCTTCGTTGAACCAGGCTCCGTGCTCAAAGGTGTTGTATGCGACCTGGCTGTTGACGAATCCGCGCCCTTCCACAACTATGGCTTGGCCACGGTATTCCAATAGCTGTCCGGCTCCGAAGGAGAGCAAGATGCCCAGCAGGGAAATGTGGAACAAGAGGTTCCCGGTTTCTTTGAGGTATCCGCGTTCTGCGCTAACTGTCCAGACGCNNTGGGACACAACGGTGCGGTACTTGGGCAGGAACTTCACTGCTCCCCGCAAGTTCTGCGCAACGCTTTGGGCCGTTTGCTCAGCTGAGGTGTCGGCTAGGTCTAACGATTGTGTGGCTGGGAATCGTTTGAACACTCGCGGTGTCTTTGGCGGTGCGGAGCGCAATGCCTTGTAGTGAACTTTCACGCGCGGCAAGATGCAGCCAACCAAAGAGATGAACAGCAGGATGTAGATTGCTGCGAACCATGGCGAGGCGAACACTTCAAAGAACCAGAGCCTATCCAGCCATGGGCCGGTAGACGGGTTGTCTTGGATGTACTGGGCAACTCCAGTTGGGTCTGCCGCGCGCTGCGGGAAAATAGAGCCAGGGATTGCCGCTACTGCTAGGAACATCAGTAGCATCAGTGCCACACGCATGGAGGTCAGTTGCCTCCAAATGAAGCGGACCCACCCTCTAAATCCGAGAGTGGGCAA
>DFNY01000077.1:5576-5871 GCA_002376595.1 Jonesiaceae bacterium UBA3555 | reverse complement strand
CCCGCGCCGAGCGCTACCCGCGCCGAGCGCTACCCGCGCCGAGCGCTACCCGCGCCGCGGTAAACCCGTGCCGAGCGCTACCCGCAGTGCGCTAGTCTGCAGTTGTACTTGGCGTTGGTTCGCCAACCTGGGCAATGGTGTACGCCTGCGGGCTTACTAGATACACGTCGCTTTTCCAGAACCATCGGCCTCGTGTTTCTGAAATGACTTCAAACTGCCGTGTTTCATCTCCCACGGTGACGTCGAAGGTGTAGCCGCGTCCCATTTGATCTGTGACAACGATGTGGCTTGTGTC
>DFNY01000077.1:4962-5417 GCA_002376595.1 Jonesiaceae bacterium UBA3555 | reverse complement strand
GAATGATTGTGTGGGACATCGTTGTCAACTTTCCTTAGGTGGCTGACTTCAATGTACCCGTCCTACCACTTGCTGTGAACGTACTGCTTGATGGAGTTGTTGTAGAGGTTTGTGATGGCGTCACGCGTTGACGCATCCAACGATGGGTGCGTTCCTGCTGCGGCGTTCGCTGCAGCTTGAGCGGCATTGCGCGCTCCGGGAATCACGGTGGTGATGCCTGGGGTGTCAATGAGCCAGCGGAGGGCTCGTTGTGCTGGCGTGGCCTCGACCTCTGAGCTGGCAACGAGCTCGGAGAACTGGACGGCTGCATCCACGCCAACTTCAAATGGAACTCCGGCGAAGGTTTCTCCTACGTCAAAAGACTCGCCATTTCTGTTGAAATTGCGGTGATCGTCTGCGGCGAAGGTAGTTTCCCTAGTGTATTTTCCGGAGAGGAGACCTGAGGCAAGTGGGAA
>DFNY01000077.1:1751-4928 GCA_002376595.1 Jonesiaceae bacterium UBA3555 | reverse complement strand
ACGCGTGCGATCACTGCAACTCCGGCTTCAACAGCTGCGGGGAGGAACTCCTCAAGTGGTTTGTGCCTGAACGCGTTGATGATGATCTGGATGCTGGCAACGCCCGGGTGAGTGATTGCTTCCATCGCTTCGGCTACGGTTTCCACCGAGACTCCGTAAGATGCGATTCGCTTTTCTTGTACCAGAGTGTCGAGGTAGTCGTAAGTGTCGTTGGTGAACAGTGTTGCGGTTGGTGGGCAGTGGAGCTGAGTGAGGTCCAAGGTGTCTACGCCGAGGTTTTCCCGCGAGCGGTCAGTCCATGCACGGAAGTTGTCCAAGGTGAACTGGGACGGGTCAAAGGGATTGGCGCGCCGGCCCATCTTTGTGAAGACGGTGATCCCGTCGCGTCCACGTTCGCGGAGCAACTGACCGAGCAGTTTTTNNTTCACTGACGTTGCCCCAGTCTGCGCCTAGTTGCCAACAGCCCTGCCCAACAACGCTGAGTGAGTAGGGGAGACGAGAAGTAGTTCGTGTTTCCATGTGGCCAGTCTATGTTGCGGCCACATGGAAACACTGACTCAAAATGCTTCTGGAGTGTTTGGCAGTCCGGCGTTGGTGAGCGATGCCAATTCTTGGTCTGCGCCTTCGATAGACAGCGATGGCATGACTTCGTGGAGGCGTGGACCCCAGGTGGTGAACGATGCTGGGAAGCAGCGTTCGAGTAGTTCGCTCATTGCTGCCACTGCGGTGGAAGCTCCTGGTGAGGCCCCGAGGAGTCCGGCAATCGTGCCATCTTTGGAGGTGATGAGTTCGGTTCCGAACTCCAATACTCCGCCGCGCTGACCGGTTTTGGTTTTCATTACTTGCACGCGCTGTCCGGCAGTGATGAATTCCCAGTCCTTAGGGTCTGCCGATGGCATGAATTCCTTGAGGGAACGGAACTTGGACATGTTGGACTTGGTGATTTCACGCAACAAGTACTGCGTCAGGTCCCAGTTGTCTTTGGCCACGGACAACATGGTGATGATATTTGAAGGCTTTATGGACTTAAACAGGTCCAGCAGTGAACCAGTCTTTAAGAACTTGGTTGAGAATCCCGCGTATGGGCCAAACAGCAGCGATGCTTCACCATCAACTACGCGAGTGTCGAGGTGAGGTACTGACATCGGAGGGGACCCTACCGAGGCTTTTCCGTACACCTTGGCGTTGTGCTGCGCCACGATTTCCGGGTTGGTGGTGCGCATGAACAGCCCAGAGATTGGGAATCCGCCGTAGCCTTTGATTTCTGGAATCCCAGACTTTTGGAGCAGTGGCAGTGCGCCGCCGCCCGCACCAACAAATACGAACCGGGCATTGACGGTGTGCTTGCGTTGCGGTGCGTTCCAGTGGTGGTCGCGTACTGTGACGTCCCAGGTTCCGTTTTTGCGTTGCTTGAGTTTGGATACCTCATGCTGCAATTTCACTTCTGCGCCGCTGTTGTGCAGGTAGTCGGTGAGGTTGTGGGTGAGGCGTCCAAAGTTGACGTCGGTTCCATCGGTTGCACGCGTGGCAGCCATTGGTTCGTTGCCGTAGCGTTCGAGTGTGAGTAGTGGCGCCCAAGTCCCGATAACCGTTGGGTCATCTGAGAACTCTAGGTCGGTGAAGTTCGAGTTCTTCTTCAGTGTTTCCCAACGCTTGCGCAGGTACTCTACGTTTTCTGCGCCATGCACCAGTGTCATGTGTGGGGTGGGGGAGAGGAAGGCATCTTGGTCTGGCATTGCGCCGGATGCGATGAGGTGGTTCCAGAACTCGCGGGAGAGCTGGAACTGTTCATTGATGTTGACGGCCTTTTTGATGTTGATTGTGCCGTCAGGCATTTCTGGGGTGTAGTTGAGTTCACAGAGGGCCGCGTGTCCGGTCCCTGCGTTGTTCCATGGGTTGGAGCTTTCGAGGGCCACATCGCCCAAGCGCTCGTACAACCGGATGGACCATGTTGGTTGTAGCTGGTGGATGAGTGCGCCCAAGGTTGCACTCATGATTCCGCCACCGATGAGAACTACATCAACGGTTTTTTCAGGTGTGTTCGAATTTGCCACAATGTCGATTTTAGAACTGAGGGCAGGTGCGACGTGCCCCAAGTGATGTATTTCACGAGTTGTCACAAAAAGCCTGAACCGAAGCCGTCACAGGCAATGTTTTGCCCGTTCTGGTGCGGTTTGGGTTGCTGACCAGCGCGCCTGCGGCTGATGCGCTTTGAAAGGTCTGGTTTGGCTGCGGNNGTTCGCCGGAACTCTCCTAAGCAGAGCGTGCACTTGCTCGCAGGCGCGGCCTCCAGCGGTTCATCTAAAGTTCACTCTCAATTGGTTCAAAGCAGAATCATAGGTTCGGTGCATATAACCAATGTGTTCGCTTAATTCTGCCGCGCACGTTCAGTCTCTCTGAGTTCTCAAGGCGCGGAAACTGTTCGGAGATTTGTATGCACCCGCTTATTTTGCTCGTTGACGTTGTTGCCATCTTGGTGTTGACGCTTGGCGTGTACTTCCGCCATCACGGGCGAGCGGACTTGGTTCTTGCCTACATCGGCCTCAATATTGGGGTGCTTGGTGTGACCACTGTGATGACGCAGTCTTCGGTTGCCGCTGGTTTGGGTCTCGGTTTGTTTGGCGTGCTTTCCATAATTCGGTTGCGTTCAAGCGAACTCAGCCAATTTGAGGTGTCCTACTACTTCGCAGCGTTGGTCCTAGGTCTGGTTAACGGGTTGGCGCCAGAGCCCTTGTGGCTCGCACCAGCGGTGTCCGGCCTTGTCGTTGCCGCTATGTGGCTGACTGATTCGCTTCTTCTTAACCGCAATTACCGTCATCAGGTGATTACCCTGGATCGGGTCATCACGCATGAATCTGAATTGCGTGAGGCCGTGGAAGCGCTGCTACATGCAAAGGTTCGGCAGTTGACCGTGCAAAGCACGGACCTGGTTCGTGACTTGATGGTGGTTGATGTTCGCTACACGGTCGATCCTTCATTGGTCTCGCAATCACTTGCAATTGCGCAGGTCGAATGCGAACGCTCACCATTGGTGTCGCTATGAGCGCAGTAACCTATCAGGACTCGCTGCGCGGGCTTCCCGACGACGTGGCTGGCGAGTTTGACCGGCTCACTCTTGGGTGGGAGCGCTTTGGTGAAATCGACATTGCTGATCTGAGTCAAGAGTCCGCTCTAATG
>DFNY01000077.1:0-1720 GCA_002376595.1 Jonesiaceae bacterium UBA3555 | reverse complement strand
GCTCAAGAATGGTCGAGGCCAAACAATGAAGCAGCGGTGTCAGATCAGCCAAGACGGCCAGAGGGACCTGAGTATTTCGGACCGTAATTTCATAGCGACAACGCTGGAACTATCCAATGTTCCTCAAGCCCGAGGACTCGTCGAGAAACTACGCCCTGTAGTCGAGACCAACTATCAGCGGACCACCTTGCTACACCCAGATGGTTCTCGAGTCACGTGGGACACGGCACTGTGCTGTAGTGACGCCACAACGCACGTTCAATACCCGCAATTGGTGTTGATTGAAACCAAATCTGCGGGAAGAACCACAGCCACAGACCGTTTGTTGTGGAAGTCGGGACACCGGCCAGTATCAGTGTCAAAGTTTGCTACCGGGCTGTCAGCGCTTCACCCAGAGCTTCCCACCAACAAGTGGCACAGGGTGCTCAACTCGCGAGCAGCACTGAGCAATACCGCTGTGAAATGAGAAGATATAGGTGACTTGAACCTACCTAAGGAACCCTTTCACCTACATGTCTTTATCCAGCGGTAACGCCACATCCACAGCTGCTCGCCTTCGAAGCCAAGCCCCACGAGTGCTCGCGTGGCTATCCCCGCGAATCCGTGAAGGCCGCCGCCGTGCCGCAAACTGGGCCATGTATCCGGGGGATAAAACAGCGCCGCCGCGCATACTTAGATACTTGCTCACCACGCTTGTGGTGATTGTGGTCTCCGCAATTTGCGGGGTCATCACAGCTCAAGCAACCGCTAACTTTGGGCCACACGACGCCCACTACGCAGTGACCATAGACTCATCGATCACACTCGACGCAGGTCCACTCGGATCCCTAGTCATTGACTCGCCACTACCAGTTGGACTCGGCGTTCACGCAGCGATCGGTGAGATCCCAGATAGCCTCACCTCGGTGGATTCGAAGGCAACGCTGGCAGCCTTGGGTCAAGACCTCGAAGGCTACGTGCAATTCTTTGCCGCACCGAGCGAAACCATTTCCCTAGTGGCAAAGCTCCTGATTGCCGATGCAATCAAGCGCGCCCTCATAGTTGCCACCGCCCTAGTGGCAGCAGGATTCGCGTTGAGGTNNGAGAACTCGCGTACCGCGCTGCCCGCAACACCTGGGCACTTGTTGCCTCCTTCTTGGTTGTCGCCCTCATTGCGGGATTCGGATTTACCCAAGTCGCCCACAAAGAAGCCCAAGCCGTGGGCGGTCGAACCTCTACCGTGTTCGAAGGAACGGCACTCGAAGGCGCTCGAATCACGGGAAGGCTATCGGGTGTAATTGACACCTACGGTGGCCAACTGGTGGGGGTGTACCAGAAAAACGAGAACTTCTACGCAGCCGCGAACTCGGCGCTGAACGATGCCTTCGACGCACGAAGCGAACAAGACGAGCAAAACAACGCGCAACTTGCAGCTTTGGGTGTGATCACTCCAGACGAAAACCCAGATGACATCGTCACCATGGTTTTTGTATCCGATCTCCACTGCAACGTTGGAATGGCACCACTCATCAAGACTGCGGCCCAACGGGCAGGCGCTCGCATCATCCTAAATGGCGGCGACACAACCATTAATGGAACGGACGTTGAGCGATTCTGTGTGCAAGCCTTCGCAGACGCAATCCCATCCGGTGTCACCATGATCCAAGCCGATGGCAACCATGATTCCTCCACCACTTCAAAGCAATCACAGAGCTCGGGAATCACAGTGTTGCAGGGAGAG
>DFNY01000223.1:14725-14956 GCA_002376595.1 Jonesiaceae bacterium UBA3555 | reverse complement strand
ACTAGAACTCAAATTGAATAGCCAACTGAACTCAATCTAGAAAACTAATGCTCCACTGGCTCTGCCGAGAGACTGCAGTCGGTCTCATGACCAGAAGTCGATCTGAGATCTCTTCATTGTTGGCGCAATTTTGCATTAGCTCAGGCACAGGAAGAATCTGGTAGCCCCCAAATGTCGCCTCATTGCCTGTTATGATTGGGCAAACATCAGGCTGAAATACTCAGACTCGAA
>DFNY01000223.1:14235-14640 GCA_002376595.1 Jonesiaceae bacterium UBA3555 | reverse complement strand
GATCTGCTTGATCTTGTGGATCAACAGTTCTGGAGAATAGAACAGCAACTCTATTCAGTTGGCGTGGCTTCAAGGAACGCATTTCATAGTGTTCCTGAATTGATTCAGCAAGATGTTGGTTATTTGCCGCTGTTTGAAATTGCTGAGTTTTCGCAAGTCGTAGTTCATCTCTACAGCGGGCATTCAGATAGAAGTGTTCCGCACGACGTTCGTTACGTGTTTTCCGGTTTGGCAACTCGTGCAATTGCCACACTCAGGGAGATAGCAATTCTGCTTGACAACGGGTACGCATTTGGAGCAAGGTCTCGCTGGCGGACTCTGTCGGAGATTCTAGTAGTAGCGCGCGTGCTAGCGACGGGGGACAGAGACACCGCTAGTCGATACAAGGAACATCGCTGGGTAATG
>DFNY01000223.1:13759-14126 GCA_002376595.1 Jonesiaceae bacterium UBA3555 | reverse complement strand
CGGACGTGCTGGGACTTCTTGGGGCTATCGAGGATGGCTCTGGACATTTTCATTCAGGCGCTTCACCAAAAGATTTTCTTGAAGTCGCGCGAGACACGGTTCATCTCTTTCGGGATGCAATGTGGGCCCTGTTTGCAAACTGTGTAAAGTATTCCGATAAACGAAAAACTCAAGTTCTTCAAGCAATGATTGAAGTGCACGTTCTTAACGGACTGATCGCCTTGAATCATAGTGTTATGAAGAATAGTTCTTTGCTCCAATAGTCATACTATTACTCTCTTAACTCGATTCTTGGACAATGAAGAACCTTAAAGTAGCCGCGCTGGATGTTATTATCTGTTTTCTCCTTATATAATTCATTCTTGTG
>DFNY01000223.1:11240-13634 GCA_002376595.1 Jonesiaceae bacterium UBA3555 | reverse complement strand
CTGCACCAGTGGTGGGTGGACTCGGCGGACTGGTTGAACGAATCGAAGCGGACGCACAGTCAGGGGCACAGCCACGGCCGGCCCAACAGGGCGCAACATACGTGGTGCTCCAAGTAATACTCAAGGAGAAGCTCTGGGGAACGGGTTCTGGCAACCTAACTGAATTAGAAAACGTAATTAACAAGCAGGCAGCTCTGGGCTATCGGCTTCATACGATTACGACATCTGCTTCCGGAAGCAAGGGGCTCGGTGGAGGAGATCGAATTCAGNNTGATTTCTGATTCCCAGACACTATCTACTGGTTTGTTTCGACTCAGCATTCTCAACAGACCAAGGCCTATCTGCAAGCCTAGTGTTCCCATCCAATCAGCCACCGAACTCCATACTTGTCCTTGAGCTGTCCGTCTGTGGCGCCCCATGGTCTTTCTTGGAGTGGATCAAATACGTCAGCTTGGTCAGATAGTTTTTCAAACCACTGGGCCAATACTTCGGGCTCAGCAGTTCCAAGCAGGGCGATGCTTGCGCCGGTCATTGTCAGAGTTTCTTCTCCGGGTGCCGCGTCGGTAGCGTAGAGAGTGACGGGTCCGGTGAGTTGCCCGTGCGCGATTGCGTTGGGTGGACCGTCCGTTCGGCCAAACTGTTCAAACGTGAAGGTCTCAACCTCGCCACCAAACACGCTCTGGTAGAAATTCAGTGCAGCGGTAGCCGTACCTGGAAACCACAAATACAGTGTTGGTGCGGTCATGATTCTCCCAAAAAGTGCCTAATGGTTACTGCTTAAGAGAATCTCACAGTCTAGGTAAACGCAACTCCAAACCAGCAAAGGAAGAGCAGTTACGTTATGTGCCCAACGCAACCACCTCGTCGGGAAGTTAGGGGAGTGGGTTCCACACTTGCCGAGAGCAGGAGTGGTAACACTCTGCACACAGCGTCGTCGAACGCTTCTAGCGAGAACAGAACGCAAGACCCCACCTCAACGCGACGACCCTCCCCAATGGGTGGCAAGAAGCCCACCAAGCAGGACCTCGCGCGGTTCGCCACAGCGAACCCTAACGCCCTCGATGATCTCCTTCCGCCCTCCGGGGCCCCACTTGATTTGCTCATAGTGGGTATCAACCCAGGACTCTGGACTGCTGCAGTCAACGCACCATTCGCACGACCAGGCAACAGGTTTTGGCCAGCCCTGTACAGGGCCGGCCTCACAGATTACCTAGTTGATGCGTCGGTGGGGTTATCAGCAGAAGATGAGCAACAGTTCTACAAGCGCAAAATTGGACTAACAAATCTGGTTGGTCGGGCCACAGCACGCGCAGATGAGCTCTCCACTGCAGAACTGAAGCGTGCCGGAGCGCACCTGGTTGAGCGCGTTCAGTCACTGAAACCAAAGGTTGTTGCAGTAGCGGGAATCACTGCCTACAGATCCGCGTTCTCGCAGCCCAAAGCCGTAATGGGACGTCAAACCACAACACGAATCCCTGGTTGGCCAGCCTCGTCCCTACTGTGGGTGGTCCCGCAACCGAGCGGACTCAACGCCCACGAAACTATTGATTCGTTAGCCCAGTATTGGCGGCTTGTATGGGATGACGTGGAAACCCTACGAGCNNCGCGCGGCCGTCATGGACGGGCGTAATCCACGCGGACAGGTCAAAGCCTTGGCGTGTAGCTTCCGCCAGGTATTCTTCTTGGATTCCAGGCTCAATGTGGGGAGTTCTGCTGAGCAGCCACAGGTTCTCCATGTTTGGAGCGCCCACCAACGAATGCTCGTAGGCTTCATCGATTTTGAGTACCCAGTAGTCGCCTTCGGTGAAGGGAATCCACCGAAGATATTTGGGTAAGAATGACACTGTTAGTTGTCCCGGCTGATCAGGCACTGGTTTAGCAACGCCCAATGACTGCGTTGGTTCGTTGTTGTTGTCAAAGCAGCGATTGTCCACTTTTACCATGCCATCCTCGTTGAGGGAGTACGTTGCGGTGACATTGGTGGCGTTGTCGTCCTCCCACTTCAATGGGAGCCTGCCAATCTCGAACCACGTGCCAAGGTAGCGCTCGAGATCTAGCACGGGTACTGAACTCAATGGGGTGTTATTTGACATCTCTATTCCTCATTCCGGTTCATCTTTGGCGGCGTGCGCGACTTTTCTACCCTATGCAAGGCAGCGCGGCCACGCGCGTTGAGGATTGTCTTGCGGCCGTGGAAATGGTTGTTTCCGCTGGTAGCAACCGAGCGCGGTGATAGCCTGAACCAATGAGTATGGGTGGAGGCCGCGGTGGCGGTGGCGGAGGATTCCGCGGGGTCGACGAAGCAGCGCAACGTAGGTTGAACGCGCAAGCGCCTGCGATTTCCGGGCTTGGAAAACGAGTTGTTTCGTTGTTTAGGCCATACACAGGAAAGAT
>DFNY01000223.1:0-11228 GCA_002376595.1 Jonesiaceae bacterium UBA3555 | reverse complement strand
AGCGGATTTTCGACGACGCGCTATTCCCAGCCTCGGGTAGCGGCCCGAACCTCAACCTGTTGGTTACCTTGGTGATCGCGATGGTGGGTTTGTTCCTGTTCTCGGCGGTATTGGGCATCTTCCAAACTTGGCTGACCGCGACTGTTGGTAACCGCGTCACCGGGGATTTGCGGGTCAAACTCTTTGAGCACCTGCAAGCCATGGAACTAGGCTTCTTCACTCGCACCAAAACCGGAGTCATTCAATCACGTCTGCAAAACGACGTAGGCGGAGTGTCTGGGGTCCTCACCAACACT
Organism: Jonesiaceae bacterium UBA3555; assembly: GCA_002376595.1. GTDB lineage: Bacteria > Actinomycetota > Actinomycetes > Actinomycetales > Cellulomonadaceae > Timonella. The sequence goes on along the minus strand of DFNY01000223.1, from coordinate 10,932 downwards.
GTGACCAGCATTCTGGGCAACGTAGTTACAGTCATTGCCTCTTTAGTGGCAATGATTGTGATCGACTGGCGCCTGACGCTCATCGCAGTTGTGTTGATGCCGTTCCTGATTGTGGTTCAGCGCAGGGTTGGCCAAGTGCGTGCTCGAATCGCTGGTGAAACCCAGGAATCGTTGTCGGAACTGACCTCCATTACGCAAGAGACCTTGAGCGTCTCGGGCATGTTGCTGTCCAAGTCCTTCAACCGCCAACGCACAGAGTCGCTGCGTTACCAGTCCGAAAACGAAAATCAGGTCAAGCTCCAGGTCAAACGGGCCATGAGCGGACAGGGTTTCTTCGCGGTAGTTCACGTTTTGATGGCGAGCGTCCCAGCCGTTATTTACTTGGTATCGGGGTACCTCTTGGATGGTGGGTCCGCGAGCATTACCGCAGGAACGATCGTCGCTTTCACCACGGTTCAGGCACGCTTGCTGCAGCCGCTGCTTGGACTGATGCGGGTGTCCTTGGACGTTCAAACTTCATCTGCTTTGTTTGCCCGAATCTTTGAGTATTTGGATTTGGTTCCCGCGATTGTGGATTCACCGAAGGCCGTTACTGTTGCGAGCACCGGTGGGGAAGTTGGACGGATCGAGTTCCGTAACGTGGAGTTCCGTTACCCAGACGCCACCCCTGACTCGCCATCCACGCTGCAGGGAATTTCCTTTGTGGCTAAGCCCGGTCAGCACGTGGCTTTTGTTAGGCCGTCGGGAGCTGGCAAGACCACCATCTTGTATTTGGTGCCGCGGCTCTATTTGGCGCACAGTGGTCAGGTTGTTTTTGCTGGGACTGATGTGAAAGACCTGACTCAAGATTCGATCATTGACTCGGTTGGAATCGTCTCGCAAGAGACTTATCTGTTCCATGCAACGATCCGCGAGAACCTCATGTACGCCAAGCCTGAGGCAACCGAAGAAGAGATGATTGCGGCCTGCACTTCAGCCAACATTCACCACATTATTGCCGGCTTTGAAAAGGGCTACGACACCGTGGTTGGTGAGCGTGGCTACCGCTTGTCAGGTGGAGAGAAGCAGCGCATTGCGATTGCTCGAGTCTTGCTGAAAGACCCTGCCGTTCTTCTGTTGGATGAAGCAACTTCGGCGCTCGACACAGTGTCTGAGCGCGTAGTCCAGGAAGCTCTAGATGAGGCGGCGAAGGGTCGTACCACCATCTCGATTGCCCACCGACTATCCACAGTGATGGGCGCAGATATGATTCACGTTCTTGATCACGGAGTCATTGTGGAATCGGGAACTCACAACCAGCTACTCGCCCAAGGTGGTCTGTACGCAGAACTAGCCGAACAGCAGCTGGCTGCTTCAAGAGTTCTTGAATCACGAGTGAGTGCTGCTGCCGCACACGCTGGAAGCCTCCTAGGTGCTGGCGCAATTGAAACAGAGGAGCCGCTTCTCGAGAACCCAGCGGATCTGTTTGCCTCGACCATCCCTCTGGCTCAGGAGCCAGAAGTTGACCCAGACCAAATGGGCTGAGTCCGCCAACAACTCCAATTGCGCTCTGCGCAACTACTNNACCGAGTCACTCGGCCTCATGATGTGATTGCCGCACAATCGCAATAGCGAGCAGGAGTTGCGCCGCAATGTAGGTGGCCATCACCAGGAATCCGTGTTCTGGAAGGCGAATATCGCTAAACGATCGAACCGCAATCAAAGCGTCAGAAACAAAGAAGATCGCGCCACCAATACCAGCGAGCGTACCGTGCCCCGTAGACAAAATAGCCATAGTCATTAGGGCCAACCCGTACACGATGACCGGGCCCAACAACCCGCCCGCTTTCGGGCCACACACCGCCAACAGCATGACAAAGAAAGCAACGTAGGGCACCAAGAAAACGGGGGAGCCCAGAACTGATGACTTGCGGTACGGCCACAAAGCCACAATGAACACGAACTGTGCCAGCAAGAAGAACCCCACCATTGTGAGGAACCCGGCGTCTCCGCTCATCAACCGAGGTAACGCATCGCCAAGCCACGAGAAGAACAACGACAACAGCAGTAACTTCACCAGCCGGGAACGCGGAGACCGCGTCGCAGCCATTACACCGGCAGCAAGCAATGGCATCAGCAACACCTAAGTCACATCAGACAGCTGATCATGATCTAGCAGTTGCGCAGCCAAATGAGCAGCAGCGTTCGCCCCGAATAATACGGAGAGAATCTTCAGAGTCTTGCTCAAGGGCAATGAAATGCGGAGCTTGGGACGGGCAAGCGTCATAGTTTCCTCGGATCGTCGTTGATATAAGGACTCGCAGCAGTATATCCATGTAGGCCCTGTTCCAGGCGTTACGCAGGGCCTTGGCAGCGTGAGCTTACTGTGCACGGACATTGCTCAGAGTGTTTCCTTGCTCTGAAAAGGGGGAGAGACCAACGCTGCTGGCACTGAAAAGCCCTAAAATAGAGTTGCCATAAAGATTTAGGTCGGTGTGTTTATTCCAGCCCTCGCATTTTCGAGATGACGTCACGCCCGCGTGAACCCTTCGCGCCAATCAACTCTCACACAGAGAGTATTTGGCGCCGAGTCCGTGCGCCCATGCCTTGGAAACGGAAATGCTTTGAGCAAGAAATCTATCTTCCTCTCCCAAGTCATCATGACTTTCATAATGGCCTCCACCATGTCGGGACTCATGAGCCTGATTCACCAAGGTCCCTCCATGGAATGGCTCGTCAGCTGGCCCAGCCAATTCATCATCGCGTGGCCTATGGCGTTTGCACTGACGATGGTGGCGTGGCAAGCATCTATGAAACTCGCAGCCAATNNCGCGCGCGGTGAAGACTAGGGCCTGAGTACATACAAGAAGAGTGAGGGACCTGCGGTGCAGGTCCCTCACTCTATTTGGTTAATGCGGCAGCGAATAAGTAGATTCTCACGCCCTAGAAAATCTCAGGGAAAGTGGACCTATTAGTCGTAACCGAAGAGACGAGCGCAACTTTCAACTCAGTCGCAAACTACAATTCAGTCGCAACCTACGACTCAGTCGCAACCTACAGCTCNNCCTACAGCTCAGTCGCAACCTTCCACGAAGAGTGGATTGCTCCGTGAATGTAGTTGACTTGGTTCGCGTCGCCAACAACGCTCACGGACACGCCTTCTGCCTCCAGCGCATCAGCAAGAGGAGACGCGGAAGTCGTTCCCTCTGCGTAGACAACCGTCGATGCAGCAGCGCTGAACGACTCACCGTCCTTTGTCCATTCAACGCTGTCCTTGTTAATGCGGGTGACCTCAACATCGCGGTGAATCTTTACGCCATGGGCTTGGGAGTCTTTGACCGCAGTCCAGCGACGCGGCATAGCCAAAGGCAAACCAAGCTGCTTACCTTCATGCAACAAAGTCACCCTGCGGCCTCGTTCGGCAAGGAACTCTGAAAGTTCGAGACCCACCAATGACCCGCCGATGACCACTACGTCCTTACCCATTGGGAGGAAGAACTTGGTGATCTGACGGACCATGCCAGGGCTCTTGGTCATGCCCGAGAGTTTTCCGAGCTTGCCAAGTGTGGACATCACGATGCCTGCTTCTTCAGCCGAAGCTGTTCCCAGCATCATGGCGCGTAGGGTGTCACCAGTTTGCACATTGGGGAGGTTACCGCCAGGGATATCTGGCTTGGGGCGAACTGCGCCAGTGGCAACAATGACGTGATCTGCTTTGAGCGACTTGATCAGTTCAGGCGTGGCTGGAGTATTGAGTTTCACCGCTACGTTGAGACGCTTGAGCTCGGACTTCAGCCAGTTCAAGAGTCGCTCATTGTCAGGCGTAGTCATGGTGGAGAACCACATAGTTCCACCCAAACGGTCGGCCTTATCAACGATTGTGACTCGGTGGCCCCGTTCAGTGAGTACGCGGGCGCTCTCCATGCCCGAAGGTCCAGCGCCCACAACCACAACGTGCTTTGAGTTGGTGGTGGACCGCAGTGGCAGCACCGATTCGTTTCCAAGCGCTGGGTTCACCGCACAGAAAGGCGTGTCATCAAAGAAGTTCTCGGCTACGCACAAGTAACAGTTAATGCATGGTCGGACTTGCTCCGGTGTGCCTGCCCGGAGTTTGTTAGGCAGTTCAGGGTCAGCAAGTAGCTGACGGCCCATTGCCGCGAAGTCAACGCGGCCATCACCAATAGCTTCCTCCGCAATATCTGGGAGCATACGACCAACAGCAATGACGGGAATGCCAACATGTTTCTTGATTTCTGTAGCATTGTCGAGATATGCGCCAACTTTGTTTGGAAGTGGGCCGTCGGTGAAATTATCGAACGGATTCCTACCCCAACCGGTCACGTGGATTGCGTCTGCGCCAGCCCTTTCAAACATCTGCGAAGCAGCAATTGATTCTGCTAGTGACAGCCCGCCTTCTTGACCGTATTCTTCGCCAGCAACGCGAACCAAGATCGCAATGCGATTGCCTACGCGCTGTTTCACTGCGCTAATAACCTCGCATGCGAGACGCGCACGGTTCTCCAGCGAACCGCCGTACTGGTCGGTGCGGGAGTTGTCGCGCTGATTAAGGAAGACACCCAAGATGTATCCATGGGCCACGTGGATCTCAATGGCGTCAGCATCAGCCTTGGCAATGCGTTCCGCAGCATCAGCCCATTTGGATACCAGCGAGTCAATGTCTTCTTGAGTCATCGCATGGTAAGTGGTTTGCTTTCCGCGAGTCGCAGCGCCCATCTTGGCGAGTTCCTCTGGAGTGCAATCAACCAAGGCGCTCATTGAGTAACTTTAGTCAGGAGCATTCGGTGCAAGGACGGGGCGGTCGTTGGCGGTATCTACGCGCGCAACCTTTCCGTGGTGCGTTGACTGGATGCACAGTTTGGATCCAGCGGCGTGGATCGCATCGGCAAGTGCTTTGAGGCCGGGAATGAACTTGTCATCTGACAGCCCGGGTTCCTTCATTGATGCGGCGCCATACGGGAAATCGATTGCGCAGGCACCCGTGATGATTAGTCCAGCGCCTCCTTTGGCGCGTGCGGCGTAGTGATCGATTTCGGATTGTTCGATCTCGCCGTGTTCAGAAACGTTCATGTCCATTGCGGGAAGGACGATGCGATTCTGTGTTTGCATGGGCCCAATGTGTCCCGAAGACATCAAATGGGGGAATGTCTTTGTGCTCATCTAATCAGCGTACCGGCGTTTTGAGATGGTGCTTGCTTTCGTGAAGATTTCATGCTTAGCCGACAGGTGNNGAACTGCGCAAAGTTGCCTCGACGGGCTGCGAGAAGCGCATGGTTTAGCCGATTTGGACTCTGGCGGACGTGGGTTGTGGAACAGGTCAGTTTTGGCTGGATCGGTCATTTTTCCGTTTTTACAACCGAGTGGAAAGTAACTGGAATCACGAATCGGCGGTCAATGACGGGGTGGCTGGCAGCTACGTGCCCGCCTCGGTAGTTAGCTAATTGGGACCTAGTGCCCTTGGTTTGCTCGATGCTCTAAGCAGTTGTGGCCACCATCTCAAAACTCGTTTTACACCGAAGAGCCTTGCCTGGAAGGTGCCAAAAAGGGGTGAAACAGAATAAGAAGACTTTTCGGCCGTTGTTTCAAAATACGGGACGCAAGGAAGTTGCAGGCAGTTAAGAGTGGCTTAAACATGCGAGGTTGACATCCCAATGTTTCCTCACTGGTAACCTTTTGTCTAGCCCCTTGAGAACTGTGCTGACGAATTTCGCTAACCGTAGCTGGGCGAAAAGCCGCCCTTGCGCAGTGCTCAAAACGGACATTTGTTAACGTGTTTCTACGGGTAATGCGACTGCATGTTGATACGTAAAGCGCGTAATCCTGCGAATCTCTTAACGCCATTCCAGTATGTGAGATTTCTATTTCTTAAGTTACTGGTCGGTATCACTTCGGTAACGATGTATGTGCTACGGCAGGTTTTGGTTATCGGAAGGCGTTAAACGTATGTACCTTTTTACTAACGCATCGGGAGCATCTGTGATCGGTTCGTTCGGGAGCGGGGAGCATGAGCCCTGGAACCCTACGAGAAACCACCGACACCTCCCATCCTTCAAGGAGGAACATTGAAGAACACCAAGTGGGCGCCACTGGCAGTCGCAATGACCGCCACCATGGCCCTTGCTGCTTGTGGTACAGCTGAAGAGCCAACCCCAAAGCCTTCTGAGTCAAGCTCATCGTCATCCGATGGTGGCACCACCACCGTTGAAGGTTCAGGTAAGGCTGACCTCGGCGACGTTGTAACCAAAGACGACACCATCTACTACACCCTCGGTGGAGAAGAGTGGACCGGCTACAACGGAAACACCCCTGAGACTTACTCAACCTACACCTCGGTTGTTAACGACCGCATGAGCGATGGCTTCATGTACTTCGGTGTTGACGGCTCGATCCACCAGAACGAAGAGTTCGGTTCGTTCAAGATCGTTTCCGAAGACCCAATGAAGATCGAATACACGATCAACGACAACGTGACCTGGTCAGACGGAACTCCAGTTTCCTACGTTGACTACCTCCTTGACTGGGCAACCCAGAACTTCTCCGACGGGGCAGACGCTGACGGAAACCCAATCCCACTGTTCAACCACGTTGGTGGCCTTGACTTTGGTAAGCGCGTTCCAGCCGGCCCACAGGGCGAAGTTGGCGGCAAGACCTTCACTTACGAGTACACCGCTCCATACCCTGACTACCAGCTGCAGGTATCGGGTGCCTTCCCAGCACACATCGTTGCTCAGCAGGCAGGCATGACCGTTGAAGAGCTCGCAAAGGCAATCCAGGACAAGAACGTAGAAGCGCTTAAGCCAGCTGCGAAGTTCTGGAACGAAGGATGGCTCTCACCAAACCCAGGCGAGCTTCCTGACCCAGCACTGACCCCAGTTAACGGACCATACAAGATCACTGCTTGGAAGGCCGGCGAGTCGGTAACCCTGACCGCAAACGAAGCTTACTGGGGCACCAAGCCAGCAACCAAGACCCTCGTTTACCGCTTCATCGCACCAGAGGCTCAGGTTCAGGCACTCCAGAACGGTGACCTCAACATCATCGAACCACAGGCAACCGTTGACACCGTTGCTCAGATCCAGGGACTCGGCGAAGCTGTAACCCTCGAATCCGGACAGTCCCTTACCTGGGAACACCTTGACTTCAACTTCAAGGCCGGATCATTCAAGGACTCACTCGAATTGCGTGAAGCATTCGCAATGTGTGTTCCACGCCAGCAGATCATCGACAACCTCATCAAGCCAGTTGACCCAGAGGCTGTTGTTATGAACGCACGCGAAGTATTCCCATTCCAGGAAAACTACGCTGACGTAACCGCTGCTTCCTACGATGGTCGCTACGACACCGTAGACATCGAAGGCGCAAAGGCAAAGATTGCTGAGTCCGGCGTTGCAACGCCAATCAAGGTTCGCATCGGTTACTCCCAGCCAAACCAGCGTCGTACTGAAGAAGTTGCGATGATCAAGTCATCATGTGACGAAGCAGGCTTCGAAGTTGTAGACGCTGGAGACCCTAAGTTCTTCGCACCAGGTGGAACCCTTGAGCGCGGTGACTACGAAGTAGCACTGTTCGCATGGGCAGGTTCCGGCCAGATCGTATCCGGTCAGAACATCTACTCCTCAACCGGTCAGCAGAACTACGGTGGCTACAAGGGNNAGACGCGGCGTGGGAAGCTCTCAGCTCCACCCTTGACACTGCAGCACAGCAGGAGCAGGTCAAGATCATTGAGAAGGAACTGTGGGACACCCTTTACGGAATCCCAGTGTTCGCTCACCCAGGTATCTCTGCCTTCGACTCGACGATCTCCAACGTTCGTCGCACCGCAACTCAGAGCACCGTAGCGTGGAACGCTGAGCAGTGGGTACGCGCTAACTGATGTGAAACAAGTCACCGCCTAGGTGGCTAATCACCTCAAACACTGCGAAAACATGCGTAGGGCAGGGTCTAACAAGACCCTGCCCTACGCCGCCGATATAAGCATTTGCCACCCATCGTGGCATGATTGATAGGTTGCGGTTCTCCCTCCACCAGAGGGTTACGCCAAATCACCTAAGGAATTGTTCGTGGCCAAATATANNTATTCTGCGCAGACTGGGATCCTCATTCCTTGTCCTTCTAGGCGCATCTTTACTGCTTTATGTGTTAGTCATCAACTCTGGTGACCCAATTGCAGACCTTCGCGAAAGTAACGCGGATAACCGTGAGTACCTGATTCAGCAGCGTAGCAACTTTATGGGTCTCGATCTTCCTTGGTACGAACGGTACTGGGGCTGGCTTGTAGGCGTAGGAAAGTGCTTTACGCTGAGCTGTGATTTGGGAACAAACCGAAACGGCGTCAACGTAACCAGTCTTCTTGGTAACGCTGCGAGCTCCACGCTTCGTCTCGTTATCTTGGCGACTCTGCTGGCCATCATTATTGGTATTGCCGTCGGTATCATGACTGCAATCCGCCAGTACTCTGGGTTCGACTACGTTGTAACCTTCCTGGCATTCCTCTTCTTCTCGCTCCCAGTATTCTGGGCAGCAGTTCTGCTCAAGGAATACGCAGGCATCCGATTTAACGACTGGATGAAAGAACCCACGTTCACACCTCTGCAGATAGCGTTGACGGCGATCATACTTGGTCTCGTAATTGCGGCTGTGCTTGGTGGAACCTGGAAGCGCCGTGGAATCACTGCCGGCGTCTCTATTGTCTTCATTGCTGGTGCAATGACTTACTTCTCCGCAGTTGAGTGGTTCCGCAAGCCGCTCCTCGGAGTCGCGTTTGTAGTAGTTGTCGGACTCGCAGCCGCAGTAGGCGGCACCGCACTGTTTGCTGGTTTGCGCAACAAGAAGATCCTCTACCCGTCTTTGGTCGTAGTTGGACTCGGAACAATCGCATATTTCCTAGTACAGAGTCCACTTGAGTCACCTTCATGGGGACTGATCTTCGCCCTGTTTATTTCTGCTTTGGTCATCAGCTTCCTAGTTGGTTGGTTTATGGGTGGATACTCCCGTAAACCTGCAGCATNNCTGACATCGCAGTTTCCCACTGGGCGTCTTTCCTGACGTACAAGCCGCGTCCGATTTCCACAATCGGCTCGCAGACTCCGAACTTCGCTGGAGGGTTCTGGGAGACTTTCCTAGATAACAGCACCCAGATCATCTTGCCAACGATTGTGCTGACCTTGATCTCTATTGCTTCGTACACCCGATACACCCGTTCATCGATGCTCGAAGTAATGAACCAGGACTACATCCGAACTGCGCGCTCGAAGGGTCTTTCGGAGCGTGTGGTCATTGTGAAGCACGGCTTCCGTAACGCGCTGATTCCAATCACCACGATTGTCGCTTTCGACTTCGCCGGTCTGATCGGTGGAGCGGTTATTACCGAAAAGGTCTTCGGCTGGAAGGGCATGGGAGATATGTTCCAGACCGGTCTGCACAACGTTGACCCCGCACCTGTTATGGCGTTCTTCCTCGTTACTGGTACGGCTGCTGTGGTAATGAACCTCGTTGCAGACCTCGCCTACGCGGCGCTAGACCCACGAATCAGGCGGTGATTGCGTTGCTTAGCATCAATTTCACACACTGCCGTTTTAGTGGAACACACGTATCAAGCACTCTGCTTGGAGCATCAAAATGACTGAAAATAACTCAGCTGGTCAAGCACCAGTGTCAGAGGTTGCCATCGACATCGAGGCACCTATTGACTTAGACGCGAAGATCTACAGCCAAGGTCAATTGGTGCGTCGCCGTTTCTTCCGTCACAAGGCAGCGANNCGGTAAGCCAACGTTGCAAATGTTCCCCTTCAGCCTTGGTGAGCACCCGTTTGGCCAAGAATCAACCGGTAAAGACTACTTCGCAATGGTCATGCGCGGAACACAGATTTCGCTCATGGTTGCTTTCACCGTTGGTCTCGGTTCAACACTGATCGGTACCGTCATCGGTGCAGCCGCTGGATATTTCCGTGGCTGGGTAGAGACAATCCTGATGCGAATGACTGACCTGGTCATTGTTATTCCACTTTTGGTTCTCGCTGCGGTTCTTGGTCAGATAGCTTCTGAAATGGGCGTATACGGTCTGGCCTTGCTGCTGTGCCTGGTTACTTGGACTGGTCTGGCGCGCTTGGTTCGCGGTGAAGTGTTGTCGTTGCGTGAACGTGAGTTCGTTGCTTCAGNNAACGGGTAAGGACTACTTCGCGATGACCATGCGTGGCACGCAGATCTCGCTCATGATCGCCTTCACCGTCGGTATCGGATCGACCCTCATCGGCACGATCGTCGGCGGGCTCGCCGGTTACTTCCGCGGCTGGGTCGAGTCGATCCTCATGCGCCTCACCGACCTCGTCATCGTCATCCCGCTGCTCGTCCTCGCCGCCGTCCTCGGCCAGATCGCGTCGTCGAAGGGTGTGCGGCTGCTTGCGCTCGTCCTCGCCGCGGTGACGTGGACAGGCCTGGCACGACTTGTGCGGGGAGAGGTTCTCTCGTTGCGTGAGCGCGAGTTCGTCTCGTCGGCTCTCGCGATCGGCACCTCGTCGCGCCGCATCATCTTCAAGCACATCCTGCCCAACACGATCGGTGTCATCATCGTGTCGGCAACTCTGTCCATCGCGTCAGCTATTCTTCTTGAAACCTCGCTTTCCTACCTTGGTATGGGTATCCAGCCGCCTGACATCTCGTTGGTCTCGCTAATCNGTGACTACCAGAATGCATTCGCAACTCGTCCGTGGCTGTTCTGGTTCCCGGGCATGATGATCCTCATCATTGCGCTGTCTATCAACTTCATTGGTGACGGCCTGCGCGACGCATTCGACCCACGCCAGAACAGGAGCAAGGCCTGATGTCTGTTGACAACGCAACTGCACCCAATGCGGCAGTTCTTTCCTTCGATAACCTAGACGTAAAGTTTGGCACCGAGTTCGGTGTAGTGCACGCAGTTAAAGGAATTTCACTTGA
>DFNY01000225.1:16028-16202 GCA_002376595.1 Jonesiaceae bacterium UBA3555 | reverse complement strand
TGGCGCTGGGATCACACCAAGTGATCCGCCTTTGGTGCTTGGACTGGGCGGGCGAGACGGAGAGTCGTTGGACCTGACCGAAGCGATTGACCGAATTCTCAACCCCAGCAAGTATGTCTAGCTGTGGTTGTTGGGGACCGATGACAGTGGCAATGTAGACCAAACATGAAAAGG
>DFNY01000225.1:9524-15862 GCA_002376595.1 Jonesiaceae bacterium UBA3555 | reverse complement strand
CAGTGGTGTCTGGGCGCTCGGCCATAGCACGTTGGCTCCATGCCACGCCTATACCCATTTGCGAGGCAATCAAGGATTCCAGTTTGTGCAAAGTCTCTGGGTTTTGCTCGAGAGTCAGTGGGCTGAGCATCCCTTTGGCTTGGCCCATCACCACGTCAGCGGACGCGTCTCGCTCCGCTATTTCTGCAATGGAGATACGTTTGGCACGCTGCTCCTCGGTGTCGGCTGCGCCTTTGGTGTCCATCAGCACCATTGCAGTTGGCCAGTCCGGGAAATCGCGCAGAATTGCTGCCGCGACATAGCCTCCCATGGACAGACCCGCGATCACAATCTTTTGGTCGCCGTCTACCAAGTTCCGTACCGCGTCATGAACGAGCTGCGCAGACGTAGCCAGCGAGGGCCTCTCCGGCAAAGTTCTGTGAGACCTGCCCAAGCCTGGCAAGTCAACAGTCACTACTGTCCACCGCGGATCAAGGTGGGCGACCATGGGATCCCACATCCGTGAATCAATTGGGAATCCGTGTAAGAGCACCAGAACCGTGTTGCCGGTGCCCTGGCGTTCAAGTGTTGCGTGCAACTGAGAAATCATTTTTACTCCTGAATGCTCCAGCAATGCTTATGCCAATGCCTGCGACCTGCAAGAGCCGCCTCTTTTCCGAACAAACCGTCCTGCGCCCAGGCAACAACGTGCGCAGTACCAGGAGCAACTTCGTGGTTACACCCAGGGCACACATACGCCTTTTCACTTGCCCTAATGCTCTGAACTGTCCATTCTTCGCCTCGCCGGTCCACACTACGACGGCCACCGGAAGCGAGATGGATATCCAGCTCTCGATGCTCGGCAGAGCATGGTCGTTTACTTGATCGACGTGAAGAAGGCATACATCTATTCTGCCTTGTTCCTCCGCGCAACGACGCGTATGGGCCTTCGAAATGAGTCACAGCATTCCCAGGCACGGACCGAGAGTGCGGAGCCTGCTGAATCGTTTTGCACAGTTCATATACAGGAAGCGGGTATACGCTTGTGCAGATTGAGTGGGAGGACGAAGAATTTTCGCCCCTCCGGTTCTCTCATCTGGTTCAATAGTCTTGGCCACCATAGGCAGAGACGAAAGCCATTTGGCTCCCTTAGCCCATAGGCTTCCTTCGACTCGAACTGTTAGGAAAGTGTTGTGAAACTTCGCCAACTACGTGGGCTGGCAGCGGCAACTGTTGCTGCGGCACTCGTTTTGACTGGTTGCTCCGCGGACAAAAAAGATCCTGAAGCAACTACCTCGTCCTCATCTTCAGACACCGCGACTGAGGCTCCAGCAACCTCTGCTGCAGATGCAAAGATTCTTGAAGGCGTAACCTACTCTGCAGCCACCGCGAACGCAGCTCCAACCGATTTCAAGATTGACGCTGATTTGAACACCCTCTCCGGTGCGTCTGTTATCAAGACTTCAGAAGGAACCGGCGACGAGATCAAGGCCGGTGACGTGGTCGTATTCAACTACGTTGCCTTGAGCACTGATGGCGAGATCCTTGAGTCAACATATGAGGGCCAGGGCGTTGTCGCAGCAAATGACACCCAAGCCACAGTTGGCGTCTTGGTTAACGCGCTTACCGGTTCCAAGGTCGGAGCCCGCTTCACCTTTGCCACCCCAGGTGTAGCAGCTACCGACGACGCTGCAGCAGTTGACCCAAACCTCATGATTCTTGAAGTCGAGTCAGTCGCGCCAAACACCGCGAATGGCGAGGACCAGAAGGTTGAAGACGACAGCCTGCCAAAGGTAACGCTGGACGACGCTGGCAAGGCTTCCGTTGAGATCCCAGAAGGTTTCAAGGCTGCTGACACCGACAAGGTTCAAGTAGTAGTACTGAAGAAGGGTGCTGGTGAGGTTGTAGCTGAGACCGACACCATCGCGGCTCAGTACACCGGTTGGTCGCTCAACGGAAAGCAGTTCGACTCTTCTTGGGACCGCGGCACCGCTTCGGTATTCTCGTTGTCTGAGGTAATCAAGGGATGGACCCAAGGTCTGAGTGGTCAGACTGTTGGCTCCCAAGTTCTGTTGATCATTCCTGGCGCGCTTGGATACGGCGAAGGCGAAAGCGATGGATCCCAGTCCCCTCCAGTTGGTGACCTCGTGTTCGTGGTAGACATTCTGGCAAAGGGCTAATCCTCAAGACAGGCATTTCGACCCTCACCTAAGACCAATACGGGGTTCTGGGTGAGGGTCTTTTGTGTGATCTTTTCCGTAGGCCGCGTTTGCAGTTAATAATTCACCGCGATAGCAACTAGGGTTGTTCTATGGCAGAGATTATGACTGAGAACGGCATCCGCGAGGTCCTCTCGTGGAGCGAGTTCGGTGACGCTGTGCGAGAGATCGCTCAGAAGGTCGTCGATTCGGGTTTCGTTCCGGACGTTGTAGTTGCTATTGCTCGTGGCGGACTGGTCCCTGGTGGAGCAGTTGCATACGCGCTTGGCACTAAGGGCGTTGGAACGATGAANNCCCTGGAAGACCCGCGGATCCTGCCTCCGCTAATGGACACCCGCGAGATGTCTGGCCAGAAAGTTCTGGTTGTCGACGACGTAGCTGACTCAGGCCGCACGCTCGCGCTGGTCATGGACATCTTGGCACGCCAAGGGTCCGATGCTCGCTCCGCTGTGTTGTACACCAAGGNNCCACGGTCAATCATCACCCCTGACTACTCGTGGAAAGACACCGATGAGTGGATCACTTTCCCCTGGTCAGACAAGCCGCCGATTGGCTCAGAGCACTCAATCGACGCCTGATAACTTTATGGTGGGCCTGCAGCTATCACGCTGCAGGCCCACTGCATTTATCCGGCCATGCCGCACCAGACTAGTTAAATCCAGAACGCTTCCCTCGTCTGCCGGCTTCGAGCTGCCATTACCCGCGCCCCTTCGCAGAAACGCTTGCTACTAGTGGAACCAGAAGACTGCATCAACCGCGTACAAGACCTCTTGAGGTCCTGCGGTGTACCCGGACAGTGGAACGTGGTTGTAGTTCCCAATATGGGAAGTCGCTTGGGCACCTGCGATTGGACACACAAACGCATCCGGATATCTGGAGTGCTTCTATCTCGCGGCACACACGAGCAAATTGAAGACACTCTCCGGCACGAAGTGGCGCATGCGCTTGCCCGCCACCTATATGGACCACAAATTGCTCCTCACGGCCCACAATGGAAGCACTGTGCGCGCCAACTGGGCGCTACACCTCGCGCCTCCGTGAGGGACGTTGAGAACCTTGAGTTGAAGAGCACTCGCGCGCGACGATCCACACGCAAGCCGACCATGGCAGTTAGGGCATCGTCGGGAAGATCAATTTTCTATGTCCCTGCCCTTGGCAGGGAACTGGTCCCCGGCGACGTATTCGTGTACCGCAATCGGCACTTCACCGTGCTGGAACCCAAACGCACACGCTTCACTGCGACACTTAAGGACGGTGCAGTTTACTCCGTTCCTGGCTCACTCATCCCACATGGCCGGGTTGAAGCGGCGACCACTTCAACCCGGCCATGATGGGCCGATCTCTTATCTCAAAAGATCAGTGGTCAGAGATTACCTCAAGACCTGTGGCCTCACGAGCAGTTTCTAGACTGCCAATATTTCGTACCAAACTCACCCCTGCGGCGCGCATGAGCGCTTCAGCTTGCGAAGCCCGGTTGCCCGACTTGCAGTAAACCAGATAGTCCGCGTCAGGANNGCTCAAGAACTCCCCCGTTGAAGTCCAGGTTGATGGCACCTTCTAGGTGACCTGCAGCAAATTCCTGGGGGGTGCGAACATCAATGATGATAGTTTCTGCAGACACGGATACGGATTCGGATTGGGAAGACTCGGCAGTGCCCCGAGCACACCCTGTAAGGACGAACACGCCAGCGAGAAGCAAGGCAAGAACGCGCGAAATCTTAGTCATTTGAAGTTCCTTCGGTAGACCCAATTGCATGATGACTTGGTCGCGGACAGGTTCCGCCCGGGCAATACTGAACCTGTTGCTTTGAGAATCTTGTGCTCAGCCAACAGCCCACACAAATTCCGAATGCAGATTCAAGGAACAAGAACACCATGCACAGGCCACACAGTGCGAAGGTGACGAGTTCTGGCATATTCAACAGCCCCATAGACATGCATGAAGCCATAGCCATTCCCAAGCCCATCCACCAAGCCCCTTCCTTTTGGTGTGAACCGACCCACTGTGGTTCGCGGTTCCTCACAAAGACGCGAGCCATCGCGAGCGTTGGGGACCACCTGTGACCCACTGAAACCCTGATCATCATGTCCAGCATGAACAAGATTCCAAAAAGCTTGANNGATACCCACGGTGAGCAGCATGGTGGCTGCGCCGCGGACCTCGTTTTCATTGAGAACAGGGACTGTATATCCTCCAACACGTTCCCCTACACCGGTAGGCGGCACAGGTTCTACCGCCCGAAGAGACGGGCAAAGATGCCTGGCTGGCTCGACTTTGCGTCGGCAATTTCCTTAGCAGTGTGGCTACCGTTGCACCATTGCGATGCTGGGACACTCGCCTTGACCATACCCACGTGCTGGCCGCAGCCCGCCCAGGTGGTCTTCGAACAAACTTTGCAGGTGGTTGGACGGCACACATGCACTCCTCAACTCGAAACGTATACCCTAGGGGGTATTTCTTAGTTCGAGTATACCCCTGGGGGTATAGCAAGTGCGAGGTTGTGCTCATCACACCAGAAGTTCATGAGCTTGGACGAGTGCGCCTACGCCGTAGTAGTTCCGCGAACCTTTGTTGGCTCTCCTTTCGCATCCGAGAAAGGCGTTCTGGCTCCGGCTCCAGTTCAAACATTGACTCCAACTCGTTTGCATCAACGAGATTCTCAGCCCACCAGTTCTTGAAGTCTTGGAGAACAATTTCTGCTATCTCTGTCAGGTACTGAAACTCGACCTCCTTACCCGCATGCGCTGTAAGGTCAGCCAAGGTGATGGCGAAACTCGGCCGACGATTCACAAAGTCATCAAGATTTGCTGTGCGTCGCTCCTTGTGCGCGTGCAGCTCCCCGAGCGTGGTGGGATGCTTGCCTGGAATCAGGCCCGTAGCCTGTGCCTCAATGTAGTAGGACATGAAGTAGGCAAGATCTTCGAACATGATCTGATCGGGGTCACGCTCATACGCAAGTTCCACTAGAGCGTAGAAGACTACTTCTTCGAAAAACTCTACGTACAACTCGCTTTCCGTAACGTTCATGGCACTACGTACTCGTTGCGCTAGTTCCTTAGAAGTTCCGTGCGCTCTGAGAAGGGTTTCAGCGTCCATTCGTTGCTCCATCTGGTTACCGGTTGAGAAGTGAGTAAAGACTGACATATGCATCCGACATTGAAGCCGGACTCCCCTACATCAGGCACCCTTCTGGACCCATGCGAGGCTTCCCTGAGTCTTGGGGTGCGAGTACCGATTCCGGGTACAGCAAAGGCGGCCACCCACATTCGTGGATGGCCGCCTTAAGCGATGCTGCAGATCTGTGGACTAGAAGTCCCAGTCTTCGTCTTCGGTGACTACTGCCTTACCAATAACGTAGGAAGAACCAGAACCGGAGAAGAAGTCGTGGTTTTCGTCGGCGTTAGGTGACAGCGCGGACAAGATCGCTGGGTTCACGTCAGTCGAGTCGCGTGGGAACAAAGGCTCGAACCCAAGGTTCATCAGTNNGGTGAGGCCAACGCCGTCATACAGAGACTCAGTGTAGCTTTCTTCGTTTTCGTACAGTTCCAGCAAGAGGTCATAGGTGTATGACTTGAGTTCTTCTTGGCGTTCTGGAGTGGCCTTCTCGTAGGCCTTCTGGAACTTGTATCCGATGTAGTATCCGTGCACGGCTTCGTCACGGATGATCAGACGGATCAAGTCCGCAGTGTTCGTGAGCTTCGCGTGGCTGGACCAGTACATTGGCAGGTAGAAGCCCGAGTAGAACAAGAATGACTCGAGCATGGTGGAAGCGACCTTGCGCTTCTCTGCATCATCACCACGGTAGTAGTTAAGAACGATCTCAGCCTTCTTCTGAAGGTAAGGGTTCTCCTCTGACCAGCGGAATGCGTCATCGATCTCAGCGGTAGAAATCAACGTGGAGAAGATCGACGAGTACGACTTCGCGTGCACGGATTCCATGAACGCAATGTTGGTGTACACAGCTTCTTCGTGCGGTGTAATGGCATCAGGGATCAGCGAAACTGCACCAACGGTGCCCTGAATGGTGTCCAAAAGAGTCAAACCAGTGAACACGCGAGTGGTCAGCTGCTGCTCTTCTTCAGTCAGCGTGTGCCATGACTGAATGTCGTTGGATACAGGAACTTTCTCTGGAAGCCAGA
>DFNY01000225.1:9173-9484 GCA_002376595.1 Jonesiaceae bacterium UBA3555 | reverse complement strand
CCAGTTAATCGCCGAGACGCGGTCGATCAACTTGATCTTTCCGGTAGACATTGCTTCTCCCTTTGCCCCTAGGCCACCCTAGGCAGTACACAAGCGCGTAGCTTACGTCTACGCGCTGAAGGTAATTCTATGTAATTTTGCTGAGCGCTTCGATACTCCCAGCCCAGATACTGCAGTGGGTGTCCACACACTCACACACGTGAGGGTGGACACCCAACTAGTAGCTACTAGAGCATGCAGGAAACGCAGCCCTCGACTTCGGTTCCTTCCAAAGCCAATTGGCGTACACGGATGTAGTACAGCGTCTTGAT
>DFNY01000225.1:2745-9165 GCA_002376595.1 Jonesiaceae bacterium UBA3555 | reverse complement strand
TAGTACTCGAGGTTGTCGTTGGTCAAGTACGGAGCTGGGTAGTACACGCGCCCCAGCTTTCCTTCCTTACGGATCTCAATCTTTGATGCCACTGGGTGGATAGAAGAAGTTGAGTTGTTGATGTAGGAAATTGAGCCCGTTGGTGGCACTGCCTGCAGGTTCTGGTTGTAGATACCGTGCTCCATGACTGAAGCCTTCAGTTCACGCCAGTCATCCTGAGTAGGAATCACAACGTTGGCAGCTTCGAACAGTTCACGAACGCGTTCAGTCTTTGGTGCCCACTCCTGCTCGGTGTACTTGTCAAAGTACTCGCCGGTGGCGTACTTGGAGTTCTCAAAGTTGAAGAACTTAGTGTCGCGCTCAATAGCAAGCTGGTTCGAGGCGCGAATTGCGTGGTACGCAACGGTGTAGAAGTAGATCGAGGTGAAGTCGATTCCTTCTTCGGAACCGTAGTGAACGCGCTCACGAGCAAGNNTGCAGGTTCATCTGGCCAAGACCAATTGCGTGACCAAGGTCGTTAGCGCGACGGATCGATGGAACCGAGTCAATTGAAGTCTGGTCGGCTACTGCGGTCAGCGCACGGATAGCGACCTCAACGGTCTGACCAAAATCATCCGAGTCCATCGCCTTTGCAATGTTCATCGAACCGAGGTTGCAGGAGATGTCCCGTCCGATGTGGTCGTATGACAGATCCGCGTTGTAGGTGGATGGAGTGGACACCTGCAGAATCTCAGAGCAGAGGTTGGAGTGCGTAACCTTACCGTCAATTGGGTTAGCCCTGTTCACGGTGTCTTCGAACATCACGTATGGGTAGCCCGACTCGAACTGCAATTCAGCGAGAGTCTGGAAGAAGTCACGTGCCTTGATCTTGGTCTTCTTGATACGAGCGTCATCTACCATCTCGTGGTACAGCTCAGTTACTGACACATCAGCGAATGGCTTTCCGTAAACGCGCTCAACGTCATACGGCGAGAAGAGGTACATGTCTTCGTTCTTCTTAGCCAATTCGAAAGTGATGTCAGGAATGACAACGCCCAATGACAGAGTCTTGATACGGATCTTCTCATCTGCGTTCTCACGCTTGGTGTCAAGGAAACGCATGATGTCTGGGTGGTGTGCGTGCAGGTAGACCGCACCAGCTCCTTGACGGGCACCAAGCTGGTTGGCGTACGAGAAGGAGTCTTCCAGAAGTTTCATAACTGGAATAACGCCCGATGACTGGTTCTCGTTGTGCTTGATTGGAGCGCCGAGTTCGCGGAGGTTGGAGAGCAACAGTGCTACGCCGCGGCCACGCTTGGACAACTGCAATGCGGAGTTGATTCCACGTGCAATGGACTCCATGTTGTCTTCAAGGCGGAGCAAGAAGCAGGATACAGGTTCGCCGCGCTGTGCCTTACCGGAGTTAAGGAAGGTTGGTGTTGCTGGCTGGAAGCGACCCTCGATGATCTCTTCAACCATATCTAGAGCAAACTGCTCGTTGCCGTCTGCCACGGTCAGAGCAACCATTGAGACGAGGTCTTCGAAACGTTCGAGGTAACGCTTACCATCGAAGGTTTTGAGGGTGTAGGAGGTGTAGTACTTGAATGCACCCAAGAAGGTTTCAAACCGGAACTTCTTTGAGTACGCAAAGTCAAAGAGGGACTTCACAAAGCCACGGTCATACTTTTCCAGGACCAGTGGGTCGTAGTATTTCTTTTCCACCAGGTAGTCGAGTTTTTCATCGAGCGAGTGGAAGAACACGGTGTTCTGGTTTACGTGCTGCAGGAAGTACGCACGTGCAGCAGCCTTGTCCTTGTCGAATTGGATTTCGCCGTTTGGACCATAAAGGTTGAGCATCGCGTTCAGCGCANNACATGCCGGTATCGATTGACGTAGCCAAAATTGAGTCAGTCCCTCACGTACTCGTGTGACATCTTGCGATGTTCCTAGCAATTCGAACCCGTACAAGTATGGAACCTTGCACTTGGCCGAGATGATTGGTCCGGCAATGCAGTAAGCCTCACCGAAGTTAGTGTTTCCGGCTGCGATAACTCCTCGCAACAAGGAACGATTGTGCTCGTTGTTCAGGAACTTGATTACCTGACGTGGCACGGCGCCGCCCTGATGCCCTCCCCCATATGTGGGAGTCACAAGAACGAATGGTTCAGTTGCGATCAGTGGATCTTCCTTGGCAAAGATCGGAATCCTCAATGCCGGAATTTCAAGTTTCGCAATGAACCTGTGTGTTGTGTTAGATGTGCTGGAAAAGTAGATCAGTTGAACCACGAAAGCTCACCCACCTGTTTTCCTAGAAGCGATTATCCGTTCGGATCATCGCCGCTCTGTCTCAATGCTCTACCTGCATCGTTTGTGTGCTTTAGCATCTGCGGGGATGCGCGGCCTCTTGCCAAAAATCAGCGGGATTCTGAGTCCGACTGTCTGCTTTGCGCCAGCAGTTCAGCAACAAACCCCGCGATGCGGCGCAGGCGTAGGCCATGCCCTTCCGGAATTACCGTCAACGTCCAGGCTGTTAGAACAGACCGACGTTAGCGTGCCNNCGCTGGCTGCAACGGTTGCTGCGAGACGAGCAATGTTGTCTGGGCGGAAGCCAGACCAGTGTTCGTCTCCTGCCACGACTACAGGCGCCTGCATGTGGCCGAGCTCGCGAACCATTTCCATGGCAGTTGGGTCCTGGGTGAGGTCCACAACTGTGTATTCAATACCCTTTTTGGTCAGGGCACGGTAGGTCGCATCGCACTGGACACACTGTGGCTTGCTGTAGACGGTGACGCTCATCTGATGCTCCTGTTCGTGGGGGTCAACTGACTCTGGTCCGCCGTGAAACTAGGCGGTTTCTGAGGCATTTCTTTACTTCATTCTTAAAACTTAGGGGCGATCCCTGTGGACCACGGAACCACTATACCTAGTATCTGGTGACGAATGGACCCCCATAATTTGTGGAGAGAAGGATGCGCCACACTTTTCCAAGCAGCCACATGTGGACGAACCTGTGGAGGAACTACAACGGTGTGACACAACACGCTGGCGAGGGGCGGACAAATCATTTATAGATCCCCCGTTCGGCTTCTCATCAACTGGACATAACCATTCTTCTCCGACCCTCTGACATTGTTCGATAACCATTGAGATCGCACGGATCACCACGGAAATTGCCTCGGCCAGCGGCACTGGCTTGTTCGCAATCTTCCCCGTGCCACACCACGATGCGAGCCAACTAGATGAGACACACAAGACAGTTATTTGCATGCACAGGTTGTGCGTTTTCTACATCCACCACCTGTGGAAAACTCGTGGTGCGCGAGCCAAAATTAGTAGGGTGAAAAAACGCACACGGCGTGTCGCTCGCACCGGCCGCACCACTACATGTAGTGCCAGGGAATTCATCCCACCACATCCACTGGGGACGCGCTGGGCACGCACTGGGCAGGGTCGAAGAACGAGAGCCAGTTGGCGATCCACCGAATGGGTCCCCTTCACGGCTTCAGCACGAGTCTCACGAGGCAGCCACAATGAGGCCTCCACAAGGGTGCAAACAATGAGGGTGCATACAAGGTGGGTGCATGCAACGTGGGCGCGCACAACAAGGGGCGCTACCTCACATATGAAGTAACGCCCCTAAGTCCATCATTGAGTCCCCTCATCCGATAGATCAGATGAGGTGGAACAACTCATGTAGAACTACATCTAGTTGTATTCAATGTCAGTCACCGCTGGAAGCACGTCAGTGTTGGTCAACTTGCGGTACCAGAATGCCGAGTCCTTCCACGTACGCTCCAACGTGTCATAGTCCACGCGGATGATGCCGAATCGGCGGTCGTATCCCCAGCCCCACTCGAAGTTGTCCAGCAGCGACCACGCGAAGTAACCACGCACATCTACGCCCTGCTCGTGTGCATCGAGCACGGCTGCGATGTGGTNNCATGCACACGACCATCTTCGGTGACAGTGTCGTAGAAGGCGGCACCATTTTCGGTGATCATCAGTGGCTGAGTCGGGTACTCGTCACGGAGCTTGAGAAGAAGCTCCGTGAGGCCGCCGGCTTCAATGTTCCAGCCCATCGCGGTGTATGGACCTTCCAGTGGAAGCCACACCACAGATTCCGAGCCCACCCAAGGTGAATGGGATGAGTTTCCGTGACCGTCGTTGTCTGAAGCGCCGCCGTTTGCATCTTCGGGGCGAGATCCACGAACCAGACCTGTGGAGTAGTAGTTCACTCCAAGGACGTCGATTGGAATGTTGATGAGCGATTCATCGCCCTCATGAACGAAGGACCAGTCAGTAATGTCTGCGGTGTCTTCCCATACGTCGCGTGGGTATGAGCCCTTGAGCATTGGCTCAAGGAACACACGGTTGGCCAAACCATCAATGCGACGTAGTGCATCTTGGTCGTCAGGGTTAGTTGGGTCTTCCATGCGAGTGACGTGCAGGTTTAGGGTCACCGAGACTGGTGCGTCGTCTCCAAGGACCTCACGGATAGCNNGTAGGTGGTGCACTGCCTGAAGCGCAGCGAGCGGTTCAGTGCGACCTGGTGCGTGAACACCAGAGCCGTAGCCTAAGTATGCCGAGCACCATGGCTCGTTCAAGGTGGTCCAAGTGTCGATGACGGAGCCAAGTTCTTGTGCCATCTTGCGCGCGTATTCAGCAAACAGGTAAGCAACTTCGCGGTTGGTCCAGCCACCTTCGTCCTCAAGTTCTTGAGGCAGGTCCCAGTGATACAGGGTGACTACTGGCTTGATTCCCGCTGCAACTAGTCCAGCAACCAGGTTCTTGTAGAACTCGATGCCTTCTTGGTTGAAGTCGCCGCGGCCCCCTGGCTGCACTCGTGGCCACGAGATTGAGAAGCGGTATGCATCAAGGCCAAGGTTCTTGATGTGCTCGATGTCTTCTTCCCAGCGATGATAGTGATCATCGGCTACGTCACCGGTGTCACCATTCATTACCAGTCCTGGGGTGTGGGAGTACGTGTCCCAAATCGATGGGCCGCGGCCGCCTTCTTGGGCCGCTCCTTCGATTTGGTAGGCAGCGGTTGCTGATCCCCAGATGAAGTCTGACGGGAATGTTCGAGAAGTTGACATTCCTTTTCTCCTTTGCGCGATGTGCGGTCACTTGCCGAGTGGGACCGAGGCATTTCATCGAAGCGCTTCGGTTCTTCTCGGCGTCCAAACGAGTCGGTTTACGCCCAACTGCGTTTACAAAACACGACGTTTTGTGGGAGCGTGTCCATGCTCTTGCACAACCATATCGAATCGATTCGAGAAAGCGCTACTCCTAGGCCAAAAATTCCGCACAGCACGGCAATACATCTCAAAGAAAGACAGGGTGGGTTCCGATTCGGAACTCACCCCAACGCCACAAAGAAGGCCATGCAAACCAGAGCGCTACACGCTAGAACCGCGCACAATCAACTTTGCGCGCATCTCAACCGCACCGTCCTGGACCACCCCAGCTGCGTCGTCGAGAAGCACCCGCGCAGCATTGGCGCCCATATCAAAGACGTCCAGAGTGGCCGTCGTTAGCGGCGGCTGAGTAAGGCGGCACAGCGGAGAATCATCCCACGCCACCACAGCCACCTGGCTAGGAACATCTATTCCCAACGAATGCAGAGCATGCAAACCGGCAACCGCCATCACGTCATTGTCATAGACAATCGCGGTAGGGCGCCCAGACCCTTGCATAGCTTTCTTAGTGAGACTCTCACCAACGGTGTCGGAGTAATCACCCTCAAACTCGGTGATCTCCAATGAGTACTCGCCAGCCAACTGAGACAACACCCGCGAACGAGTAGCAGTATGCCTAAACCGTTGCGGACCAGTGATGTGCGCAATGCGCGAATGCCCAAGACCCGCCAGATGCTCCACCACCAAATTCATGGCATACGTATCAGAGGCGAAGACACTGGGGAAAAACGAATCCTGCGCAGGTTCACCAACCAGAACGGCACGCAATCCCAGATCTTCCAACACTGCGCTACGTGGATCATCCACCATCAAGTTAGTCACCAATACAGCGCCAACAGTAGATTGCTCTGCCCACCGACGGTACGTGGCGATCTCTGCCTCAACCGAATCAGTCACCGCGAGCATCACCGAAATCCCAAGCGGGTTCAAGACACTCTCTACCCCTGCAATGAACTCCATAAAGAAAGGCTCAACGGTATTCATTCGTTTTGGTGCGGTGCGAACTAACCCAACTGCACCACGCAGCACAGAGCCCGCGTCAGAGTTCTTTACGTCAGCCATAGAGATAGTGTCCCTTCACAAAGCCTTCGGTACTCACCTGCTACGCCGTGGGAAAGCAGGTAGGAGGCCCCACAAGACCTCGGCACCTTCTGCAAAATCGTAACCGGCGAGGCCCACAATCGTGGTCCTCGCCGGCTTGTGTCTAGGCTATCTAGCCCGATCTGCCGGGTCTGACCCGCAG
>DFNY01000225.1:2265-2610 GCA_002376595.1 Jonesiaceae bacterium UBA3555 | reverse complement strand
ATCGTTGGCGCCCTCCGCTACCAATACCTCCAGAGCGTGGCTCTCAAGGCTCAAGTTCTTCAGTTCCTCAAAGAAGTGGAAGCCCCGCTCGTTGCCCAGCTCAGCCACCAGCACCTCGGCGGATGAGTCAACGGGCGTGAGTAAGTCGTCGGAAATCCCGATACGCGCAGTAGATCGCGCGTGGACGTGAATCTCGACGAGTTCACGCACCAAAACTTCAGCGCCAAAGGTCTCGCGGGTCAGCGAGAGCTGGCCGGTCCAATCTTCGTCGCTATCGTTGACCACGAACAGTGTTGGCCTGCCCAACGCATCTCGACCGTGCGGCAGATCTTCACCAAAGCCAGC
>DFNY01000225.1:237-2246 GCA_002376595.1 Jonesiaceae bacterium UBA3555 | reverse complement strand
AGCCCCAGCCCCAGCTCCGGTTCCAGCTACCTCGGCCCCGGCCCCAGAAGAACCAGTACCAGCCGCCCCAATTGCAGATCCGTCTACCGTCTGTGTCATGGAAGTGGAAGAAGCCAATCCCTGCGCGCGCGGCTTGAACGTAAGCAAACGAGGAGCGTAGGCGTGCTTCAACGCAAAGAACAATGGCTTCTCGCGGCCATCGCCATCTACTGCAGCCCATGACGTCACAGGCCAGCAGTCGTTGAGCTGCCACACTACAGAGCCGGCCGTGTACGGCCAAAAACTGCGGAAGTGCTCAATTCCAAAACTCACCGAGTGTGCTTGGCTGAGTTGTGTAACCCAGTTCCATTCCTCAAAGTTCTGCGGCAAGGGCAGGTGCGGAGCCGCGCCTTGATCGAGTTTGAAGTTACCTGATTCAGCCTTTTGGTGAAGCAGGAATTCTTCAGTCTCCTTGCTGCGCCCTTCTGGGGNNTGACCTAGTCAGCGTGGACCAAGCAGGTGGGCCTTGGTGCCCAAACTCGGAACAGAATCGTGGAACAAATTCGAGGTGCGTGAGGTAGTCCTGTCGGTTCCACACTTCCCATTCGTGACGGGTTCCGTGGAACTGATCGTTGGGGTGCGCCGTGGTTGAGCCGTGAGCGAGTTCTTGAGTAAATCCTGGCGAATATGGGCTGCCATCAGCGTACGGGCGGGTTGGGTCGAGTTCCGCCACTACCTGCGCAAACAAGCCAATGTAGTAGTCCAAGCCCCAGGTCTTACCTGCGAGCTCTTCTTGCCAGCCCCAATCCATGAATCCCCAGAGGTTTTCATTGCCGCCATTCCACAGAACTAGCGATGGGTATGGGGTAAGGCGAGCTACGTTGTCACGGGCTTCGGCTTCGAACTCTTCAAAGAACGGTGCCTCTTCGGGATATGCGGCGCACGCCAGCAGGAAGTCCTGCCACACCATGACACCGCGTTCGTCGCAGACCTGATAGAAATCATCAGTTTCATAAATGCCACCACCCCACACACGAAGTAGGTTCATGTTGGCTGCGAGCGCCTGGTCAACGCGGGCTTCCACATCAGTGCGGGTGACGCGAGTGAGTAGGTGGTCGTTAGGGATCCAGTTTGCTCCCTTAACAAAGATGTCCCGGCCATTGATTTGCACAGTGAAGGGAGTACCGTGAGCGTCGGGAGTGGTGTTGACGCTCACGGTCCTAAATCCGATCCGCCGCTCATAAACTCCCGCACTCGCACCATCTGGAGCCACGAGTTCAACGCTCAGATCAAACAGTGGCTGGTCACCGTATCCAGCAGGCCACCACAGTGGCACGTCAGGGATTTCAAGGGTGGCAAGGGCGCTCGCAGCTCCCGCAGGCACCTCCACTGTGGCCTGCGTTGCCGAAACTCCGTGGGCTGCGCCCAGTTTCACAACGAGTGTTGCCGCCTCGTTTGAGGGCTGCGTTTCGTTTGTGGTCGCGTCAGAAGAATCCGCCCACTGTAGGTCTACGCGGACTGCTACGTGCCCAACGCCGTGCTCATCGACCGTAACGAGAGGACGCGTTGAGGTTGTGCGCACGGTTGACCATCGCTCCAACCGAACTGGTTTCCACATTCCTACGGTTTGTAGGTCTGGGCCCCAGTCCCATCCAAAGGAGCACGCCATCTTGCGCACCATATTGAAAGGGTGGTCGTAGGCACGTGGCCGCAGACCGATACGGTCCGCCTGCTCTCGTGCGTACTCAAGTGCGGAGCTGAACTCAACCTCCAAGCAGTTGGGTCCGTCTTGGATAAGGCTGGTGACGTCAAAGCGGTAGTAGCGGTGCTGGTTGGCTGTCCGTGCTACTTCAACTCCGTTCAGCACGATTCGCGCGACGGTGTCTAGACCATCGAATGCAAGGTCGATCCGTTCGCCACCATGTGCTTGGTGGGACTCAAACGTGGTTGTATACCGCCACGAGGTGGTGTGCAGCCATTGGAGGTCTCTTTCGTTGAGGCCAACGTACGGGTCTTGGATAAGGCCGGCA
>DFNY01000225.1:0-185 GCA_002376595.1 Jonesiaceae bacterium UBA3555 | reverse complement strand
CTGGAGAACAAGGGATGGCTCCTTGGTGGGGCTAGGTGTGGCTGTGGTGAAGCTTGGTATTACTGAAGCGTTGCACTGGCAAAAGCGTTGCATTGGCAAAGACGATGCTCTGATAAACGTAGGGGCTTCTAGAGAGGCGAAGCTAGGACTTGGTAGCGCCGCTCGTGAGGCCGTTGTAGATATAG
>DFNY01000145.1:11232-13572 GCA_002376595.1 Jonesiaceae bacterium UBA3555 | reverse complement strand
TGGGAGGACATTCCCTCGACCCACCTTGAACTATCGTCGTACGCTTTTTGTCCCCACCGTTGGACCACTTCTTCCTTGTACTGGTTGCTAAACCCATCGAATGCCTGATGTGCATCCATTGGTCGTCCTCTCTCTAGTGCCACTAGCGTTTGTTGAACCGTCCGCATGAGCTGATCGATCCGTGCCCGTTCCTGGCCAAGAGCAACAAGATGTTGCTCTAATTCCTCGTGGGCTGNGTTATCCGGCGCGCTTAACACTTTCCGGATTTGCTCGAGCGGCATACCAATTCTCCGGAACAGCAAAACGCGTTGCAGTGCGAGCACCTGGGAATCTCCGTAGTAGCGGTACCCGTTAGTGCCTTTGCGACTTGGGGACAGCAGCTCAAGCTCTTCGTAATGTCGCAGAGTTCGTGACGTGGTCCCTGCCAGAGCGGACAACTCCTTGATTGTGTATTCCATGGCGANNTCTCTCAGGCAACTTTTCACTACAAAGGATCGTTGCGTAAACAGCTAGTAGAGCACCGCATGCCACCGTACGTAAGGTCCCCGTTCACCAAGCACATTGCCAAGTTTGAACCTAGGCTGAAGGAGTGAACGCAACTCTTCTTCAAGCCACAAAAATGCCACGGAGGCCCTCATGACAACGTCGTTATTCGTAAACCTCGTAACAGACGACCTACCCAGATCTCGCGCGTTCTACACTGCACTTGGATGGGAAATCAATCCGAACTTCTCCGACGACAACGCCATCTGTGTTGTGATTTCAGAACACAACTACCTCATGGTCCTTCAAAGAGACTTCTATCAGAGCTTCCTAGAAGGAACAGGAAAACAAGCAGGAGATGCCCGTACCACCTCACTGGCACTGATCTCTTTCAACTTGGAATCACGAGAAGAGGTTGACGCATTCGTGCAACGCGTCAACAACGCCGGCGGAAAAGTGGGCAAAGTTCAGGATCTCGGGTTCATGTATCAGGCACAATTCGACGATCCAGACGGCAACCATTTTGAGCCATTCTTTATGGACGAAGCCGCAGCACAAAACGGCCCACCACAGGACTGAAACGAGAAACGAACCTGTCGGGCTCGTCGAGAAATTCGATTTCTAGGCGAGAGGCCGCCACGCACAATGAGAGTTGGGCTTGTCTCCATAAGGGGACGAGCCCAACTCTCACCCGCTAGGAAAGTTGCTCCAGTAAACCCAAATCGATCTTCTTCATTTCCATCATTGCGGCGTACGCCCGAGGAGTCGCAATGAGATCATCCATGTTCAGTGGAGTAACCTGCCACGAAACGCCAAACTGATCCTTGCACCATCCGCACTGCTCAGCCTCCGGAACATGTGAGAGTTGTTGCCAGTAATGATCGATTTCGGCCTGATCTTTGCAATCGATGATCAGCGACAACCCCTCAGAGAAAGTGAAGTCGGTGGTGCCTGAATCCATGAATGCCAGCCATTGGCCATCGAAGGCGCAATCGGCGTACGCAATCGAATCTGTCGTGGCAGTTCCTTCTGGCGAAGGGTAGCGAGACACCTCGCCAACTTGGGTATTAGGAAAAACTTGACCGTAGTAGTTCATGGCCTCTTCAGCGTGGTTCGCGGCGAGGCCAGAGAACATTAGGACTGGCATTACAACGGGCCGTTCAACGGATGGCTGTGCACCCGACGGGTGATCCACGGACTGCGATGACTCGGGCTCATCATTGGCAATGAGTNNAATGAGTTGCCACGAGACACCATACTTGTCCTGGATCCAGCCATAGCGTGAGCTAAAAGGATACTCATCAAGAGGCATCAAAACCGAACCCTCAGAAGAGAGAGCCGCCCACACACTGTCCATCTCAGCCAACGACGGACTGAACGAGCCGTCCTTGGCAAATCTGACCATGAATGACACAGACGGGTTCGGGCAAAATACCGGGCCACCATTAACTATCAAGACCGTGGTTCCAAGCACCGAAAACGTAATGGTCAGGACCTTGCCCGCCATATCTTTCTGAAAGTCCAGAAGCCCCTCAGTAGGGTAGAACGACGTTGAAATCAGATGAACGTCATCGAAAACTGAGTTGTAGTAGTCGAACATTGCTTGTGGATCAGTTGATCCCCAAATGCACGGGACGATCTTCTGTTCTGACATGATTCTGCGCCCTCCACCGCTCAGGTGTCGCGCGAGTGTTCGCACAACACAACGTATGAGGACAGCCTAAATCTATGCCGTCCAGGTCACCATGGCTACGCGATTCAGGGGACTATACGAATGTGCTTGAGTGCCAACGCAACCACTTCCGAAGTAGGCGTGTGCTCGGTGGCAACCGCTTCATTCAGTAGTGCCGCGAAAGT
>DFNY01000145.1:5609-11161 GCA_002376595.1 Jonesiaceae bacterium UBA3555 | reverse complement strand
GCTAGACGAGCCATACCCGGAAAACTCAACAGAACGAACGATTGCCTGATAGATGGCTTCGTTGAGTTCTACGCGTGCGTTAGTGTTGAGCAAGGCTTTGGCCAAAGTATCCGTTGCGCCAATCGCTCCCACCCAAGCGATGGCAGATTTGGAAGGGAAATGCCGGGTCAAGGTCCGAACTGAGACTCCGGTGGCATCGGCGATGTCCTGCCAACCAACATTTGCATACCCATGCTGGTCCCACAGATCCAGCACGGTACGGCTCACTGCCTCTTGATCCATGATGGTGGAGCGACCACGCCCGCGCTTTGGCGCCGAAAAAGGTGCGGCTGCAGAGGGGGTTGTTGCTGCGAGCGTGGACGGCACGGTGGCTACTGGCTGAGACGCAGAACTGACCTGAGACATGAACACATCGAACCATTTTTGACCGAATCTGTCAAAAATGGTTCGATGTGGAAAATCTGCTGTGTTTGGGACGTTCAACTCCCACTTACATGCTAGCCCACTACGACTTCGCATTACTGCTTTGTACGTGCTGGGATATAGCTGATCTTTGCCTATTTGGCTGCATGATGAGGTTTCGAAGCGTCAGAGGACACTCACTGAACACAACTCGCAAGCGCTGGCAGCACAATCACGCAGAACGAACTACTTTACCAACTGGATATCAACGGTCTCAGTTCCCCAGAAGCCGGTCTGCGCCGAAAGAACGTTGTCCTTTGATTCTGCTACTGCGTCAGAAACATCGAAGACAACAAGACCTTCCATGGTGAGATCCGGGTTCAGTTGATCGGTGAAGAAGGAATCGAAGCCCTCATCATNNCTTCTTCAACGTGAAGAACAGATTGGGCAGGGTCTTCATATCAGTGCCAGCACTGTAAAGACTCACGTGACGCAAGCAATGAACAAGACAGGTACTGAAGGCCGCGTGCAACTGGCAGTCTTAGGGGCCCAAGCAGGAATCGTCTAGAGAGAACGCTGGAATACATACTCCGTTTTACAAGTCTGGAGTGTAAATGCGTTGCCAAAACAGCTAGTTCAGCAGGGCTTGAGCGGGTAACGCAATCCAATGTGATGTAGTTTGAAGCAGACACAAGTCAAGGTGAAGGAGCCTCATGCACAAGACAACCGACAGCGTAGATGAGCACATTGCTTCAACGCAGCGAGTGGAACTCATGAGTGCGCTCAATCAACTAATTCTTGAGGCATTGCCAGGAATCGACCGGACCCTATGGCGAGGCGTGTTCTGGGGCGGCAGCGAACAAGCGATTATCGGATATGGAGATCTGACCTATCGTCGCCCGAAGAAGCCTGCCATTGAGTGGTTTGTAGTTGGACTAGCCGAGCAGAAGAACTACGTGTCTGTTTACGTGCTTGGACATGAGAATGCCGAGAACCTAGCGCAAACGTACGGACCTCGACTTGGAAAAGTGAAGACCGGCGCAGCAAACATCACTATAAAGAAACTCGAAGACCTCGATACCGAAGTGTTCAAGGAATTGGTACGACGTACCTACGAAATCGCCCCGCGCGACTAGTTCAAGCAAATCCAAGAGCGCGGACATAAGCTTAAATGCGCAGGCGGCTGTGATGCTGTCATGGTGCCAACTTACGAATGAGGACATGCAATGGACCCGCTGTTTCTGCTTCTATTCATTGGTTTAGCAATTGTCATCGTGGTGGTGGTGTTGGCAGTGGGCGCGAGCGGGGCTCGCAAGAACAAAGAAGAATTTCTCTCCGCCAGCAACTACACCTCTTCGCTGCGGTCCGATGTAACTGATGATCGCGCGCACGTAGTTATTGATCAAGTTGATCAAAGTGGCGTGTCACCGGAAGTTCATGCGCAGATCTCGGCCCTGGTGGGCGCCGAACAACCCATCAAAGCAATCAAGTTGCTGCGCGAAAAGACAAGTCTCTCGCTCGTCGATGCCAAGCAGATTATTGACCATTGGGACGCTGTGCCTGTACCCACTGACGGCAACACAACTTCGCTGAACCGATCCGCTACCTCAGCCCAATTCACAGATTCTGACATTGATCGGATATCACAGCTGATCACAAGCGGCCGCAAGATTGAAGCGATCAAGGAAGTTCGCTTGGTGAGCGGGTGGGGCCTTAAGGAAGCTAAAGATCTAGTAGATCAGTGGTCAGCCCAAGGCCGCCCGCCGGGACACAATACATAGCCAAGCTCCGGTAGGAAGTGGGCTTTTAGCCAAGCCCCGCTAGGAAGCGGGCAGGGAACTCACAAACAAAGAATGGAGCCACAAGTCTCCCGTAATCTCGGGGTGGAAGGTCGCGCCAATTATTCCTGGTGCTTGTACCGCTACTGGTTCACCATTGTGACGTGCAATGACTTCAACGGCTTCGCCCACAGAGGTGATTCGCGGTGCCCGAATGAATGCCACAAGTGGCCTCGTAGAGGAGTTGTGGGCAGTAGGCAAATCTATGTGTGCTTCGAATGAGTTAAGTTGATTTCCGTAGGCGTTCCTCGCAACTGAAACATCCAACCCGCCTATCGTGTCGAATCCTGCAAGTGCGCCTGGGTCCACAACGTCTCGCGCAAGCAGTATGAGGCCCGCGCAGGTACCTAGAACGCTCAAGGTTCCTTGTTCGATCCCTTTGCGTACTGCTGGAAGGAGCCCGAATGGGGCAGCTAGGCGTGCGATTGCGGTACTTTCGCCACCCGGAATAATCAGTCCAGCCAGATTGGCTAGGTGTTCGGGCTTCTTCACCAGAACTGTTGGATGGCCAAGTTGCGCCAACATAGCGGCGTGCTCGCTTACAGCTCCTTGCACCGCGAGCACGNNAGACCCGAAGCGTGGGACTTCACCAGCCGCGCTCCGCCAGACGGTGTGGAGCTGGTAGGTCAGCCACGTTGATTCCCACCATGGCTTCTCCCAGCCCGCGGGAAGCGCGTGCAATTTCAACAGGGTCATCAAAGTGGGTTGTGGCGTGGACGATTGCACGGGCGCGTTGCTCAGGATTTCCTGACTTGAAGATTCCAGATCCAACGAATACTCCGTCGGCTCCCATCTGCATCATCATCGCGGCATCTGCAGGAGTTGCGACTCCACCGGCAACGAACAGCACAACTGGGAGTTTTCCATCTTGTGCCACCTTGCGGACGAGTTCGTATGGTGCGCTAAGTTCTTTCGCTTCCACAAAGAGTTCATCTTCGCTGAGGGACGTCAGCCGTGCGATTTGAGCGTTGATTGTACGAATGTGCTTCATGGCTTCAGAAACATCACCAGTGCCGGCTTCGCCCTTGGAACGGATCATGGAAGCACCCTCAGTGATTCGCCTCAGCGCTTCACCGAGGTTTGTTGCACCACATACGAAAGGGACATTGAACTCTCGCTTGTTGATGTGGTGGATGTAGTCGGCAGGGGAAAGGACCTCAGATTCGTCAATGTAGTCAACTCCAAGCGCCTGCAGAACCTGCGCTTTAACAAAGTGTCCGATACGTGCTTTTGCCATAACGGGGATCGAGACCGCTTCAATGATTCCGTCAATCAAGTCAGGATCGCTCATGCGTGCTACGCCGCCCTGAGCCCGAATGTCAGCTGGAACGCGTTCCAACGCCATGACTGCTACCGCTCCGGCATCTTCCGCGATCTTTGCCTGTTCGGCATTAACCACATCCATGATGACCCCACCTTTGAGCATCTTTGCTAGTCCGGTGTTGAGCCGGTGCGCTGGGACGAGTTGCGGGTCATCAAGTTCAGCGGTGGCAGCGGAGTTGGATGTGGCGTCTGTTGAAGCGATTGCGGTACTCATGGGACAAACCCTTTCTAAATGCGAGATCTTCTGCGTACCACAGTGCCGTGCAAACTGGCCTAAGGGAAGGTCCGGAATGAAACACTTTGAGTGGACCAGTTCGCGTAAGATGATGGAACTATGCTTCCAATACTTCTCGACCGCAGCGTGGACACACCGTTGGCTGTCCAGCTTGCGGCTCGCCTGCGCACGTTGGTATCACAGGGGATTCTGCGTGCCAATGAACCAGTGCCTTCCACCCGCGCTCTATGCAATCAACTTGGCGTTTCGCGTGGAACAGTTGTGAGCGCCTACGACCAACTCGTCGCCGAGAGCTACCTGGTGTCGGTTCCCGGAGGGAAGACCAGAGTCCATCCAAATGTTGTCGTCTTAACAGAACCAGCGGCAGGCAGAGCCGTGTGGCGCAAATCAGGCAACACATTGTCAGCGAGCAATCAAAACTCCTCTGTATTCCGTACTAACCAAGGAAGTGAACAGAGCGCAGCAGGCGCTCTGGCCCCTACTGAGTCTGCAGAGAAAGGCAGGACGAAGGCACAACTCGATCGATCGTCGGGAAGCCCGACAGCTTCAGGTTCTGAGACCACCGCTTCACGTACTACACCGCCTGAGGAGTTCATTGACCTCGCACCTCGGGCATCACGAACCGAGCCAATTGATGACTCAACCTGGCGCGAGGCATGGCGTTCTGCCGCAGCAGCGCCAACTCTGACAGGCCAAGACCAGCGCAGCGCTGCAGCACAAGGTTTGCCACAACTACGGTCCGCCATTTCGGAGCACCTGCGGCTAATGAGATCGATGGATGTAAATCCGGACGACATCGTAGTCACAACGGGGGCTCGTGATGGCTTGTTCCTGACAATTCTGGCCCTGAGCGCTCAAGGAGATCAGAGCGCGCAGGACGGTCGCAGAGCGCAGGGCAGCCAAAGCGCACCAGCCATCCAGCCAACCAACCAGCCAGACCAGACCCAGCACGCTCATCGGCCCACCCACGTTTCCCGCATTGCTGTTGAGTCGCCGGGCTACCCGGGACTGCGCCGAGCAATGGTGCGAGCCGGTGCCCAAGCAGTGCCTGTTGCGGTAGACGCTGCAGGTATGGTTGGCACAAATATTCCAGAAAACACCACAGCCGCATTGATCACGCCAAACCACATGTATCCAATCGGGGGAGTGATTCCGGCACCGCGTAGGCTTGAGCTTTTGGCCGAGGCGAGCGAGCGGGACATGTACCTGATTGAGGATGATCTTGACTCAGACGCCAGGCACGTCGGTCCAGTGCTCCCCACGCTTTGGGAGTTAGCGCCTGAGCGAGTAGTGCACTTGGGAACTTTCAATCAAGTGTTGAGCGCGGAGGTCCGAATCGGGTACCTGATCGTTCCCAAACGGCTACAACTCGCCATGGATCAAGTTCTCAGTGATTTAGGCGCCAGCGCATCTACCATCGCCCAACGTGCGCTTGCCACCTACCTAGAGCACGGCGGGCTTAGGCGACAAATCACAAAATCTCGACGAGGCGTGGTGCGTCGGCGAGCCTTGGTCGAGCACATACTCGCTGGCTATGTGCCGCAGANNAGGCGGTGCGCGCAAAGAAACAGTGCGAAGACCTTGGCGTGCGTGTGGGCGAACTCGCGGAATACTGGGGTGAGGCCGCATTTGATCAGCCAGACATGGAGGTTTCGGGCTTGGTGCTGTCGTACAGTGACGTGCCGTTACGAACTTTGGAACGTTCCTTGAACGTGATCAAGAAAGTAATTGATGAACTGTAGGTCAAATGCGTT
>DFNY01000145.1:5043-5429 GCA_002376595.1 Jonesiaceae bacterium UBA3555 | reverse complement strand
ACTTGCGCTGTACGCCTTCCGAGCTAGCACCACCAGCATACAAATTAGTCAGCTAGACCAACCTCAAGCAGATGGTCATCTTCAGGAAGTGGATCACCACGCCCGTCGGTGTTATTTGTGAGCACTAGCAGCGTCCCGTTGCTACTCACGGTGACGTCACGGATTCTGCCAAACGACTGAGCCAATTGGTCTCCTTGCTTGGTGGGATCGGTAAGGTCCACCCACCTCAAGGATCGGCCACGCAGATTCGCAATATAGACGCGGTCGTTGGCAATGGCTATTCCGCTTGGACTCGCATCTGAGGTTTCCCATTGGGCTATCGGGTCAATGTAGTTGCTGTTATTGGCTATTCCTTCGACATGCGGCCAGCCGTAGTTCCCGCCTTT
>DFNY01000145.1:3919-5020 GCA_002376595.1 Jonesiaceae bacterium UBA3555 | reverse complement strand
GCGCACGGTATCGGAAGGTCCACGGAAAGCGTGGTCCTCACGAGCGTCACCAGTTGTGGCATAGAGCTTGCCATCGGGTCCAAATGCAATCCTTCCACCGTTGTGTGTGGCTGCGTGTTCAATTCCGGTAAGGATGGGTTCGGGTTCGGTTAGTTTCGGAACTGCGCCATCCCAGGTGAGGTCTATGACCACGATCCTGTTGTCTTGGGTGGTGCTGAAGTAGGCATAGAGCCCAAAATCTGGGTGGTATGCAAGGCCAAGGAGCCCATCTTCGCTGGAATGGACCACCCCCGGCAGTGTGGCAAGCACAGTCGTTGTGCGGTCGCCCCCAACGTGCACGATCTGACCGCTGTCCCGCAAACTCACTATGTGACTGACCTCAGACGTATCTGGATTCTTGATTTCCACAACCGACCAAGGAGCAGCGAGGTCAGTAGCTATGACGCGGTGTTCCTTATCCTCGAGTGAAGGAGCCGCAGGATCTGGTTCCGGATTCGGTTCCAAACTGCTGGCTTCGGTTTCAGTGCTAGTGCTTGGTGAAGCCGATGAAACGCTCACCGTAGAAGGTGAAGGATCAGAATTGTTGCCATCAGAGCATCCGGACAAAGCGAGAGCTGAGATGAGGCCGACTGAGATAGCGACCAGCACCCCATGAGTCGAGTGTCCTCGCGCACTCAGGTGTACTTGGCAATCTGAGGCAGGCGCTCGCAGGTGTGCGCGAACTGGGGTGTTTTGCGTGAAAGGCTGCGGAACCACGTTGACCTCCTGCGACATGTGTGACAAGTCTAGAGGCGCACACGCTGATGCGCTCGTGGTGCGTTTGCTGGTCACAAGAACGCAGGTGGTGGGAGTCCCCACCACCTGCGTCGGTGTGAAATGCGACCTACTTATTCGTTGTCGCCACCAGTTGAGAGGGTTGCCGCGACTTCCGACGAATCGGCTGCGTCAGCAGCATCAGGCCAGACCCAATCGCGCACGGTTGGGATGTCCTCGCCGTGTGAACGGGTGTACTCGCGAGCCTCAATGCGTGCGTCTTGCATCTTTTGGCGCAGGCCAGCGTACTTTGAACCCAAAGTTGGCACACGATCAATCACATCAATA
>DFNY01000145.1:3674-3894 GCA_002376595.1 Jonesiaceae bacterium UBA3555 | reverse complement strand
TAGGTTGTCATGGCCATTGCGACGGTAGGTGAGCCGGTGAATAAGCCATGGGTAACCGTGGTAGGCGAAGATCACAGGCTTGTCATCGGTGAAGATGGTGTCAAAGTCGCGGTCCGAGAGTCCGTGTGGGTGTTCCTTCTCGTCTTGCAAACGCATCAGGTCAACAACGTTGACAACACGAACCTTGAGCTGTGGAAGCTCCTGCCTCAAGATATCCGCC
>DFNY01000145.1:0-3667 GCA_002376595.1 Jonesiaceae bacterium UBA3555 | reverse complement strand
GCGAGTACCTCAAGGGTTGGAACATCCCCTGCACAAGCGAGCACAACATCTGGGTCTTCGCCGGCTGTTTCGGTTCCGGCCCAATCCCAGATGCCCAAGCCGCGTTCACAATGGGCTTTCGCTTGGTCCATGGTGAGAAAGTTCGGCGCAGGTTGTTTTCCAGCCACCACCACGTTGACGTACTGGNNACGTACTACTTCAGCCTTCTTGTTCACAACGTGGTCAATGAAGCCTGGATCCTGGTGTGAGAAGCCGTTGTGGTCTTGGCGCCACACGTGCGAAGAAAGCAGGTAGTTCAGCGATGCGATAGGACGGCGCCACGGAATGTCATTGGTTACCTTGAGCCACTTGGCATGCTGGTTGAACATCGAGTCAATGATGTGAATGAACGCTTCATACGAGCTCATCAGACCGTGACGGCCAGTGAGTAGGTAGCCTTCCAGCCATGCTTGGCACTGGTGCTCGGAAAGCATCTCCATGACTCGGCCAACCCTAGACATGTGCTCATCAACTTCAGGGCCAAAGAACTCTGCATTCCACTGCTTGTCAGTCACTTCAAAGACTGCTTGCAAACGGTTCGAGGCTGTTTCGTCTGGACCAAAAATACGGAAATTGTCTGGGTTTCTGCGAATAACTTCAGTCAGATACTGACCCAAAACGCGTGGTGCTTCGGTGAGACCAGAAGCCGGAACCGGAACGTCTACGGCAAAGTCTTCGATAGGCGGAAGGCGAAGTTCCTTCAGCAACAAACCGCCATTTGCGTGTGGGTTTGCGCTCATGCGCAAATCCCCTGGTGGGGTCAGCGAACGGATGTCTTCAGCGATCCTGCCGGACTCGTCGAAAAGCTCTTCCGGTTTGTAGGACTCAAGCCAGCTACGCAAATCATTGAGGTGCTCTTCAGTGTCGCGGGCGTTAGCCAGCGGCACCTGGTGTGCACGCCATGAACCAGTGGTCTTCTTTCCGTCAATCTCGGCCGGACCACTCCAACCCTTTGGAGTGCGGAACACAATCATCGGCCACATAGGACGGGACTCGTCGCCATCGGCAGCGCGCTGCTTGATGGCGTCGATTTCGTCGAATACCTCGTTAAGGAGCTCGGCAAAACGACCGTGAACCGACATGATGTCTTCGGATTCGTCGTACCCGCCCTCAAAGAAGAACGGCTTGTGACCGTAACCAACCATGAGCGCTTCGAGCTCGTCATGGCTGATGCGGTCAAGCACTGTGGGGTTAGCAATCTTGTAGCCGTTGAGGTGAAGGATAGGCAGAACGGTGCCGTCCAACGCCGGGTTCACAAACTTGTTCGAGTGCCAACTCGTTGCCAACGGGCCAGTCTCAGCTTCACCATCACCCACCACCGCAGCAACCAACAGATCCGGATTGTCAAAAGCTGCACCATAAGCATGCGAAAGTGCGTACCCGAGTTCGCCGCCCTCATGGATGGACCCTGGAGTTTCAGGGGCCACGTGCGACGGAATGCCGCCCGGGAACGAGAACTGCTTGAAGAGTTTCCGAAGACCCTCAGTGTCCTCGGTGATGTCCGAATACGTTTGGGTGTATGTGCCATCCAAATAGGAGGCCGCAACCAAACCAGGCCCACCGTGCCCAGGCCCAGTGACATACAAAGTGGACTGGTTGCGCTCCTTGATTACGCGGTTCAGGTGCGCGTACAGGAAGGTGAGTCCGGGAGTTGTTCCCCAGTGGCCAAGGAGGCGGGGCTTGACGTCTTCGCGGGTTAGAGGAGTGCGAAGTAATGGGTTATCCAGCAGGTAGATCTGGCCTACCGAAAGGTAGTTGGCGGTGCGCCACCAGCGATCGATTATGGAAAGCGTTTCTTNNATACGGTTGCCACGTGGCACCTTCCCTCAAGTACGAGTGATGTCTATCACTTCAAAACTAGTTCAGTTGAAGCAGTTTGTCTGGGGCAAAATGCCTAGGCCCTGTGAGAATAGTTGCGAAATCCGCGGAATCGCGCCGAACATTAAGCGAAAAAATCCAGCAGATAAACAAAACATGGCTGACGATTCAGCCCAACCGTCCCACCCAGTGAGCAACCCGAGTTGGGTGGAAGGCAAGCAGGGCCAACTGCCTGTTCGGCCCGTGCCGCATTGACGCTCCGTGAATAGTGTGGAGATAGGCCCGAGTGAGGCGCGTGGCGGCCTAACAAAAGCTGATCATGCCCCACAATAGGAAATGCCGTGCCTCACCCATGAAAGGACCATCGTGGCGTTGCTCAACTGCCGCTTCTTCTCCGAAGCGCTCCGCGAATCAACAACAATGACCGTCATCCTGCCAGAATCGGCGACCGGACAAATCGGGATGGAGACAGTTCAAGGTGATGGCAAGCCGCAGGTCCTTTATCTACTCCACGGGCTCAGCGATGACGACTCAATCTGGCTGAGACGCACCTCGATCGAACGTTACGTGGCCCCTTTGGGGTTGGCCGTGGTCATGCCCAAAGTAGGTAGATCGTTCTACTCAAACGAGCATTACGGTCAGGACTACTGGACCTTCATCTCAGAAGAACTTCCAACGCTCATCCCACGCATGTTCAATGTGTCCAGCAAACCTGAAGACACGTTCGTGGCGGGGCTGTCCATGGGTGGATTTGGGGCGTTCAAGCTTGCTCTCCACGCCCCGCACAAGTTCGCTGCAGCCGCATCGCTCTCCGGAGCACTGGATATGCGCGNNAGCCCGAATGCTCCGATCAGAACTGCGACACCTCTGGCCACCAGAAGGACCCGATGGCGGCATGGACGACCTCATCTACCAGCTGGAACACAAGGACCCAACCCTTGTTCCTCCGCTCTACCAAGTGTGCGGAACCGAGGACTTCCTCTACAACGAGAACCTCGAATTCGAACGGGTTGCGCAAGAACGCGGCTTCAACCTCACCTCTGATCTCCACAACCCTGGAGATCATGAATGGGGATACTGGGACACCGAAATTCAGAAAGTTTTGGAATGGCTGCCACTTCGTTCGAACTAGACCCAAACGCTCCCGCATTTCCTCAAGCACAACCCCTTCAGCATCCAGAGCAAGGCTGCCCCTGCGGGAGCACGCACGCCTACGGCATCTGCTGTGGGCCGCTGCACGCGGGACTCGCGCATGCGCCCTCACCTGAGGCGCTAATGCGCTCGCGGTACTCGGCTTTCGCGCTCGGTTTAGAGCAATATCTGCGCTGGACCTGGGCGGATGAAACCTGCCCTAAAGATCTCGAACTCGACCCAGCACAGACGTGGACCCGTTTGCGGATTCTTGCCGCACCGGGTTCAGAGGGCGGAAAAGGAACGGTGCACTTCATGGCGCACTACAAGTACGGAATCCAGCGGGATAGTTTGGAAGAAATCTCCCAGTTTGAAATCCGTGGTGGGCGCTGGCTGTACGTGGACGGCGAAATCTTGTAGCCACGGTTTTGGTTAGGCGCGGCTTTGGTGGGGTGCGGCTTTGGGAAGTCGCGCATTTGGCAGGGCGCACACCTAGTGAGCCACGGCTTTGGTTAGGTGTGCTTTTGGTGGGGTGCGCGTATGGTGGGGTGCGCGTATGGTGAGCGCGGTTTTGGTGACGTGAAGTCGGCGCGATCTTCGCCACGTCACACGGTTAACGCACGTTAACTCGAAATTGCCTGCGACCACGGCCAGTCACTGCAAGATATGGTTGAAGAAG
>DFNY01000020.1:17395-18943 GCA_002376595.1 Jonesiaceae bacterium UBA3555 | reverse complement strand
GCTTCGGGTAGGGCCGAAGCGTCGTTCACACAGGGATGGGACAGACTCAGTGCAGGGTCTGTCCCATCTC
Source organism: Jonesiaceae bacterium UBA3555 (assembly GCA_002376595.1). Taxonomy (GTDB): domain Bacteria; phylum Actinomycetota; class Actinomycetes; order Actinomycetales; family Cellulomonadaceae; genus Timonella. The sequence goes on along the minus strand of DFNY01000020.1, from coordinate 18,873 downwards.
GCTTTGTTGGCCCCCCACGGGGCCATAAGTGCCTTTACGACGATGCCCGCACTTCCAGCGAGAAGTGCGGGCATGGTTGTGAAATGTGTGAGGCTACTTTGAGTACTCGGAGTATTCAGGAAGTGAGCCATCCATGATTGGCACGTGCAGCTCGGCGGTGTCTCCAGCGCCGTCGGTCAGCTGTACGGAGAGGGTGGAGCCTGGGGCGGCGGTGAAGTTGGACAGTTCAGCGCCATCGGTGCCTTCGGTGAACAAGTTCAGGGTCTTGTGTGCTGCGAGGTCAACCTGGATGTCGATGGAGCCGTCTTCGGCTACCAAGGTGGCGGTCTGGTCGGCGTTGGTTTTGTTCACAAGCGCGCCGACGAGCTGTGCGTCGCCGGATGGACCAGAGATNNGCTTCAAGGGTGCCTGATTCGAGTTGCACGCGGGTGCCGTCCGAGGCTGCGTAGAACAGGTCGGTGGTGGCTGGTGCGCATGCTGCGACACCGAGTGCGAGCCCGCCGGCCAAAAGTGCGCTGCTGATGGTGCGCGCCGAGCGGCGAGTACGAAGATTGCTAAACATGTAAAGCTCCAAAGCACGAGTGTTGATCGCTCGGGCGATCGCGGGACGGAACGAAGCAGCAATTCTCGGCCATTTAGTTTCGAGCAAACTTATGCGCTCAGAGAAACCAGGGTCGGCCACGATGATGTGCAACTATACCGATCTGATTCTATAGGGTGCGCTGTGAAACCGTGTATTTACGCGCATTAGGACCCTATGAAGTGCGACACTTTAGGTGTTCAGGCGGTGTTGTAACTTGACTTGGGTGTGCGCGATGTGCAAGATTACTCCATTTTGGCGCGGAGCGCCCATGATAGAATTGTTCCCAGCGAAAGGGGACAACCGCTGATGTCGTTCACAGTAGGGGAGACCGTCGTCTACCCGCACCACGGAGCCGCTCTTATCGAAGAGATCAAGACGCGAACCATCCGGGGCGTCGAGAGAACTTATTTGAAACTACGCGTAGCTCAGGGCGACCTGACTATTGAGGTACCAGCCGAGAACGTTGATCTCGTTGGTGTCCGCGATGTTGTAGGTAAAGAAGGTTTGGACGAGGTATTTGAGGTGCTTCGTGCGCCTTACACCGAAGAGCCAACTAACTGGTCACGCCGTTACAAGGCCAACGTTGAGAAGATCGCCTCAGGCGATGTCATCAAGGTTGCTGAAGTCGTGCGCGATCTTTCCCGCCGAGACACCGACCGCGGTTTGTCCGCTGGTGAAAAGCGAATGCTTGCACGTGCCCGCCAAATTCTGGTTTCGGAGCTTGCTCTAGCGGAGCGCACCGAAGAAGATAAGGCCGAAGCACTGCTAGACGAAGTACTCGCCGGCTAGTTTTTACGTTTTACCACGCCAGCCGCTTGGAGCCTTCCCATCTGGGGAATATGCACCAAGCGGCTGGCGTTGTCATAGGCACCTTGCCTCAAAGACGTTGTCTTAA
>DFNY01000020.1:10406-17361 GCA_002376595.1 Jonesiaceae bacterium UBA3555 | reverse complement strand
CGCACATTCCCATTGGAGTTTTGAACGTGACCTCGCAGTTTGATGGTTATGAATCCGACACCCTCTTCAATTCCATGCAGGAGGGTGGCCAAGGCGTATTCAGCCTCATGGTTGACCTCAAAAATGTTGTTGATCTGGGGCGCCCTGGTCAGTCAGCGCAGCAGTCCGGAACAACCAGCAACCCTATTGATGCCACCTCGGGTACCGTCGGACGCCGCGTGCTGGTAGGGCAAGAACTACGAATTGAACTGTCTGAGCGCAGTGTCTCGCCTGAAGCCGGTGACCTCACAGTGGTGTGGTCTAACGGTTTTGTAGGCCCGCAATATCACGTGCAGCCAGAGGACTTGGGAACAACCCTGAGTGCTACGGCGACTTTTGCCGGCCAGGACATGCGTCCTTTGGAAGTCACCATTGAGTGCGGTCCAGTTGTTCTTGCTCCTGCCCCTACCTTTGATCCTCAGTTTGTGGCGATTGTGGGCAGTAAGGAACCTGGCGAGTCTGATGTCCCTCCCAATGGAATTACTGAGTTTGCTCCGGTGCACCTTTTTGTAGATCACGCAGCGTTCAGTACACCCGTAGATTCGTTGGACGTCACGTGGCTCATCGATGGCGTCGAGGTATATTCCCAAGAAGGCATCGTTGCACGCACGCTGACCAGTTCATTGGAACTGGAGCTTCTGGAACGCGATGAAGCCGCCCGCAGCGCTGTACCTCAAGAAGAGACGCAACCGAAGATCCCTGGGTTCTTAGCTGAAGTCCTTTTTGGTAATGCTAAGGCGGACACCGTCGGTGGCGTGACGGTGGTGGACTTTACCTCCGATTCTTCCGCAGAACCACCAGCGCCTTCGGAGTTGGCGGCTTTTCTAGAGTTTGCCTCCGCAAATGTTGGTTCTGGTCTGCCGCTAGAGTCTGAACTCGATGCGTTGGTTGACTTGGCTGNNATCTGCTGCTTCTGAGGTTGACTCCAATTCTGCTGGTGGTAGCTCGGCAGAGGGCGTCTTTGCGGAGACCAAAGTTGAAGAGGGCGGCGTTGAAGGGCCTCGCTCGGTGACCCAACCGTTCTTCACCGCACAATTCACGCCTCCGCAGTCCAGCCACGGATCTGTGTTGAGCGTGGAAATCACAGCTCATGTTTCTGGCGCTGATTCATTGACCAAACGAATCAATGCAGGTTGGATCGGGCAAGGTAAGGCTTTCGAACTTCGGGATAACGTCTCCATCTCGGTGAGCGACCCTAGGGTTGGAGAGACCGCTTGGGTGAAAGCCAAGGCACGTCATTTCGCGCCGGTTGCAGACACATTGAGTTACCAGTGGACACTGAACGGCAAGATCATTGAGGGTGCTACTAAGCCAAAACTCAAGGTCACCAAAGACATGCGCGGCCGCGAACTGGCTGTCCTCGTTGAAGCGTCTNNGCGATGCGCCCGAGTATTTGGGCGAGCCACTCGAGGTCAAAGGCAAGGCCGTCATTGGCGGCACCTTGCGAATCGCGAATCTGGAATCCGATTTCATCTTGCCTAAGCCTGACGCGATCGAGATCCAGTGGATGCGCGGAAAGAACCAGATCTCTGGTGCTCGTTCGCTGAGCTACACCGCGGACTTCCAAGATGTCGACGAGAAAATCTGGGCTCGCGTTGTGCTTCGCAAGAACGGCCATGCCACCTCGGTACTGCAGACTGACAAGGTCAAGGTCCGTTCCCTTTAGGTCAGATGTGAATGCCCGCTCAGTAGCCCCGATAGGGGCGGTTGGGCGGGCATTGGCCTTTTTCCAAGTAGTGTTGTTGCTGTGAGTGACGTTTTGGGCCCCGTTGAGGGAGCGAACAATATTGCGGTTGTGTTGACCGCCGCTGGGTCTGGTAGCAGATTGGGGTACGGTGCGCCAAAGGCTTTGGTGCCTTTGTCCCATGGTGGCCAGCTTGCCGACGATTCCAGTATTCTCGCTGTTGCGTTGCGGCATGTGGCCCAATTGGATGGCATTGCAGAAANNGTACCAAACACTAGTTGAGCGTTTGGTTGCTTCCGTTCCAGCGGCTGTGGTCGAGGGCGGAGTATCCAGGCAAGAATCTGTGTTCCAGGGTTTGAAGGAACTGGAGAGGCATGGTTTTGGCACCGGTGCCAAGGACGTGGTGTTCGTTCACGATGCCGCGCGCGCATTGGCCCCCACGGCCATGATGCAACGTGTGGCTAACGCAGTAAATGAGACGAAGCAAGCGGTGATCCCTACACTCGAAGTAACTGACACGCTCAAACAAGTGGCCAGCAGCCCAGATCACACCGAGCACGTCATTGGTTCGGTAGACCGGAGCAGCATGCGGACAGTGCAGACTCCGCAAGGCTTTGCGTGGTCCACCCTGTGGCATGCACACCAAGAGTTCGCTGCACGTGGGTTATATGAGAAACACGCGGCCACCGACGACTCCACCATTGCGCAGTGGGCCGGTGAAACTGTGTGGTGCGTGAGTGGCGACGACCTCGCAGCAAAGGTAACTACTCCGCGAGACCTTGCAGTAGCGCGGGTCCTTTACGCGGAACAGAACGGAAAGTAGGAATCTGTTATGAAGATGCCATTGGTGGGAATCGGAAGTGATGTCCACGCTTTTGCTCAGGCTGGTTCCACACGTGAAATGTGGCTTGGTGGCGTTCACTTCCCAGGCGAACGCCCTTTGGAAGGCCACTCCGACNNCCGATGCGCTCTTTAGCGCGGCGGGACTGGGGGACCTCGGCTCGAACTTTGGAACCTCAGAGCCCCAATGGGCTGGGGCCGCAGGCGCCGTCCTTCTAGCGGAAGCCGCCTGTCGTGTGCGCGACGCTGGATTTGAAATTGGGAACATTGCTGTTCAAGTCATTGGCAACCGACCCAAAGTTGGACCCGTACGTGACCTCATGCAAGAACGAATGTCGCAGGCAGCCGGCGCTGTAGTACGTATCTCTGCCACGACCACGGACGCGCTCGGATTCGCAGGACGTGACGAAGGGTTAGCTGCGATCGCAACTGCACTGGTTGTGCCGCTCTAGTTGTCCACGTGGACTGTTCCGCTCTGTATGTCTGCCCTGATCATGTCTGCCTTCATCACAGTCCACGAATCGGCCAGTGCCGCGGCACGCTAAAGCTGAAGCATGCCCTGCTGCGGACCCTGAGCTCCGCCACGCACCTGATCGGGCACGTCACCCGCAGTAGGAACCTTAGGGCGCGTAGCAACACCAGCTAACGTTGTGACCAACTCAAGGGTGGCGCACAACTCGTCAAAAGACTTTTCCAACGACGCCTCTGTGCCAAACCCGCCGTTACGCTCCAACGTGACAAAGCCGTGAAGTGCAGAACGCACAATACGCACCTGGTTGACCACATCGTCGGGAAGCAAAGTGTGCGGCAAAGCCGAAGCAATCATCGCAATAATCGAATTTGAAGCGGCCAAAGCCCGCTCATTTGTGAACAAATGAGGAAGCGCAGTGGTCTCATACAAGCCGGGGTGGTCGAGCGCAAATGCACGATACGCGCGAGCCAGAGAGGTCAAACTTCCCGCACTGGATCGCAACGAATGCTCCATCAACGTCAGAGATTCCGTGGCAATTGCTTGCTGGAGGTCTTCAAGATTGCGGACATGTTTGTACATGCTTGGAGCCGCCACACCATAACTGCGAGCCAACGAATGCATTGAAACCGCAGCAAGGCCCTGCTCATCGGCCAAAGCCATTGCTGAGGCAATCAACTTCTCACGGGACAAACCGACTCTAGGCATGCAAAGCCCACATCACAGTCCGCCAAAAACGTGATTGGTGTAGTAATTCGAGAACACTCCACGTGGGTCCAACTGCTGCCGCAGTTGAACAAACTCATCAAAGCGCGGATACAGTGGTGAGAGATCTGAGGCTGCGAGTGAGTGCATCTTGCCCCAGTGTGGTCTGCCGCCTGCCGCGCGGAAAATTGCTTCAGCCGCATCGAAGTACTCGGTGTAGGGACTGCGCTGATACTGATGGACTGCGATGTAGGCGCTGTCTCGCTCATGGGCAGTGGAGAGCCAGACGTCATCGGCCGCCGCAAACCGCACCTCAATAGGGAACTGCACTGCCAAATCTCGACGGTTAGCCACCTTCATGAACTCACGCAGTGTGTCCTTTAAAGCCTCGCGGGGAATGGCATATTCCATCTCCACGAANNCGTGGTGAAATGAACACTTCATGGGAAGGGGCGGTGTATTCACGCGGAGAAAGCGCTTTGGAAGCCAGCGCATTCAGGGGGTTAGTCAGTGCAGGAATACGTGCAGACAACGAGTTTGTGAGCTGGAAAACTCCATTGGAAAGCAACTCGTCGTCCACCCAGAACCGGGCATTGTGCGCAACCGAAGCAGCCGGGGAAAGTTGCTCCCTGGACGCCAGGGTGCCTTCAGGTACCCGGTTGTTGAACTTAGCTAGAGTCCCTGCAGTTCCAGGGAACCAGTAGAACTCGAAGTGATCGTTGGAATCTGCAAAGTTGTCCTCGCCTTCCAAATTCTCAAATACCTCACCAAGCGCCATGGGAGTTTCTTTGGCGTGGAGAAGGAACGCGGGAACGCAACGGAGAGTCACTGCTAGAACAATTCCAAGAGCGCCTAGGCTCACACGTGCAGCAGCAAAGAGCGTGGGGTTCTTACTAGCCGAGGTCTCAACGACTTCCCCAGACGCCAAGAGAATGCGCATGCCACGTACTTGGGCAGCCAACCCGGTGAGTTTCGCACCTGTGCCGTGGGTGCCTGTACCTAAGGCACCGGCCACAGATTGCTGATCAATGTCTCCGAGGTTCGGCATTGCCAGACCGTGCTGGGCCAGCAACTGGTTCAAAGCATGTAGCCTGATTCCCGCGCCCACGGTGACTAGGTGATCGCCATTCGAATCAGCGATAGGCTCAATCGACTCAAGCTGGTCAAAATTATCAAGGGATACCTGAATGCCGTTGGTGGCAGCAGCCGGCGTGAACGAGTGACCAGCGCCCACTACTCGCACCGTCCCACCTTGAGCCACCGCTCGATCCACAATGCGGTGCAGGGCCATAGGGTCGGGCGGGGTCTGAGTGGACAACGGGCGGCTAGTAACGTTTCCGGCCCAGTTTGTCCACGTATTGCTCCATCGCGTGGAGTTGTTCAATTCGCTAGTGGTGCGGTCGCGTGATGCGCTGCTGTTGAATCGAAACGATGCCATGTTGGTCAGTCTAGTGTGATCAGGGCTAACTAGTGGATAAACTCACCATATGGGTGAATTTCAAGAGTCTGAGACCAACACCGAAATAACCAGCGCACTCACCGCCGCCACACACGGAATCAGTGCTCCGGTGTCCGTTGTTGATCTGAGCGTGTTCGATGCAAACGCGCGCACCCTAGCAACGCGAGCCCACGGAAAGCCCATCAGAATCGCAACCAAGTCGGTGCGCAACCGCACCCTCATCGACCGCGCACTGGCGTTACCCGGATACCAAGGCCTCATGTGCTACTCCCTGCCAGAAGCGCTATGGCTAGTGGACTTGGGACACACAGACATCCTGGTTGCTTACCCCTGCGTAGACCGTGCGGCGCTTGACCAACTCGCCAGCAACTCCAAGGCGCTCGCAGAAATCGTGCTCATAGTAGATTGCCTCGAGCACTTCGAAATCCTCGAACAGACCAGTCCAATAGCGCCCATCAAAGTGGCACTAGACATTGACTCATCCTTGCGAATCTTCTCTCGTACCAGTCACCCAATCCATGTAGGGGTGCGACGCTCAAACCTCTACACCGCGCAGGACGTGCGCTCGCTGCTCAACCGCACCGAGCATCTACGTTCAAGCACAGTGGTTGGTGCAATGTTCTACGACGCACAAATCGCAGGGCTGCCGGACACTTCGTTTGCGTTGCGCACTATGAAGCGGCTCTCGCGGTCCGTATTGAGCGCACGCAGGAAAGAAATTACACAGCTGCTGACGTCCACATGTGGCCCACTGCAACTAGTGAATGCCGGTGGCACCGGATCAATTTCCCACTACCAAGACGCTGACGAAGTCACCGAAGTAACCGCCGGATCAGGGCTCTATCACCCAAGCCTCTTTGACGGCTACCGAGGACTAGGGCTTCGGCCAAGCGCATACTTCGGAGTGGACGTGGTCCGCGCGCCACGACCAAACATCGTCACCGCATTCGCTGGAGGCTACATGGCATCCGGACAAGTCGCTGTCAGCAGACAACCCAAGCCGGTGAACGCAACCCTCAAACTCACCCACAACGAGGGCGTTGGAGAAGTGCAAACCCGGTTCCAAATTAGGCGCGGGGCAGCGGTGCCACGAATTGGTGATCGCATCTGGCTGCGACATGCCAAAGCAGGAGAGCAAATGGAACGCTTCAACCAGACCTACCTGTTTGACGGCACACAAATAGTTGGCTCAGCGCAGACCTATCGTGGCGAGGGAAAGAACTTCGGCTAGGTCCGGGGAGATAAGCCTGTGGGGGTTCACCGGGGCGCGCTAGGCCGACGCCGGTGGCGTGGCCCCGGCAAGCGGTGCCTAAGAGCCTCGGCTATTCCGAGGCCGGTGGCGCGCAGGACTCGCGTTCCACTAGTTCAACCGGCATGATCACGGGTGTGGTGACTTCGTTCCCGGCAATGAGCTGCTCTAGCATGCGCAACGCTATTCCGCCCATTTCCGCCAGTGGTTGGGCCATGGTGGTCAGTGGAATCCGGAACAAAGCAGCGTCGGGGACGTTGTCGAATCCGATAACGGAGAGGTCTTTGGGCACGCTGAGGCCTGTGTCTTCGGCTGCTTCGATGACTCCGATGGCGGAGAGGTCGTTGGCTGCGAAGATCGCGGTTGGTCGGTCTGTGGCTTCGAGCATTTCTCGCGCTGGAGCTTGGGAGAATTCGGCCAGGTAGTCGCCCTTGCCAATGTAGTGTTCTTTGACTTCGATGCCAGCGTTGAGCAGTGCGTCGCGGTAGCCCAGTTCGCGTTCAGGNNNNG
>DFNY01000020.1:5313-10391 GCA_002376595.1 Jonesiaceae bacterium UBA3555 | reverse complement strand
GTCCGGCAATGAATCCAATCTTTGTGTGGCCCATGCCAATGAGGTAATCCACGGCTCTGAACGCACCGTCGTAACTGTTGCATCGCACGGTTGGCAGTGCGTCGGTGTCTAGGTGTGGGTCAATGGCCACTACGGGGATGGGAAAGACGGTTTCGGTGCCGCTTGGAGTAACAATCACTGCGCCATCAATGAGAGTGCCGGAAAGCCTAGATAGGTGTCTGCGTTCCCAGCCTGGTTCGTTGCTTGATCCGGATTTTCCGGAGTATGCCAGAAGTTCGTATTCGCTCTTCTTGATGGCTGTTGATGCGCCCTTGAGCAATTCGGCAGAGAACGGCTCGAACTCGGCCACGAGTATGCCAATCACGCCTGTGCTGCGCGATCGTAGTGATTGCGCGCCTAGGGACGCTTCGTAGCCCATCTCCGCAATCACTTTTTTGACGTGTGCGGTGCGAGCTTCGGATATGCCGTCCTTGTTGTTGACGACCTTAGAAACGGTGGCAACCGACACGCCCGCCGCGTGTGCGACGTCTGCCATGGTTACCCGAGCCATTGTGTTCACAGGTCAAGTATAGGTACATTCAACAAGTATTTACGATAACGTTATCGAAAACGTTACCGATAACGTTTGACTAGATGCTTTTCACCCCCCTATATTTGTTGCTACATCACTCAACGACGAGGAGATTCAAAATGCGTAACAGCAAGTGGATCAAAGGAATGGCAGTAGCCGCAGCGCTCTCGATGTTCGCCGCAGCCTGCTCCTCCGACACTGACACCAACAAGTCAGACGGAGACCAAACCATCACCTGGTGGCACAACTCCAACACCGACCCTGGCAAGAAGTACTACGAAGACGTCGTAGCTAAGTTCGAAGCAGCTAACCCAGGTGTCAAGATTCAGGTTGAAGCCCTTCAGCACGAAGACATGGGAACCAAGTTGGAAGCAGCCTTCCAGTCCGGTGACCTCCCAGACATCTACATGGAACGTGGTGGCGGCGAGCTCGCTGACCACGTATCCGCGGGCCTCACCAAAGACCTCTCGGAAGCTGCCAAGGACACCATCGACAAACTCGGTGGAAACGTTGCTGGTTGGCAGGTAGACGGTAAGACCTACGGTCTTCCGTTCTCCATGGGTGTAGTTGGTTTCTGGTACAACAAGGCTCTGTTCACCGAAGCCGGTATCGAAACCGCACCAACCACCATGACCGAGTTCTATGATGCAGTAGACAAACTGAAGGCAGCTGGAATTGAGCCAGTTTCCGTAGGTGCTGGTGACAAGTGGCCAGCAGCTCACTACTGGTACTACACCGCCTTGCGCGAGTGCTCCCAGGATGTTCTGCAGTCAGCTGTGACCTCACTCGACTTCCAAGACGAGTGCTTCACCAAGGCCGGAACCGACCTTGAGAACATCGTTGCTAAGCAGCCATTCAACGCTGGATTCCTGTCCACTCCTGCACAGTCCGGCCCAACCTCGGCATCCGGCCTCCTTGCCACCGGCAAGGTAGCAATGGAGCTCGCAGGTCACTGGGAGCCAGGTGTTATGCAGGGACTCACCGAAGACAACAAGGGCTTGGGCGACGACACCGGTTGGTTCGCATTCCCAGCTATCGAAGGTGGCAAGGGTGACCNNTCGGTGGTGGAGACGCGTGGTCTGTTGCCGCTGACGCTCCAGACGCAGCAGTTGAATTCGTTCAGTACTTGCTCTCGGACGAGGTGCAGACCGGATTCGCAGAGCTTGGAATGGGCCTCCCAACCAACCCTGCAGCTTCCTCAGCAGTAGCCGACCCAGCACTAGCAGACCTCTTGAAGGTCCGTGACTCTGCACCATTCATCCAGCTGTACTTTGACACCGCATTCGGTACTTCGATCGGTGGCGCAATGAATGACGAGATCGCACTCGTATTCGCAGGTCAAGCAACCGCAGCCGACATCGTTGCAAAGACGCAAGCGGCAGCCGACGCAGAAAAGTGAGTTAACCCGTGGCAGACATGACTACAGCATCGTCAATTGATGCAATGTCTGCGACGACCCGCTCCGCCGAGCACACCGGGGACGTAGAGTCCCCGGTGGCCGGCCGGGGTAATGATCGTCGCAAGAGTTCCGATAAGCGCCGTATGGCGATCGAGGCAACGATATTCATTGCCCCAGCACTTCTGATATTCCTGTTCTTTGTTGTGTGGCCAATCATTAGGGCCGTGCAATTCTCCCTCTACAAATGGAAGGGCTTTGGCCCTCTTGTAGATTTTGTTGGTTTCCAAAACTACATCACGGTCCTCAGCAATGAGGTCTTCCAGGGTGCGCTAGGGCACAACCTGTTCATTGTGGTTGTCTCGGTTCTGATGCAGCTGCCGTTGGGCTTGGGTATTGCGCTCCTGCTTAACCGCAAGATGTGGGGGCGCGGACTTCTGCGCACCATTGTCTTTGTGCCATACATCTTGGCTGAAGTTATTGTGTCCGTGGTCTGGTTCCAACTGCTCCAGCCAAAGTACGGCGCTATTGACACCATCCTTGCCTCGATTGGCATTTCCGGTCCGGCACAGGGGTTCTTGGGTGATCCCAAGTACGCGTTGTGGACTGTGATGGTGGTGCTTACTTGGAAGTATCTCGGCTTTGCAGTGATCTTGTTCCTCGCCGGCTTGCAAGGTGTTCCGGAAGAACTCAACGAAGCCGCTCAGATTGATGGAGCTTCGTGGTGGCAGACTCAGTTCCGCGTGACCATTCCGCTGCTGGGTCCAACGCTTCGTACCTGGATCTTTTTGTCCATGGTTGGCTCGTTGCAGCTCTTTGACATGGTCTGGATCATGACCAAGGGCGGTCCGGCTAACTCCACCACCACGATGGTGACATTCCTGATTACTGAGGGCACTAAGCGTTCCAACTTCGGTATTGCCTCTGCTGCATCGGTCATCTTGTTCGTAATCGCCTTGGTTCTGGCTTTGGTTTATCAGCGCTTCGTGTTGCGCCGCGACAACCCTGATTTTGAACCTCGTAAGAAGAAGGTCCAGCGATGAGCACTGCAACTCTTGACTCACTCGATATGCCTACTAGCAAAAAGAAGAAGTCGTTGCTGGCCGGACGCAATTCTTCGGGCCACAAGGCTGGCCCACTGACGTATTTGGTTGCGCTAATCCTTGTGTGTGGCACGCTGGGGCCGGTTAGCTTCGCGGTGTTGGGTGGTTTCCGTACCAAANNCACCATGGGTGACGGATAACTACGTCCGGGTTCTCACGGACGCCAACTTCTGGCGTTACGCAATGAACTCCACAGTTATCGCTTTGCTCACCGTGGCAATGGTTGTTGTTTTTGGAATGATGGCCGCCTACCCGTTGGCTCGTTTCAAGTTCAAATGGCGCGAAAAGATTTACATGATTTTCGTTGCTGGCCTCTTGTTCCCGGCATCGGTTGCGATCATCCCGCTGTTCATTTTGATCAACAAGGATCTGTCTCTGGGTAACACCTGGCTGGGTATTGCGTTGCCGCAGGCGGCGTTCCAGTTGCCCATGACCATTGTGATTCTGCGTCCGTTCTTGCAGGCCATCCCTAATGAGATTGAAGAGGCAGCCACCCTAGACGGGGCGGGCCGTGTGGGCTTCTTCCTGCGCATCTTGTTGCCACTGTCCTCACCTGGAATGGTGACCACGGGTGTTCTTGCTTTTGTTTCCTCGTGGANNCTTTGGGTGTTGCGGACTTCTCTTCACAGTATTCGTCGGATACGGCGGGTGTCTTCGCGTTCACCACGTTGTCGATGATTCCCGCGTTGATCTTCTTCCTCACTATGCAAAACAAGATCGTTGGGGGTCTGCAAGGCGCAGTGAAGGGATAAGTTTCCCGACGATGTGCTCGGGTTGGTCCGCCCTCGTGAGCGGGCGGGCCAGCCCTTGAGCACCACGTTCCTGCCGGTGCAGGATTCAGTTCTTGTGTGCGCACTACGCACACGCAGTGCTTGCGCAGTTCCTTGCGCAGCGCGATTGGCTGGCCTTACGGCGGCCATGGAAAAGGAGTTACTCATGAGCACGGAAACATCACGGCAGGTCAGTGTTGACCCGCACGAGCTCTTGGCGCAGATGACCCTAGATGAGAAGCTTTCTCAGATTGTGGGTTTCTGGGACAAGGGAGACGGCGAGGCCGTGGCGCCACTGCAAGGCGAGTTTGCAGAAGCTTCAACGTTCAAGGATGCAACCCGCAACGGGTTGGGCCATGTGACTCGGGTGTACGGTACCCGTCCCGTGGATCCCGTTGAGCGTGCGCAGTGGCTTTGGAATGAACAACGACGAGTAGTCAACGAAACTCGTTTGGGTATTCCGCTTTTGGTACACGAAGAGTGCCTCACCGGATTGTCCGCGTGGAAGGCTGCAACGTTCCCAACGCCGCTGGCTTGGGGCGCTTCGTTTAACCCTGAACTCGTGGAGCAGATGGGTGCACTCATTGGTGAGTCCATGAAGTCTCTGGGTATTCACCAAGGGTTGGCTCCGGTGCTTGACGTCATCCAAGACCCCCGCTGGGGACGTGTGGAAGAGTGCATCGCTGAGGACCCTTATGAGGTAGCCACAATCGGAACGGCATACGTTAAAGGCTTGCAGTCCGCAGGGGTACACGCAACACTTAAGCACTTTGTGGGGTACTCGGCATCAAAGGCGGGACGTAACTTTGGGCCAGTGAGCGCGGGCCCGCGCGAGCTTGCTGATGTGTTGTTGCCTCCGTTCGAGATGGCTGTGATCGACGGCAAGGTTCGTTCGGTCATGCACTGNNACACTCGTACAACGAAATCGATGGCATCCCGGTTGCCTCGAACAAGGAATTGCTAACTGGTTTGCTTCGTGACACCTGGGGCTTCGACGGCACGGTTGTGGCTGACTACTTTGGTGTGGCCTTCTTGGAGAAGTTGCACTCAATTGCAGGTAATTTGACCGAAGCTGCGCACCTGGCTCTGGAAGCTGGACTGGATATTGAGCTTCCAACTGGTGATGCCTACTTGGGCCCACTTAAGCGTGGTGTTGAGTCAGGCGAGATCGACATCGAGTTGGTAGATCGTGCAGTCTTGCGGGCTCTGGAACAGAAGGCTGAACTGGGGCTTTTACG
>DFNY01000020.1:1494-5206 GCA_002376595.1 Jonesiaceae bacterium UBA3555 | reverse complement strand
TGTAAACCACGTGCTTTCCCTGCATGAGGGATACGAAATGGGAATTGAAGTCCCAACCGTTAAGGAGGGTTTGGCTGCCGAGTTTCCGGCGACTGATTTCTCGGTGGCTTTGGGCTGCGACATTGACTCTACAGATACCTCTGGCTTTGCTGCTGCTGGCGAATTGGCACAAGAATCAGACCTGACGGTTCTGGTCTTGGGTGACAAGTCAGCGTTGTTCGGGCGAGGCACTGTAGGTGNNCTTGCTGAGCACGTGCTTGCGCAAGGTAAGCCGGTGATCATTGTTCTGTTGACTGGACGGCCATACGTAGTGGGCTGGGCGTTGGACAGTGCAGCTGCGGTTGTTCAAGGGTTCTTCCCTGGCGAAGAAGGTGCTGGTGCGATTGCGGGTGTTCTGTCTGGCCGGGTAAACCCATCCGCAAAGCTGCCGGTCTCGTTGCCGCGTGCCACGGGATCGCAACCGTAGANNCGCAGCCAGCGCGAGAATATGGGTTTGGGCTCTCGTACACCAGCTTCAGCCACTCGGAAGCTCAGGTAAGTGCTGGAGCAACCCATGAGCCAGTCACTGTGACTATGAGTGTTTCGAACACCGGAGAGCGCAGCGGCGATGAAGTTGTTCAGTTGTATGTGCGAGACGTACAGGGATCAGTAACCCGTCCAGTGGCGCAACTGGTGGGGTACGCACGAGTGTCTCTGGAGCCTGGTGAGACTAAGACTGTTGAGTTCACTGTTCCGCCAACACGTTTGGCGTTCACTGCTAGGGATATGCGCCGCGTTGTTGAACCAGGGGAGTTCGTGTTCTGGACTGGTACAAGTGCTCGTCCAGCTCACGAGGCTGTCTCTGTAAACCTAACTGGCAGCGTCCATCCGATTGCACTGACTGATGAGCGTGTGATTGCAGTGACGCATTCCTAGCGGAACGCTCAATAGCTGATTGCACAGCCGAATCAACACACGGGCCCGCATCCTTCGCGCAAAGGATGGGGGCCCGTGGTCTGTTTCCTAGGGGGGTGGGACAGTGCTATTTTTTTGGAGCTGGTCCGGTGCTGTTCCGTTGTACCAAGAATGTGGGAATTATGGTGCGCCCAGGGGTGGCGCCCCCTTCAATTTCTTGTACGAGTGCTTCGAGGGTTCGTTTCCCCAGAGCTGCAAAGTCTTGATGGACGGTGGTGAGTGGCGGCCAGAACCCGGCGGAGTCAGGCATGTCATCGAATCCCACCACGCTCACAGATTCTGGGACCCTACGGTCGGCCTCGTGCATTGCTCTAAGAACTCCCAATGCCATCTGATCGTTGGCGCAGAAGATGGCAGTTACCTCGGGGCGCTGAGCCAGTGTTTGGCCGTGGCGGTAGCCGGATTCCACGCTCCAGTCACCAACGAGTGGTTCTTCCACCGGAGCACCGTGAGCGATGAGCGTTTCGCGCCAGGACACACTGCGATGGCCCGCTGAGAATGATTCGTGCGGTCCCGCAACGTGCGTGACAGTGGTGTGTCCAAGTGCAAGCAGGTGTTCGGTGGCGAGTTTTGCGCCTTGAACTTGGTCAGCATCTACCACTGTGTAGGAGCTGTCGGCGTTGGAGTCTAAGATCACCACAGGAACACCCGGTGGCAGTGTGACGTCTGAGTCATCGAGCATATGAGCTTCGATCAAGATGATGATGCCATCTACGGCTTGTTCATGGAGTCTAGAAAAGGCTCCAGAGACTTCTTGCTGCGTTGCGCTTGCTACCGGCATCAAAGTGATGGAGTAGCCCGCNNGCGATAGATTGAACATGATCACGCCGATGGAACGGAAGCGTCCTGAGCGAAGTGCGCGGGCAGCACTGTTGGGACGGTAGCCGAGTTGTGCCATTACCGCGAGCACTTTGTCGCGGGTGGCTTCTTCAACGTTGGTCATTCCATTGCTGACACGAGACACGGTCTGCTTTGACACGCCGGCTAGGTCGGCAACATCTTGTTGAGAAACCGGGGATTTTCGCGGCGTTACAAATTTGTTATTGCTCATTTGTAGGAACTCCGTTGTCAATGTTCACGTGAACATGCTAGCGTACTTTCCATGATGTTCACGTGAACATCTCAAGATTCTTCCTACTATTTGCGATCAAGGTGGTTCGCACTGTGACTCTCACTAGTGATGTTGAGGCAAAAAGAGTCCTGCGGAAATCAAAACCCTCATGGATTGGTTGGGCCTTCNNGTTCGACACCAAACTAATTGGTGGAACCCAGTTCGTAGGCATAGATAACTACACACGAGTGTTCCAAGATCCACAGTTCTGGGACGGCGTGGTTCGAATCCTCAAGTTCTTTGCCATCCAAGTTCCAGTCATGATCTTGCTGGCACTGGCGTGCGCACTTGCAATCGACTCCGCTCGACTGCGGGCCTCAGGATTCTTCCGCATCGTGATCTTCATGCCCTACGCAGTACCGGCAGTGGTTGCCACCCTCATGTGGGGCTTCATTTTTGGTGACCGCTTTGGCTTGATCGCAAACATCAACGAGTATCTCAATACCTCCATCCCGTCACCGTTGATCAGCAGCTTGATTCTGTTCGCGATTGCAAACATCCAAGTGTGGACGTTCACCGGCTACAACATGCTGATTTTCTACTCCACACTGCGCACAATCCCATCCGATTTGTATGAAGCAGCGAACCTCGACGGTGCGAACCAGTGGTGGGTAATCCGAAGCATCAAGTTGCCGGCTCTGCGTGGATCAATGGTCATCGCTCTGGTGTTCTCGGTGATTGGAAGCTTCCAGCTGTTCAACGAGCCCAACGTGCTCAAGGGGCTGGCGCCAAACTCAGTCACCTCATACTTCACGCCAAACATGTATGCCTACAACCTGGCGTTCTCAGGTCAGCAATACAACTATTCGGCAACCGTCGCACTCGTCATGGGAGTCCTCACCATGGTCATCGCCTACTCGGTTCAACACTTTGGTACTCGAAAGGATGAACGCTGATGAGCACCCTTTCTCGTTACCGTGCAGAGCNNATTTCGCGCACCAAAAAGTCCTGGCTTATGACCGCGCTGATGGTGGTCATGGTGATTTACATTCTGCTGCCACTGACCTGGCTGGTAATTAACTCAACCAAAACTCAGGATTCACTGTTCTCGAGCTTTGGGCTCTGGTTCTCAGATGAGTTCGCACTCTGGGACAACATCAAAATGGTGTTCTCCTACAAGGACGGAATCTTCCTTCGTTGGCTCGCCAACACCGCACTGTACGTAGTGGTTGGAGCCGGTGGAGCAACTTTGCTCGCAGCTCTTGGTGGGTATGCACTCGCCAAATTCAACTTCCCAGGACGCAAATGGGTGTTCCTCGTTGTGCTGGGATCGCTGTCCATCCCAGGGACAGCGTTGGCTGTCCCAACCTTCTTGCTGTTCAGCCAAATCGGGTTGGCAAACACTCCGTGGGCCGTCATCTTGCCATCGCTGATTAACCCCTTTGGGCTGTACCTGATTTGGATTTACGCCTCGGAGTCAGTGCCTACCTCGATCCTTGAGGCGGCCAGACTCGATGGAGCTCGCGAGTATCGGATCTTCTTCTCAATAGCTGTCAGGCTCTTGAGCCCAGGCCTGATTACGGTGTTGTTGTTCTCCATTGTGTCCACCTGGAACAACTACTTCTTGCCACTGATCATGTTGAGTGATCCGCAGTGGTATCCACTCACCGTTGGTTTGAACCAATGGAACGCTCAGTCCTCAACTGT
>DFNY01000020.1:0-1444 GCA_002376595.1 Jonesiaceae bacterium UBA3555 | reverse complement strand
GAATCATGTCCACATCCAAGAAGTCATTCGCACGCATTGCGTCGGTTGCTTCACTCTCGCTGTTGCTTACCGGAACGCTGGTTGCCTGCGGATCTGACGACACCCCTGCCGCGCCAGACGCACAGGACGTTGAGTCAGCGCTTAAGGAAGACTCAAAGCTCCTGGTGTGGGGCTGGGACCCAGCAGTGGAGCCAGTAGCCAAGGCATTCGAAGACAAGTACCCAAACATCGATGTTGAAGTTGTCAACGTTGGAACTGGTTCGGACCACTACACCAAGGTCCAGAACGCCATCACCGCAGGTTCAGGCGCACCTGACTTGGCGCAGATGGAGTACTACGCAATTCCTCAGTTTGCACTCTCTGGCGGTCTCGCTGACCTCACCGATCTGGGCGCGGCTGACCTCAAGGACAAGTACACCGAAGCTGCATTTAGTTCGGTGCAGGTCAACGATGGCATCTATGGATTGCCTTGGGGCACCGGACCGATGGCTTTGTTCTACAACAAGGCAGTGTTCGATAAGCACGGTGTAGAAGTTCCAACCACCTGGGCCCAGTACGTTGAAGCCGCGAAGAAACTGCACGAGGCTGACCCAAACCTCTACATCACAAATGACTCAGGAGACGCTGGATTCTCCACGTCGATGATTTGGCAGGCTGGCGGACAGCCATTCCAGATTGACGGCACCAAGGTCACCGTCAACCTGCAAGACGACGGCTCCAAGAAGTGGGCTAACACCTGGAACGAACTGGTCACCAACGACCTTGTTGCCCCAATTTCATCGTGGTCCGACGAGTGGTACCAGGGACTGTCTAACGGTTCGATTGCTTCGCTGACCATTGGCGCATGGATGGCTGGAAACCTTGAGTCAGGCGTGCCTGCAGGTGCAGGCGACTGGCGTGTAGCCCCAATGCCAGTATGGAACGAAGGCGACACCGGAGTAGCTGAAAACGGTGGCGGTGCATTCTCGGTTCTCGAAGGCTCCAAGAACAAGGTTGTTGCTAAGGCATTCCTTGAGTTCATGACTGCAAGCACCGAAGGCCAGACCATCACCCTCGACACCGTTGGTGGTATTCCTTCTACCGTGGCTGAACTGAACAACGATGAGTGGCTCAACCGTGAATGGGACTACTTCGGTGGCCAGAAGGTTAACCAGGTCCTCGCAGACGCAGCTAACAACGTTGTCCCTGGCTGGCAGTACCTGCCATTCCAGGTCTACGCAAACTCGGTATTCGCAGACTCGGTTGGTCAGTCCTACGCCAACAAGGCCGACATCAACGAAGGCCTCAAGAAGTGGCAAGAAACCATCGTTACCTACGGAACCCAGCAGGGCTTCGAAGTAGCAGCAAAGTAGCCTCAGACGCTATAGCACTAGCCTCTGGCTAGTGCGCATGAAAGACGAGGGAGCGTTTTTACCGTCAAAAGGCACAGCTGACGTCCTCCCGT
>DFNY01000063.1:2598-3849 GCA_002376595.1 Jonesiaceae bacterium UBA3555 | reverse complement strand
TTGGAGTTCTTCAAACTCGTGACGGCGTTCAGGCACGAACCCCCCAAGTGCTTGACGACGTTCCAGCATGTACTGGATTTCTGGAGCGTCTGCACCTGGGTGGTAGTAAGGAGGCGCGTATGGGTCAGCTTCAAGCTCAGCGTCGGTGAACGGGATGTTCAGGGTGTCGCGAAGAGTCTTGAGCTCTTCGAGTGCAACCTTCTTCTTCTGGTGGGTCGAGTTACGTCCCGCGAAGCCGGAACCGAGGCCGTAGCCCTTAATGGTCTTGGCAAGAATAACGGTTGGCTGACCTGTGTGTGCACGGGGAGCAGCGTATGCAGCGTAGATCTTGCGGTAGTCGTGGCCACCGCGCTTCAAAGCCCAGATCTCGTCGTCGGTCATGTTCTCAACGAGCTTCTTGGTACGTGGGTCACGGTTGAAGAAGTTCTCGCGAACGAATGCGCCGTCGTTTGCCTTGTATGTTTGGTAGTCACCGTCTGGGGTGACGTTCATGAGGTTTACAAGTGCGCGGTCCTTGTCAGCGTTCAGCAAGGTGTCCCACTCGCGGCCCCAAACAACCTTGATAACGTTCCAGCCCGCACCCTTGAAGAAGGCTTCGAGTTCCTGGATGATCTTGCCGTTACCGCGAACTGGGCCGTCCAAACGCTGCAGGTTGCAGTTAACCACGAAGGTTAGGTTGTCCAACTGCTGCTGAGCAGCGAGCTGGAGCATACCGCGCGACTCTGGCTCGTCCATTTCGCCGTCGCCGAGGAACGCCCAGACGTCCTGCTGGGAGGTGTCCTTGATACCACGGTTGTGCAGGTACTTGTTGGTCCATGCCTGGTAGATGGCAGAAGCTGGGCCAAGACCCATGGAAACCGTTGGGAATTCCCAGAACTCTGGCATCTGACGTGGGTGTGGGTAGGAAGGGAGGCCCTTGCCGAATCCACCGTGGGAGTGCTCCTGGCGGAAACCATCGAGCTGGTCTGCGCTCAAGCGACCTTCCAAGAAGGCGCGAGCGTAAACACCTGGTGATGCGTGACCCTGGAAGTACACCGAGTCACCGCCACCTGGGTGATCCTTACCGCGGAAGAAGTGGTTCATACCTACTTCGTACAGAGTGGAAACCGAAGCGTAGGAGGAGATATGTCCACCAACTGCGATTTCTGGACGCTGTGCGCGGGTAACCAGAACGGCTGCGTTCCAGCGGTTCCACGAGCGGTACTTACGTTCCATAACTTCGTCGCCAGGGAAGTAAGGCTCTTCGTGGAC
>DFNY01000063.1:0-2529 GCA_002376595.1 Jonesiaceae bacterium UBA3555 | reverse complement strand
AGTTTCAGAAGGGTCAATGTCTGGGACCTGGCTAAGAAGACCGTTAATAAGCGGCCCGGATTCTTCGTACGCAGCCACAGCCATCCTCACTTGTCGTGAGCGTTGGGGATCTTTACCCGGTGCTCTCCATACCGGTGGTGAGTTCATGCGACACGTTCGAGTTGTGAGTCGCTCTCATTACCGGTGTTATTTCATTGTTGTTACTGTTCCGATTCATTTCCAGTTCCATAGGCCTAAACGTGACGTGACGTTCGTGACACCCGCGTAAATTCAACGAATTCGGAGAGTTGTTCGCTAGGACTTTGGTCAGAATCTCTGTTACTCACCTTAGCGAAAACTATCTCTCCTAGGTAAGGGAGCCTGTGCCCAATTGTCTAGTTTGCCCTAGAAACGAGCGCTGTTCTGGGGGGTGCTGCTCGCTGTGGGCGTAGCGGCAATGCAATTTCGACCGCATCACGGCACGTGTTTGTCCACTTTTTTGGCCAGCTTCTGGCACACTAAAAGGCCTAATGGACTAGTTCACGCGCGTATCGCGCGCAAAATACTGGTTTTTGGCAACTTTTTCTCAATCATTCTTGCCACAATCACCGCGCATGGCTGATTCTTGAGTTAGGTTTGCTGATAGGCGCCTCCAAGGAAAGTCCTTGGTCGTTTGTGAAAGGACATGCATCACAGTGGCAGCGAATGCTGACTCGCAGGTTATTGACCGTCTCGGGTTTCAGGCCGGCTTTGTAGTTCAAGAGTTTGGTTGGGGAGACGACGTAGACCAGGATTTGCGCGAGGCAATTGAAGACCTCACCGACAATGAGTTGGCTGACGAAGACTTCGACGACATCACCGATGGTGCCATCGTCTGGTATCGCGAAGAAGACGGCGATCTCGTTGACCTGCTGGTGGATGTACAAGGCGCACTTGAAGATGGCGCGGCAATCTGGGTGTTCTTCCCTAAGCCTGGACGCGATGGGCATGTTGACCACAACGAAATCCAAGAAGGCGCTCAACTCGCTGGCATGAACGCGACGTCCACGTTCTCCATTGCTCCTGACTGGTCTGCTACAAAGCTGTCGTACCGCGGCCGAGGCAAGTAAATGGTTCTTCAGGCTGGCGACTTCGCGCCTGACTTCGAACTGAGAAACACCCATGGCACGCCTATTCGTTTGAGTGAGCTGCGCGGCCGCAAGGTCATGGTGGTGTTCTTCCCGTTCGCGTTCTCTGGTATCTGCACGGGTGAGCTGTGCGAGATCCGTGACAGATTCGACTTGTTTGCTTCAAGTGACGTCACTCTGCTTGCGGTTTCATGCGACCCGATGTTCACGCTCAAGGCATGGGCCGAGCATGAAGGATTCGAGTTCGATTTGCTCTCTGATTTCTGGCCGCACGGTGCAGTAGCCAATGACTATGGTGTATTTGATGAGACGCACGGCCTTGCAGTTCGTGGGTCGTTCCTCATTGATGAGGAAGGAATCGTGCGCTGGGCTGTTGTGAATGAGCGCGGGCAGGCTCGCGACTTCCAGGCATACAAGGAAGCGCTCGCCAATTTGTGAGTAGCCGCCGCTACCTAGTTTTTCCCGACGAGCCGGTCACCTTTGGTGGTGACCGGCTCGTTAGTTAATGCGCGAGGTGGAAACCCGAGAGAACTAGAACTCTTGAGCGTCACACTTGCGTGCAGTTACGGCGCGCTGGGCGTGGTCTCGCTGTTCAATGATGAGGCGGCGCAATGCTGCTGGGGCGTCAACGTTCGTCTCCAGCCACGCTCCCGCCAAATCCGTGGAGTCTCCCGCAGGGAAGAAGCCATTAACCAAGCGTCGGGCAATTTCGATGGAACGCTCACGCCAAGCGGGCAATATGCGTTCAAAGTACTCGGCGTCGTAGGTCGCTGTGAGGTCTCGTCGTCCACCTGCCCTAAAGCCTGCAGCGGTAGCACTGAGGTGTTCATTGGTGAGGCTCAGATCCGTCCATGCGCGGTTCCAGTCTTGGGAGCGGACCTCGGCAGTTGGGAATGACGCGAGCACGTGGATGTGGTTGGTGTGTCCAGATCCGGTGTTATCTTTCGCGAGTTCGGCGTCGGCCTCTTCTTTGGTGAGATGGCCCGTTGCGGCGAGCGCAGACAGCCAATTCCAACGGAGTTCCGCATCCANNGAGTGCCGTCCAAGATGCCCTTGATATCGAGTGCGCGCGAATCGGTGGTGCTGGCGGCCTCACCAAGGGTTCGGGCCCACGCAAGTTGGGCATCGGAACCTGGCGCTGCATCAAACAGCGACTCCCACACCGTTTCGAGCCAGGCTCCGCGCAAGGCGGCGCGCGAGTCCTCAGCGCTGTAGTTCTCCACGGCGAACGTGGCGTTCGTCAGTACGCCAGTTAACAGGGCGATGTTTGATTCGTAGGCGGCGTGACGCTCCACAATTCGCAGGTAGCGGGTGGTGGAGAGCTGCGCATCACGCACTGCGTTCCACAGTGAGGACCACAGCAGCGCGCGGGACAAAGCCGACTCAATCGTCGACAATCCTTCTTCTACTGCGTTGAGTGAAC
>DFNY01000071.1:8863-16017 GCA_002376595.1 Jonesiaceae bacterium UBA3555 | reverse complement strand
ACCGAAGCGACTCCATGGTGGAAACCCTCAAGGGACAACGTTTCATCGGTTGGCTCCTAGCTTTGGGACTCGGCATTACGCTGGTCACCTTCATCGCCCGACTTGGGCTCAGTGGGGGACAAGGCCACACGGCTGAAACCATGGCCAACAACCCAGCCTTGCTGGCACGAACACTGCTTTCCAACTACTCGTTCCCTCTGGAACTTGTAGGTGTTCTGCTGGTCACTGCTGCGCTGGCCGCACTGACCATGACCCACAAGCGAAGTCTCAAGAAGCGCATCGGGCAAAAAGAACTCGCAGACGCACGCGTTGCAGCTGGAGCTCGCCTCACACCGCTTCCAAACCCAGGCGTGTTCGCACAGCGCAACGCCATGGACGTTCCTGCACTGGACCCTTATGGCAACCCAGTTGAATCGTCAGTATCCCGAGTCCTGCGCGCACGTGGCCAAGATCGCGACGCAATCTACGACCCAGACATTGAACTGCTGACCGAAGCTGGCAAACCTGAACCAAGCACGTGGGCTTCCCGCGAACTAGGAACAGCAGCGCCACAAGCTCAAACACCTGCAGAACCAACCGACACCGAAAAGGAGAACTGACGTGGAGTATATGAACTACGTTTACCTCGCAGTTATCTTGTTCTCGCTTGGTGCTGCCACCGTGTTGCTCCGCCGCAACGCAATCATCATGTTCATGGGCATCGAGCTCATGCTGAACGCCGCAAACCTAGCTTTTGTTAGCTTCGCGCGAATGTACGGAGACCTGACTGGACAAGTCGTAGCGTTCTTCGTCATGACCGTTGCAGCCGCTGAAGTAGTTGTGGGGCTCGCAATCATCGTGTCCATCTATCGCTCACGCAGGACCGTGTCAGTTGATGACGCCAACCTGCTCAAGAACTAGCCGGGAGTCACCCAAATGATTGACGCTTCTTGGCTGCTAATCGCCATCCCGCTAGCGAGCGCTGCACTGCTGCTGCTCGCCGGCAAACGATCCAACGCGTGGGGACACTGGCTTGGATTGCTCGCCTCAACAGCATCCTTTGTAGTAGGTGCTGGGGCACTCATTGAACTCCTAGGGAGAGATGCATCTGCGCGCGTAGTAGATGTGGATCTGTTCTCCTGGATCGATGTAGGCGCACTGACCGTCAACGCAGGACTACGAATTGACCCACTCTCGCTGACCTTCGTCATGCTGGTTACCTTCGTAGGAACTCTGATCNNAGGACTCAGACCGTCGCCGTTTCTTCGCCTACCTCAACCTCTTCGTCGCTTCGATGCTGATCCTGGTATTGGCAAACTCCTACCTCCTACTCTTTGTAGGTTGGGAAGGCGTTGGTTTGGCGTCCTACCTGCTCATTGGTTTCTGGAACCACAACCCAAACTACGCAACCGCAGCCAAGAAGGCGTTCATCATGAACCGCGTTGCAGACGTGGGCATGATTGTGGCTCTCGGCGCGATCTTCGCAACCTTCGGAGCACTGGACTTCACCACCGTGCACTCCCAAGCTGCTGAGGTAGCGCAGGCCGGAGAGACCGGAGCTCTGACCCTCATCGGTCTGATGCTCTTGGTAGCTGCGTGTGGTAAATCCGCACAGTTCCCACTGCAAGCCTGGTTGGGCGACGCAATGGCTGGCCCAACACCCGTTTCCGCGCTCATCCACGCAGCCACAATGGTTACTGCCGGTGTCTACTTGATTGTCCGTTCCGGTGCAATCTACAACGTAGCCCCAACCGCACTGCTGGTGGTCGCAATCATTGGTGCAATCACACTGCTCTTTGGAGCGATCGTGGGTTGTGCAAAGGATGACATTAAGAAGGCTCTAGCCGCATCAACCATGTCCCAAATCGGTTACATGATGCTTGCCGCTGGACTTGGCCCAATTGGTTACGCATTCGCAATCTTCCACCTGCTCACGCACGGCTTCTTCAAGGCCGGTATGTTCCTTGGTGCGGGATCGGTTATGCACGGAATGAACGACGACGTCAACATGCGTAACTTCGGTGCGCTCTCGAGGTTCATGAAGATCACCTGGATCACCTTCCTGCTGGGCTGGCTCGCAATCTTGGGTGTTCCACCGTTCTCCGGTTTCTGGAGCAAGGACAAGATCATCGAGTCTGCGTTCGCAGCCAACCACGGTGTGGGCTGGCAGCCATGGATATTCGGCCTCATCACCTTTATCGGTGCTGGAATCACAGCGTTCTACATGTCTCGTCTCTTCTTCATGACGTTCCACGGTAAGGCTCGTTGGTCGCAAGAAGAAAAGAGTGAGCTAGTAACCCGTCACCCACACGAGTCGCCAGCACTGATGACCATTCCAATGATCATCCTCGCTCTCGGTTCTGCATTCCTTGGATTGTTCCTCGCAATGGGTGACCGCTTCGTAACCTGGCTCGAACCAGTTACCGGTCACGCAGAGCACCATGAACCAGTACTTCCGATCCCAGTAATCATGGTGGGCACCATCGTGGTAGTTCTGCTCGGAGCGTTCTTGGCTTGGCGTCAATACGCTGCCTCACCGGTCCCGACGGTTCCACCGCGTGGTTCAGTTCTTACCCGTGCAGCACGCAACGATCTTTACCAAGACCAAACCAACGAAGCCGTGTTCATGCGCCCTGGCCAGTACGCAACGCGTTCCCTGGTCTTCGCGGACAAGAAACTTGTGGACGGCTCGCTCATGGGCCTTGGAACGCTCATTGGCTCGATTGGAATCGGTATCAAGAAGCTACACAACGGTTACATCCGTTCTTACAGCTCAATGATGTTGTTCGGTCTAGTCGCCTTGCTCATCATCGTCTTCGTCATCTGGAATTGAGAGGGATAACAAATAATGTTTGAAACCCTGCCCTGGCTGACGATTCTTACCGTCATCCCTGTAATTGGTGCAATCGTACTGTGGCTCCTTCCACAGAAGAACGCAGGCCTTGCTCCAAAGATCGCACTAGGCTTCTCACTCGTAGAAGTCTTGGCTCTAGTAGGCGCGTTTAGCGCTTTCGACCTCTCAGCAGTTGGTGAGTACCAACTCGTTGAACAAGCAGCGTGGATTCCCCAAATCGGTGCTTCTTACGCACTCGGAATCAATGGCGTGTCATTGCTCCTGATTGCTCTAGCTGTAGTGCTTGTACCGCTGGTGATTCTCGCCGCTTGGAAAGAACAAGGCGTTGCTCAAGCAACCGACGAACAAGTTGTTCCTGCTGCGGCTCGTCTAGGAAAGTACTTGGCACTAGTGATGGTGCTGACGTCCTTCATGGTGCTCATCTTCGCAGCGCGGGACGTATTCCTGTTCTACGTAGTGTTCGAAGCCATGCTGATTCCGGTCTACTTCATGATCGGTTCGTTCGGTAACGGTACGCGTCGCCGCTACGCTGCAATCAAGTTCCTGCTCTACTCACTTGTGGGTGGACTGATCATGCTGGCAGCTGTCATCGCCCTGTACTTCTACGGTCCAGGCGGAGACACCGGATTCCTAGTTGAAAACCTGAGCGGACTGCCACTGGACGGCAACGTTGAGAAGTGGCTGTTCGTTGGATTCTTCATTGCCTTCGCAATCAAGGCTCCAATGTTCCCAGTTCACACGTGGCTACCTGACACCACACAGCACGCCCCTGCAGGCACCTCGGTTCTGCTTGTTGGTGTTCTGGACAAGATCGGTACCTTCGGAATGCTCACCTTGTGCCTTCCACTGTTCCCGAACGCTTCGAAGTGGGCGGCGCCAGTCATCATCGTGCTAGCCGTTATCTCCATCATCTACGGTGGATTGCTTGCCATCGGCCAGCGTGACTTGATGCGTCTGATTGCGTACACCTCGGTGTCGCACTTCGGATTCATTGTGTTGGGCATCTTCACGTTCACGGCCGAAGGCACCGCCGGTGCTTCGTTCTACATGGTGAACCACGGCCTTTCCACCGGATTGTTGTTCTTGGTTGCAGGCTTCCTGTTCTTCTCNNACGGACTTCGGCGGAATGCAGCGAATCACTCCAGTACTAGCCGGTGTGTTCTTGCTTGCAGCTCTAGCGGCCCTTTCAATGCCTGGACTTTCCACCTTCATCTCGGAAATCATGGTCTTGATCGCAACCTTCACGGTGGCAAAGTGGGCTGCAGTAGTGGCTGCGTTTGGCGTAGTTCTGGCTGCGCTGTATGTGCTCCTGACCTACCAAAAGGTTTTCACTGGTGAGAAGAACCCAGATCTTGTTGGCAAAGCGGATCTCAACGGCCGCGAAAAGTTGGTGGTTGCACCACTGATCGCGCTGATGTTGATTCTTGGTTTTGTTCCAGGCATTGCTTTGCAGTACCTCGAAGCGCCAGCTCAAGTTAGCGTTTCGGTAATCGAAGGAGAAGGCCAATGAGCGCCGCTATTCTCGCTGCGAACGAGTTCGTGGCTCCAGAAATCAACTGGGTCCCACTGATTCCGTTCATGATCATTGCGGGCGCTGGAGTGGTTGGCGTTCTCGTTGAAGCCTTTGCCCCTGAGGCACGCCGGCGCATGATCCAGATTGTGTTGACTTTGGCCGCTCAAGTCGCGGCCTTGATCTCGCTATTTGTGGTGGTTTCCAAGTACTCCACCGAACTGGATGAGGCTGGCATCGTTGCGGTAATTAACCACTCGGTGTTGTTCGATACGTTGACTATCCCTCTGATGGTCATCATCCTGATCTGCTCTATCCTTGCCACGTTGGTGATGATAGACCGGACATCCGCCAAGCA
The DNA here is from genome assembly GCA_002376595.1 of Jonesiaceae bacterium UBA3555. Lineage (GTDB taxonomy): Bacteria > Actinomycetota > Actinomycetes > Actinomycetales > Cellulomonadaceae > Timonella. The sequence goes on along the minus strand of DFNY01000071.1, from coordinate 11,316 downwards.
GGATCCCTTTGCCCCAACGGCGGCCGCTATTCCAGGTTCTGAGTATGAGTCTTTGGCTCGCGCCCGTGGCTTGGAGCAGACCGAAGTTTTTCCACTCTTCTTGTTTGCACTGACCGGTATGTTGGTGTTCCCAGCTGCTGGTGACTTCATCACCATGGTTGTGGCGTTGGAAGTTCTGTCACTACCTCTCTACGTGCTCACTGCGATGGCGCGCCGCAGGCGTTTGCTTTCTGTGGAAGCCGCATTCAAGTACTTCGTCACTGGTTCGTTCGCTTCGGCGTTGTTCCTCTTCGGTGCTGCACTCACGTATGGTGCAACGGGCTCAGTACAACTTGGTTTCGTNNACTTGGTCAGGCCGAGGGTAACTACATCTTGCTTTACTTGGTGGGAATGGTGCTCATTCTTGCCGGCGTCTTGTTCAAGATGGGTGCAGTTCCATTCCAAGCGTGGACCCCGGATGTCTACCAGGGTGCGCCAACCGCGATCACTGCCTTCATGGCTGCCGGTACCAAGATTGCGGCAGTTGGTGTTCTGATTCGTGTGGTGTACTCGTTGATTTCAGCAGCGGGCGTGGACGGGTCTAACGCACTGATCAAGGCCTTGTGGATCGTTGCAATTGCCACCATGCTGGTGGGAACTATTGCCGGTCTGACACAGACCGACATCAAGAGAATGCTTGCTTACTCTTCAATCGGTCACGCTGGATTCGTTCTGGTTGGTCTTATTGGTATCAAGACGTTCACTGTTGATGAAGTTCTGTTCTACCTCTTGGCGTACGGCATCACCACTGTTGGTGCCTTCGCTGTGGTTACTTTGGTACGTGAAGTCACACCTACCGGTGAGGTCTTGGGAGAAGCGAACCACATTGGTCAGTGGGCTGGACTTGGGAAGCGTTCGCCATTCGTGGCTGGTGTGTTCTCGCTGTTCTTGCTGTCCTTTGCTGGCATTCCACNNGCTTCATTGCGAAGTTTGAAGCGTTTTCAGCTGCGGCTGAGGGTGGCGCTCTGCCGCTGGTTTTGGTAGGTGTGGTTGCATCGGCGATCTCGTTGTTCTTCTACATTCGAGTAATCGTGCTGATGTACTTCGTGCCTACGGTGGAGGACCGCGGTGAGGAACTTGCTGTTGCGGCTCCGAACTCAGCAGACCCCGCTGAAGATGACCGCGAAATTGTGGAGTTGGCCGCTGATGAGGCTCCAGTTCGAACTTCCGTGGTTGTCATGGAGTCCGCAACTGGGGTTGAAGTCGTCAAGTCGAGTGGACCAATTCTTGCAGTCATTATTCTCGCTGCGGCGTTTGTGATTGGTGCGGGCGTGTTCCCTGGACCAGTCCTAGACATGATTGCTGGTCTATTCAGCTAGTCTCTGCGGACCCCACTGGCTCAACGTGACCTAACCCATCACGGAGCTAGTGGGGTTCGCTCATTATTTCTGGTGCCACCTGCGGTAGATTAGGTGGAAAGACCACTGGTGTGTTCGCGTTTTGGTGTCATGACGAGTCTGGCAGCTTTACGGTTCGCTCCTGCCGATCTCAAGAGCAAAGTACATTTCGTGACTACTGTTTCCCTTGCCCTCCCACTTAAAGACGAGCAACTGGCGCAATCACTTGCTGCGGAGATGGACCGTATTGAAGCCGCGTTGCGTGATGCCGTAGCCAATGCTGACGGGCTCGTTGATAATGCCTCGCGCCACTTGGTGGCTGCAGGGGGCAAGCGCCTTCGTCCACTGTTGACTCTCCTGTCATCTCATCTTGGCAACGGTGTGAATGACGAGGTTCGTAGGGCCGCTGTTGTTGTTGAGTTGACGCACTTGGCGTCGCTCTACCACGACGATGTTATGGACTCAGCTCCGGTTCGACGCGGGGCTCCGTCCGCTCACCAAATCTGGGGCAATAACGTTGCCATTTTGACTGGCGACCTACTCTTTGCTCGGGCGTCCTTGCTTACTGCTGAGCTCGGTCCAGAGGCTGTCTTTATTCAGGCCAGCACCTTTGAGCGTTTGTGCATGGGGCAGTTGCACGAGACCTTGGGTCCTGCTGAAGATGCGGATCCCGTTGAGCACTATATTCAGGTACTGGCTGACAAGACAGCGTCTTTGTTGGCTGCCTCAGCGTTGTTTGGCGCGAAGTATTCAGGTTGTTCAGAAGACATCCAGAACATTGTTGCGCAGTACGGTGAGCATGTTGGCGTTGCCTTCCAACTTGCAGACGATGTCATTGACCTGACGTCTGCTGGTGCCGTAACTGGCAAGACTCAGGGCACAGATTTGCGCGAACACGTTCCTACCATGCCGGTTTTGTTGTTGCGTGAGTTGGTTGGTTCAAATGATGCCACCGATGATGACCGTGCCCTGTTGGAACTGATCGATTCTGATTTGTCCACCGATGAAGCGCTGAACCGTACGATTGAGTTGCTGCGTGAGCACAAGGTCGTTGATGAGACTCGTGCGCGCGCTACC
>DFNY01000071.1:0-8837 GCA_002376595.1 Jonesiaceae bacterium UBA3555 | reverse complement strand
ACTCGAAGACGGCTCAGTAAAGGACGGGTTGGTTCAGTTCGCTCAGGCTCTGGTTGAGCGGGTTGCCTAACACGCCCAGAATTTGTTGAGCGCGTTGCGTAACGGCTTGATGTAGCCAGTTATCTTCTCATTACCGCTTTTTAGCGATACCGTAACGACTAGATTTTGATATCGAAACGGACGGTACTTTTTGTGACTCATACCTATGCGCCTGGGGCCGGGTACGCGGTTGCTACTGGCGATTTTTTGGTGTTTTTGCCGCAAGGCGCAAAACCTCAGGTTTTGCGTGATTTGTGGAAGATTCGCGAGCGACCCCAAAACACTGGTTTTCTGGATATTTTGACTGCAGTGACGAGTTCTCTGGATCCCTCTCTAGAGAATCTGCCATGTTTTGTGGTTGTTGAGATGGGCCCGGCTGGCAACGGCAGCCAGGAAGCTCGAATCGCAGTCAGTGGCTCCGCGGTGGTGTCGCTTAAGCTGGCGCATGACGACGAACGGGTTGAGTTCCGTGGTTCTGATGCGGCTATGTGGCTAGAAGAACGTGTATTGGACGCTACCGACTTCACAGTCTTTTGTGACCGTCTGGGTGAAGTCGACTTTGAACCGTCCGCCTTGGGGTTGCCGTTGGCGCAAGGGATTGTTCATGCCTCCCAAGCGTGGTGGTCATTTGATGCCGCTGAGGCCGCACCCGCATTGGTTCAGTCGCAGGACTTCCCCCTGTCTTCTTCGGCTGAGCAAGGTTTGGTTCAGGTCACCGACGATGATTTTGGCCGCACCTTGGCCCAACTTCCCGAGTCGTGGGACGAGGACTTAGTTTCGAACCTGGCTGACGAGGTCTATGAGGATTCGGTTTCTCCAGAGCACCTCCGTCATTTCCAGGCTGGTTTTACATCTTCTGCTCCTGAAGCGCCGGAATTGGATGATGCTGCTCCTGTTGAACTGGTGTCCCCACACTTGGCTTTCGCTGGGGGTGCTGGACGGACAGCCAGTGCGTTTGGCGGACCTGTTCCAGCAACTGGTCCTGTTCAAGGCGTCTCGTCTTTCGGCGCTGGGGCGGGATTTGTGCGGTTTTCGCATGGTGAGGTTGTGGAGCTTGGCGCACCTATTGTGGTTGGCCGCAAACCCAGCCATGAAGGTTCCGGTAGTTCGGAGTTCGCTCGGATGATTTCGGTTCCAAGCCCGTCCAAGGATATTTCCCGTAATCACGTGGAGATTCGGGTGGAGCAGGGGCACGTCTTGGTTACTGATCTGGGATCAGTAAATGGGACGGTGTTGCGTCGGGAGGGCGTTGAAGACCGTCAACTGGCCGCACGGGAGTCTACTTTGGTGATTAACGACGACGTTGTTGATTTGGGCGATGGCGTCACGTTGACCTTTGAGCATCTCCGTTAGGTATCGGGCGTGAAGAGGTAGTTTTTTGGCTCAATGCGTTGGCGCGGGCGACCGCGTCAATGGTGCAGCGCTCATGGGGAGTTCTTCCCGTTTGCAATGAAACTACCTGAGTGTGGTGCGCCAAGTGGGCACTAATGGGTACAGTCAACGTTTGTACAAGGTGTACATAGGTAAATGGGAGTTTTCATGTCAACACCGCAGATGACGCTGGAATACTGTGGCGAGTGGTTTACGCCAGAGCCAGGAACCGCGTTCGATATTGGCCGCGAAGGCGATCTCACTATCGATGACAACCCATACCTNNAATGTTGGATCTTTGTTGTCAGCAACAGTGTGCGACACTTCCGGGGGTGTCCAGTCTTGGTTGTCACCTGGAAACCGAATTCCTATCGTGTTCCAATCAACAACCATCGTGTTCACAGCAGGTCCAACTACCTACGAGCTTCTAGCGCACCTCAAGGGCACTCAATTTGAGTCCGCAACTGTTGCTGCTCCTGAAACGGGCGAACAGACAATCGGAATGATCAACTTCACGTTGAGCCAAAAGCAGCTCATTGTTGCTCTTTGTGAGCCAATGCTGAAGCGTGAAGGCACCGGTTTCACCGAAATTCCTTCAACCGCCGATGCGGCAAAGCGCCTAGGTTGGGCAATCACTCGCTTCAATCGCAAACTCGATAACGTGTGTGACAAGTTGGACCGTATGGGGGTCAAAGGATTGCGTGGAGGGCCGAAGCAGCTTGCAACGAACCGCCGTGCTCGGCTTGTTGAGTACGCAGTCACCACCCGTCTAGTCACAGCGGAAGATCTCCCAATTCTCGATCTTACGGATGACGAAGTCTGAGTCACTGGTGCCTTGGCTCAGTGTGTGATTTGCGAATTGAATGCCCCACGGGTCAAATGGTTCTATGAGTGATCGTCTAGTCTTCCCGTCAGTGAATTTTCCTGCATACCCAGAGCTTTCAGTTCAAAAACCTGATGGCTGGGTCGGTCTTGCCGCGACTGGGTTGCCGCTGGCTCTTGCTAAGACCGTTGAACCAGGGACGTTCCGCCCAAACGTGTTGGTAACTCTTCAGCGTTTTGGCGTCGACTTTTCGGTAGATGCCGCGATCAAAGCGTTAAACGAGAAGCTCAAGAAACTAACTCGATTCAAAGAATCTTCGCGTGAAGTGAACGAAGATTCTGACGGCACTAATGTGGTTGTTATTGGCAGATTCGCAGGCTCACGCGGTGAAATGTTCGTGCATTGCGTGAGGGTTGTTGTGATCAAGCGTGAGTATGTTTATGACGTGGTGGAGATCACGGGGACGGCTTCGGCGCTTACGGGAGACAATGGTCTTGAAGAGATTCGAGAAATCGTACTCTCTGTTACCTCGCAGGTTTCGTAGCGAAATCCTGCCGTTCTAGTCGTAGGTAAGGGCCGTGGTGAGAGATCCCAGGCTCCTGCACATTCACCTTGCGTTACATCTTCTTGCAAATTGGACAAAGTATTCCAAGGTGCGAGATTTCTTGTCACTCTTGGATTGTGAGTCTGCGACTAGACTTAAGCCATAGTGAACTTTTGTGCGAATTCTTGATTCGCCACAACCCATCGGAAGGCACGAATTTCCGTGACTCTCAACCGTCAACTACGCGTAGCCGTCGTCGGAGCTGGACCAGCAGGCATCTATGCCTCGGACATCCTGTCAAAGACCGACCTCGACGTTTCGATCGACCTGTTCGATCGCTTGCCTGCGCCGTTCGGATTGGTGCGCTATGGCGTAGCGCCAGATCACCCGCGCATCAAGCAGATCATCAACGCCCTTCACAAGATCCTAGAGCGTGGCGATATCCGCCTCCTAGCGAACGTTGATTACGGAGTAGATCTCAAGTTGGAGAATCTGCGAGAGTTCTATGACGCAGTGATCTTCTCTACTGGCGCGATCAAAGACGCAGCACTGAACATCCCCGGCATCGAACTGGAAGGTTCGTACGGCGCAGCAGACTTCGTTTCGTGGTACGACGGACACCCAGACGTTCCAACTACGTGGCCACTCGAAGCCGAATCTGTTGCAGTCATCGGTGCTGGAAACGTTGCGCTAGACGTAGCTCGTATTCTGGCAAAGCACCCTAAAGACCTGCTCAGCACCGAAATTCCAGCAAATGTGTACGAAGGGCTGAGCGCAAGCCCAGTCAAGGAGNNCGAACTTGGCCACGTTCCTGACGTAGATGTCATTGTCTACCCTGAGGACTTCGAACTAGACGCTGGCTCAATGGCAGCTATTGAGTCGACCAACCAAACTAAGCAGGTTGTGAAGACTCTCACGGATTGGGCATTGGTAGATCCATCTACTTTCAAGGCCTCAAGGCGTTTGCACCTACACTTCTTGCACGCTCCTTCAGAGGTGCTTGACACTGACAATGACGGCAAGGTTGACGCACTGCGCACTGAACGCACCAAACTCAACGGGGACGCCACCGTTTCGGGTACTGGCGAGTTCCAAGACTGGCCAGTTCAGGCTGTCTACCGAGCAGTTGGGTACTTTGGTTCCGAACTTCCAGAGATTCCTTTCAACGACGCTCGTGGAGTTATCACGAACACTGAAGGCCGAGTCTTGGATCTCGAAGGCGAGCACATCCCAGGCTTGTACTGCACTGGATGGATCAAACGTNNGCACACGAAGTCCGACGCTTCCGAAACCATTCGCCACCTCGTGGAAGATGCCGAAGACCTAGAAACTTTCGCTACCGCAGCACGTCCAGAGCCAGACGCTATCAAGGAATTCTTGGCTGAACGGGGCGTCGACGTTATCGAGTGGTCCGGATGGACGCTCCTTGACGAGTACGAAAAGGCCTTGGGTGAAGCCGAAGGCCGTGAGCGGATCAAGGTTGTGTCACGTGACGAGCAAACCAATATTGCTCTAGGTCGCAAAAACTGAGGTAGCCGTATCGTTCTGGCTCTGAAGGTGCGGACTCCGTAACTCCCAGATCCGAGATACAAAAACTCTGCGCAGAGCCGGGTANNCCCGGCTCTGCGCTTTGGTGGGTACATTCAAGGTGGCAGTGATTGAACGTGCTTGCTCCTAGGCTCACATTTGCTTTAGGGAACAACGCAAGATGGTCACACGTTCTAGGAGTATCGGTTACTGTACGTCGGTGATCGGAAAGGAGTTCTCATGGGACACAAGCACTTTAACGGTGTGAAAACTGCATTCTTGTTTGGCCTTATGTGGGCTGTACTCATAGGCCTGTGGAGTCTAATTGGCCGAGGCAGTATTGGCATGCTCCTGGCTTTCTCCGGAATNNGGTCTAGCTATGACGGCTTACACCTACTGGAACTCCGACAAACTCGCTATTCGCTCCATGCATGCTCGGCCCGTGACTGAACTGGAACAGCCAGAGATGTATCGAATTGTCCGAGAGCTCTCCACTGTTGCCCGTCAACCTATGCCACGCCTGTACGTCTCACCCACCAGCAGCCCCAACGCCTTCGCAACCGGGCGCAATCCTCAGAACGCTGCAGTATGTTGCACCGAAGGAATACTCTCTATCCTCAATGAACGAGAGCTTAGGGGCGTCCTTGGACACGAACTGATGCACGTGTACAACCGTGACATTCTCACGTCTTCGGTAGCATCCGCATTCGCAGGAATCATCTCGTCGCTTGCCAATCTTCTGTTCTTCTTCGGTGGGGACCGCGAACGTGGCGGAAACCCTATCGCAATGATTGCCACGATGGTGCTTGCGCCAATCGCTGCCTCCCTCATCCAACTGGGGATCTCCCGAACCCGTGAATATGATGCAGACGAAGACGGTGCCAAATTAACGGGTGATCCTCTGGCGCTTGCTTCGGCGTTACGTAAGCTCGAGCTCGGAACGTCGGCTACACCTCTGCCTCAACGGCAAGAGTTCGAGAATGTCGCCCACATGATGATTGCCAATCCGTTCCGAGGTGCAGGGCTCTCTAAGCTCTTTGCTACCCACCCTCCGATGCCTCAACGAATTTCACGCCTCGAGGCCATGGCTGGGCAGCCATTGCAGGGTGGAGGGAACCCGTACTCATCTGGCCCTGATGGCCTCTACGGGGCGGGACCCGGCGCCTGGAGGCTTGGTGACACCACCACGCCTACTAGCTCATATCCAAGAACCACATGGAACGGCTCTAACGGGTCTCCGCAGAGCGGGCAGTATGGTTCTGGCAACTATGGAGCAAACCCACCGCGGGGTAACTCTGACCAGAACCGGCCACGGTATAACCCCTACAACCCAAACGATCAGTCTTTTGACCCGCCAGCAGGAAACTAGAAACCTGCCCGCATTTGGGAACTACGCCTCCGTGTGGCGGTACTCCCAAGACACAATGACGGATGGCAAGAAAAGTAATACCTACCCGCAGACTGTTTAGCACTGGATCGGGTACGAGAAAAGGGACGGGGGGGGNNGTCGTCGTCGTTGGATGTGGTGATCGCGTCCGCGACTGCTAAGGCATCTTGATGAGCGTTACTTACGGCAATCCCTCGGCCGGCCCAACTCAGCATGGGGATGTCATTGGGCATATCTCCAAACGCCCACACGTCGCGTGAATCGATACCATGCTCGGTACACCACTGTTCCAGCGCGCCAGCTTTTGAAATCCCTGCAGGAGAGAGCTCTGCCAGTCCTGAAGCTCCGGAATACGCGAGAGTTGCGCGACTTCCAACAATGCTCTCAACACGTGAAAAGAATTCTTCGTCAGGCAGCTCAGACAAGCGAGCCAAGAGCTTCCCAGTTGGCTCGTCATTGAAGCTCTCTACGAGCCCCACTTGGGTAGTGGCATCAGCTGGATGGCTCGAAATGAACCCTGGATCAAAAACCGCACCCGATGCGCGCTCTAAGGCAAATGCCACCCCGGGTAATTCGCGCCGTAAGTCAGACACTATGGCGGCCATGTCGTCGTGAAGGAAGCCGCCTATGGCGTGCGCAGTTTCGGTCTCAAAATCGTAAATGGCGGCGCCATTAAGGCAGATTGCTTTCCCATGCCCCGAAACGGCGTCTGCTAGTGGCGCCATCCATCNNGGGGGGGGGGGGAGCCGAAACAAAAACGCCGTGTATTGCAAGGTCCTCTAGCCCTTGCAATACACGTCGAGTGAAAGGCGAAATTGAAAGGTCACTGCGCAGTAACGTGCCATCGAGGTCGGTTGCGACCAAACGCGGGCGAGAGTCACGCATCAGTGAGATCGCTCAGCGGTAGTTTGTGAACTGAACAGCAAAGTCCAAATCGGCGCCCTTAAGAAGAGCCTGGACTTCCTGAAGGTCATCACGAGACTTTGATGTAGCGCGAACTTCCTCACCAGTGATTTGAGTCTTTACGCTCTTTGGGCCTTCCTCGCGGATCAACTTTGTGATCTTCTTGGCGTTCTCGCCTGCCAAGCCTTCCTTCAGAACGCCTTCCAAGCGGTATTCCTTGCCGGAAACCTGAGGTTCCTTGCCGCCTGTGTCAAACGACTTCAGTGACACTCCACGCTTAATCAGCTTGGTTTGGAATACGTCAAGAACTGCCAAAACGCGCTCGTCCGAGTTAGCGATCATCACAATCTTGTCGCCGCTCCATGCGATAGAAGCACCAACGTTCTTGAAATCGTAACGCTGCGCAATTTCTTTGGACGCCTGGTTAAGGGCGTTGTCCACTTCCTGACGGTCTACCTTGGAAACGATGTCCATTGATGAATCAGCCATGGTGTCCTCCTAATTGATGGGGAGAGTTTGTCTGCCTTCAACCGTAGCCGAAAACGCCTCGAAATGGGGTCCTAGATGGGGTATCAGCAGTGATTTTTGTTACCACGGTTCGCCACTCGATCCAGCGTTCATGGGCCAGGCCATTTAGCGAGGAAGGGGCTGATTCTTTGGCTGAGCCAGAGCGAGCGCACGCGAATGCCGCGCAGCCGCGAATACGAACAAGACAATCGCGATCCACACCAAACCGAAGCCTATCCAACGGGCTGTGGGCATTGGTTCTTTGAACACCAGCAGACCAAAAACAAACTGCAGAGTCGGGCCCAGGTACTGCAAGATTCCAAGGGTTGAGAGAGGGAGCCGTTGCGCTGCGAAACCAAAAAAGATCAACGGAACAGCGGTGATCACACCTGAAGCAACGAGCAATCCAGAGTGAACCGCATGTGCTGAACCGAAACTTGACTCGCCCTGGGAAGCCAACCAAATGAGGAACACCAGTGCAAATGGGGTTGCAAGCAAAGTTTCTACGGAGAGGCTCGTCAGAGAGTCGACTCTAGAACCCACACGCGATTTGATCAGTCCGTAGAATCCAAAGCTCAACGCCAGCGCCAGTGAGATCCAAGGGAGTTTGCCCATACCTACTGTGAGAACCACAACCGCAGCTGTGCCAAAGCCGACGGCAACCCACGTGAGAGGGGAGATTTTCTCGCGTTGCACCACAACTGCAAGAAGTACCGTGACCAAAGGGTTGATGAAGTATCTGTGTGATGCATCCAAGACATGGCTGGTACTGACTGCGAACACATAGACCAGCCAATTAATGAGGATCAGTAAGGTAGCTAGACCCAAAGTGCGCACCAGTGAGGCATCGCGAAGTGCTGCCCGCACCTTGCCTAAACGCGAAGAAACAGCAAGCACAATCACGCAAAAGACCAGCGACCACACGATTCGATGCCCAAGAATTTCTACTGGTGAGGCCCTGTGTAAAGCGGCAAACAAGAATGGCATGCAGCCCCAGATGGCGTAGCACGCGATGCCAGCAATTAGCCCAGCACGTTGGTCTTGGGTGCCAAAAGCTGGGGAGGAGAGTGGTGTCTTGCTAGACATGAATGTGTACAACCGTTCAACGTTCTTGTTTAGGTTCCGCATGGATTGGCGGTCTCCATTTCCACCTTAGAGCTAGCCAAGTGCTGGGGAATAGACCGGAATGGCTCACATGATGCGCGGAAATTCGCCGATTTCATATTCGTTTTTGTTTTTTCCAAAGTGTTTAGTATTGTTGAACCTGCTCGCAGGAACGAGGACAATAAATTGTTCTAATACCTGTCACGCATGGCAGTTTGCCCGAGCGGCCAAAGGGAGCTGACTGTAAATCAGCCGCGTAAGCTACGTGGGTTCGAATCCCTCAGCTGCCACAGGCGAAAGCCCCACGGAAACGTGGGGCTTTCTTTTGTTTGTAGTTCAGGTTCTCTTCTTGAGCCCCTCGCGGGTAAGGCACGTTGGGGTGAGCTTCCACCGGCAAGGTCGCTGCAGTGAGTCACCTGCTCTATTTCCCTTGTTCTCTGTCACCGCAAGATACAACCGAAATCAGCACAAACCTGCAGTTCGAGGGGAGCGTGACCACTATCACGCGCTGTGGAATTTTGTACCCACCGCTCGTTGTGTGTAGTCTTTTCTGTGTTGCCCCCGTAGCTCAGTGGTAGAGCGCCATCTTGGTAAGATGGAGGTCACGGGTCCGATTCCCGTCGGGGGCTCTG
>DFNY01000224.1:12139-12505 GCA_002376595.1 Jonesiaceae bacterium UBA3555 | reverse complement strand
GCACCTACCATCCGACCACGGAGTTTCCTACGGGCACCAATATCGCACGCCCACCGATACACAGGTAGCTGTAGTTCCTCTGGGCTACGCCGATGGAATCCCACGTCATGCCTCAGGTTTTGCTGAACGCGGTGGACAGGGCGCGCCACTCTGGATTGATGGTCAGCGTTGTGCCATTGCTGGACGAGTCTGCATGGATCAGTTTGTGGTTGACCTTGGATCCGACACCCACGCTCAGCCAGGGGACACAGCGGTTCTCTTTGGCGACCCACAACTAGGGCACCCAACTGCCGACGAGTGGGCACAGTCTGCTGGAACCATCTCGTATGAGATCATCACCAGAATTGGCGAGCGGGTACCACGCAT
>DFNY01000224.1:2571-12102 GCA_002376595.1 Jonesiaceae bacterium UBA3555 | reverse complement strand
AACCGTGCGAGCACGGCCAGCCACCAACACGACGTGACAAAACCGCCAACCAAGCCATATCGTCGGCAATCTAACACCCGCTGACCTACAGCGAGCCCAATAATCGGAGGATAATAAAACGGTGACTAACGTTCTCACCTTCTCCACCCAACTCAACGACGCCGATGAAACCCGTGCATTCGGACTGGCGCTCGCGGGCATTTTGCGCGCGGGGGACCTTGTGATGCTCACTGGTGACTTGGGAGCCGGAAAAACCACTTTGACGCAAGGGCTCGGAAAGGGCCTGGGCATTCGCGGACAAGTTGCATCGCCAACGTTCATCATTGCGCGCGAACACCCGAACCTAGGTGACGGACCGGCACTCGNNTAGACTCTTCACTCGACGAAGCCGTCACGGTAGTCGAATGGGGCAGTGGCCTGGTAGAAGGTATCTCCGACGAACGCATCGAGATTCAGCTCAACCGCCCACATGGAGGGTTGGAATCTATGGATCTGGAAAGCGCAGACGCAGAGACCGGAACCCGCGAACTCACCCTTACTGCATACGGCGACCGCTGGGTAGATACAGACTTCGGCTTCATTGCAGCCTCAAACTAACCATCCGCGCTGAGGCCAACGCGCCCCAGCTAACTGAACCTGAAGCAGGAACACAGTGACAGTCCTCATCGTAGATACTTCCGCGGCAGTCTCGGCAGCTCTCATTGCAGACGACGGCACCGAACTAGCCAGCCAAACCCTGCGCGAACAACGCAGACACGCCGAGCTGTTGACTCCCATGATTACGGAACTCCTACAGCAGGCTGCAAAAACCTCTGCTGACATCACCACGGTTGTGTCTGGCACCGGACCCGCACCATTCACCGGCTTGCGGGTTGGCCTAGTTACCGCACGCACCTTTGCGTTTGGTGTAGGAAAAGAAGCTCTTGGTGTTCCGTCATTGGACGCAACCGCATCGCAAGCAGCGGATCAACTTGACTTGGCTGATGGCAGCGAAATCCTTGTGGTTTCAGACGCTCGCCGCAAAGAGGTGTACTTCGCACGCTATGCAGTTGGCCCAAAGAACGCTTTCGGCGCCCGTGAAGTAACCACACTTGTAGGCCCAGACGTTGCGTCAGCTGCGCACGTTGTTGAGCAAGGCTACGCGCAAGGGGCTGTAGTTGTTGGTGAAGGCGCACAAGCCTATGCTGATGCGTTTGCAGGCTCCAACGTCAGCGATGCAGTGCAGGTGCCAAGCCCAGTTGTCCTTGGACAACTAGCATTGGGACGCGCCGCGGCCGGACTAGAGCAGCCAACCACTCCGCTCTACCTGCGCCGCCCAGATGCTCAAGTACCTGCTAGCCGCAAGCGTGCACTCGGCGCATGAACACCGGGTTCGGTAGCCACGCACACGCTGGGCTGGGAGATACACGCCCGCACCCAGAGATCACTGTGCGTGCAATCCGCGCTAGCGACCTTGACCGCATAGTCGAACTTGAACAGGAACTATTCGGTGTTGGCGCGTGGACGTACTCCATGCTGGCCGACGAGATTGGTGCTCCGGGTCGTTGGTACATTGTGGCCGAACGGGCTTCCACCATTTTGGGTGCCGGCCGTGTAGTGGGATACGCAGGTCTATGGTTTGACGGCGAAGTCAGCCAAATCATGACCATTGGAGTGTCCTCACACGCACAGAAAATGGGAATCGGCGCCACACTCATGGACGCCTTGTTTGAGCGATCCAAACAACTTGGAGCCCAAGCGCTCTTCTTGGAAGTAGCAGTCAACAACAACGCCGCACTAGCGATGTACAAGAAGTATGGTTTCGAGCAGATTGCTGTGCGAAAGCGTTACTACCAGCCAGAAAACCTTGACGCGTATGTCATGCGAGTTGAACTAGAGGATCCGGTGAACGAAACAGATCCACGCAAGCAGGTGTTCATCACTTGCGGTGAACTCCATGCGCGTTTGGGGGATCCAAGCCTGCGAATCCTCGACGTCCGGTGGGAACTTGGCCGAACAGATGGCCGCGAAAGTTACGAGAACGCACATATCCCAGGCGCACAGTACGTGGACTTGGACACCGAGCTCGCAGTGCACGCTAGCCCCGAACGAGGAAGGCACCCGCTACCAGATACGGCCGATTTTGAGCAGTCAGTACGGCGCTGGGGCATCGACGATGACTCTACTGTGGTTGTGTACGACGCAGTAGGCGGAACATCAGCGGCTCGGCTCTGGTGGATGCTCAAAGACGCCGGTATTGAACAGGTGCGTATCCTCGACGGCGGAGTTAAAGCGTGGTCAACCCACTACGGCACCGTGCAGGGAAATGAAACAGCAGAGCCCTCCACCATTGATCTGAGCAGCGGACACATGTCCACTATCACCATTGACCAGGCTGCGAACTGGGCGGAGGAGGGCATTTTGATCGATGCTCGCGCCCACCAACGCTACCTCGGCGAAGTCGAGCCAGTGGACCCTCGCGCAGGACACATTCCCGGAGCGCTGAACGTTCCTACGTTCTCGCACCTGTCCGAATCCGGTGAACTCAAACCGACCGAAGAATTGCTAGCCACGTTCGAAGAAGCAGGAGTCATCGATTCCACCTCGCTAACTGGCCTAGACAACCTTCCAGCGCTAGACGTTCCCGTAGCCGTGTACTGCGGGTCGGGCGTTACCGCTAGCCATGAAATCGCGGTGCTGGCATCACTTGGCATCGAAGCAGCACTATTTCCAGGATCATGGTCGCAATGGTCCAACGACCCATCGAGACCAGCCGCAACCGGCGAGTAAGAATCTAAAGGAGACGCCCCAACGGGCACACGGTCATGTCTGAACCACTAATTTTAGGAATCGAAAGCTCGTGCGACGAAACCGGTGTTGCACTGGTGCGCGGTAACGAACTTCTTTTTGACGCGGTTGCCTCATCCATGGACGAGCACGCCCGTTTTGGCGGAATCATTCCCGAGGTCGCCTCCCGTGCGCACCTCGAAGCAATGGTTCCAACGATCCAACGAGCGTTGAGCGAAGCCANNCCAACGTTGACCTGAGCGACGTTGACGCTGTTTCGGTCACCGCTGGTCCTGGTTTGGTTGGTCCGCTCACCATTGGAGCTTCCGCAGCGAAGGCTCTTTCCCTAGCCATTAACAAACCTCTGTACGGCGTGAACCACGTGGTGGGTCACGCAGCCGTGGACAAACTCGTACATGGAGATTTCCCAGAGCGATTCATGGCGCTTGTAGTGTCCGGTGGACACTCCTCACTCCTGCTTGTCGACGATATTGCTACGTCAGTCAACGAGCTCGGTTCCACATTGGATGACGCTGCTGGAGAAGCTTTTGACAAGGTAGGGCGCCTTCTGGACTTGCCTTACCCTGGTGGTCCACAGATTGATCGCTTGGCCCGTGAGGGTAACCCGAATGCTATTCGGTTCCCACGCGCACTGACCTCCAAGAAGGATCAAGCCAAGCACATGTACGACTTCTCATTCTCGGGCCTCAAGACTTCTGTGGCACGCTGGGTAGAGACTCGCCAAGACGCTGGACTTGAGATTCCACTCAACGACGTTGCGGCGTCGTTTGCTAATGCTGTCGCTGACGTGTTGACTGCTAAGACCATTGCGGCCTGCGAACTTCACGGCGTGGACACCCTAGTTGTTGGTGGTGGATTCTCCGCCAACTCACAACTACGTGACATGGCTGCCGAACGCTGCGCACAACATGGAATCACTCTGCGAATCCCACCAATCCGCTACTGCACCGACAACGGCGCAATGATCGCAGCTCTTGGCTCTTCATTGGTAGCAGCTGGCGTGGCTCCTTCGAACTACGACATCCCAGTGGATTCCTCGATGCCGCTGACCATCACGCACGTGTAAGGACTCTGGCTCACACAGCCGCCATACACGTAAGAATAGGGCGNNCACGCCCCTTGATGTGTCTCATCGAGGTTTCCTCGACGCTACAGTGGCTTTCCCGCGCGCAATTCTTTAACTAAGTGGTCAACCACAGCGCCCAAATCATTGCCGCTGCGACGTGCAACTGCACGCTGGCGTTGATACGAAGCACCCTTACGCAGGATGACGCGAATATCATCAAGCTCTTTCTCGCATCCCAACTTGGCCGCAGTCGGCTCAAGCGTGCGAAGCAAACGCAAGATATCGTCGGAAATCAGGTCTTCATTGCCGTGCTCATCCAAAATCAAGATGGCATCCATGCCATAACGCGCCGAACGCCATTTGTTTTCCTGAATAAACCACGGCTGTAAACGGGGCAGATCCTTCCCCTCATCCAGCATGGTGGAGAAATGCTCCACCAAACACTGCGTGAACGCAGCGAGCGCCAAGACCNNTGCCGTAATGCGGCGATGGGCGCACATCCCAACGCACCTCATTGAACTCAGGAATAACCCCAACCTTGAGCATGTCATCAACGTACTGCTCCAACTGCGACCACTGGTCAAAGTGGAACGGCAGCCCAGCGGTTGGGAGTTGTTGGAACATCAGCGCACGGTTAGAGGCGTACGCGGTGTCCTTACCACCCCAAAACGGAGACGATGCAGACAACGACTGCACATGCCCCAAATATGTGAGCAGCGCCGACGAAATAGGCAGAACCTTCGACTTGTCCTCGATGCCCACATGCACGTGAATGCCATAAATTAGCATCTGGCGGCCCCACCACTGAGTGCGGTCGATGAGAGTCGCATACCGTTCCTTATCCGTCACCTTCTGGTTAGACCAGCGCGCAAACGGGTGGGTGCCCGCGCACATGAGCTCAACGCGAAGAGGGTCAGTTAACGAATGGATCAGTTCAATGGAACGCTCAAGATCCTGGCCCGCCTCAGACACAGTGCGGCACACGCCAGTAACAATCTCCACCGTGTTCAGTAACAACTCTTGGCGGATATGAGGGTGCTGCGAGCCGTCAGGGGCCCNNGGGACACAGCATCAAGAATGGTCTTTGCAACCTGGCGCAGGTCACCGGAGTCTTTGTCCACAAGAGCGAGTTCCCACTCAATACCAAGAGTGGAACGGGCGGATGAAGCGAAATCAATTGGAGGAACCATTGATGGGCCTTCCCTAAGTTGCTGTCCTATGTAGGCTCCACAACGATGACGGTCTTGAGATTGTTCACGCGAGTCAAAACGATAAACGCTTCGTTCTGACCCTTCAACTTCAACTGCGGACGCAGCTGCTCGGGGGTCACAGAGATCCCGCGCTTCTTAATTGTTACCCTGCCAACTCTACGTTCAGAAAGGTAAGCACGCAGGGCCTTCACGTTATATGGAATTGCATCGAGGACTCGGTAACTCGTCGTCAGCAGGTGCGGCGAGTCATTCGCTTCAGACAACGACACCTTCGGTGCATCTGATGTGAAGTACGCGATCATCGGGTCCGTCAGCAACCCATCAACGGTATTGGCAAGATGTGCCACTAACCCGGCGCGGATGATTGCACCATCTGGCTCATGCAAGTAGTCCTTGAGTTCACTAGCGGAGTGTGAGTGGCGAGGCTCCGGATCGAAGCCGTCAGCGGTCATCTGGGTTGCTTGCTGGCCCGTCGCGGGTGGGGTCAGCACCAGCGCCCCCAACCCTTCATGGGTTGCCGCTTTACCAAACCAGAGCCCGGCCTCCACAACATCGCCGTCCATAGATACCCACTGAGCCTCACACCCAGCAGGGATGTCGTCATGCGAAATGCCCGGTTNNATGAATCAGGAGTAAATAGACGCCGGCCAACGTCGTCGCGCCTCGCGGGATCGGCGTAAATCGCGTCAACGCCCTCCGCCTGGAAATCCGTATCTAGACCATTGGCATGCCGTACCTGGGCATTAGGAAACGGCGCGAGGTTCTTAGCCGCAATTGCGGCGGTGAGCTCATCAATATCCGTGGCTAGAACATCCAAACCAAGCGCTGCAAAAGCCATGGAGTCAGCGCCAATTCCGCTGGTTAGGTCGGCAACCTTGGTAGCACCCGCACGCAAGAGACGCTGAGCGTGGTGCGCCGCCACCGAAAGCCGCGTCGCCTGCTCCACACCGTTATCAGTGAACAGCATGCGGTCCGCAAAAGGGCCCAACTTGGACTGAGCCTTCGTTCGAAGACGATGCTGGGTCAACGCAGCGGCAATGAGCTCGGGTTCGTAGCATGCTTTTCTTAAAGTAGTGGTCAACGCGAGTGGATCTGCGGAACCTTGTTGAGCAATCAACTCAAGCAGTTCAACGCCCTGCGGCTCAGACAATCGGTCAATGAGGTGTAGATCCATACCGAATATTGTTTCACGTTGCCGGCGAGGTCTGAGCGAAACACATACCCAGACGTTGAGACTTAGTGCGGAATTGGTACCTGTGTGTGAGCCACTCCTGTAAGTCGAATTACCCAGTTCCTAGAGGCGTAACGTCCATCGGCGAACGCCCTCGACTAAACGCTAGAAATGACCGAGGCAAGAGACATTCGCGAACAAAATGTGAAGCATTCCTGCTCNNCTCGCGTGTACAGCTGGCGGGAGAGCCACATAATTGGTGGTTAACTCTTCCAAAATCGAATGAGGATAGATTCAGGGCCTCTGGAACCCAGCATAGAGTTACGCAATCCCATCAGCAAGAAGAAAGTGAACTCGCCAACTCCTGTCCATGGAATTCGTAGGGTGACAGTCGAAACATCCTTGATGTAGGCTTCACCTGTATTGTCCGAAATTTTCTGAAGGAGCATTATGAGAACCAATGCGGTTCTATCCGGTTTAGCGTAGTTGTCGTGGCCACCGCCCTGTTTTTAGGATCTGCAGTGCCTGCAAGTGCAAACTCGTCAAGCTCGACCGACAAGCAAGGTGCGGAGAATGGCGACAGCGTGCGAGGGTGGAAGCATCGTTTCACCGAGGAGGATGGGCTCATCTTGGAAACAGGATCGATTGATTTGAGCCCTGAGCCTGCTGTACAGAAAACGTCGACATATGCAGCAAGTAGTGTCGTTGTAACAGGATCGAAATCGACAACGTTTCAGGTGAATCGCGGCTCAAGTTACGCAAAGTCATATCACCCATTTCCGCTGCACCTTAGATACTTCGGGTCGGCCCACGCAAAAGNNCTGGTACTATCGCGAAGCAGGATTTAACTCAGGGTGGAAGTCATCGAACGCAACTCAGAGCAGCAACTGTAAGTGGACGACTGGCCAGCTCAAGGAATATTCCGTGTTTGACTCACTACTTGGTGGCGATGAAAACATCACGCGGTTCGCATACTCCTTCAAGTTGCTACCACCAACCCTCTGTTAGGTTGTTTTGGGGATGCGCTTCCAATAAACGTGCGAGTGCATCCCCGGCATTCTTTTTCCCAACTAGAGAACCTGCGTCGATGAATCGTAGTACCCTCACTTTTCTCTCAATTTCCTTCTTTATTCTTGCTTCTTTCATAATTGGAATAATCAGCCAAACGGCTCAGAACTACCGATCTGCCGGTGACTCACGCCTCGGCTACGCCGGTCCAGGAATGGAAATTTCCGCTCTTTACTTGGACTCGGAAGCCATGGGCGACACACGCGNNAATACGGACTCTCATTTGCCTTTCAAAGACAAGTTGGATCGCGCCTTGTCACAGTGTTTGATCCCGGTAATAGGTTTGATTTACTTGCGGACGCAGAAGAACCGAGCGACTCAAGCATCCTTGACGGCTCGTTCGTGTTGGTGAGTGAGATATTTGGTCGTACTTGGACTGAGCAAGTGCAGTGGGGCACGAAGACGGGTCCGCATGTTACTCAGGTGCAGCTCCTAGGAAACCCGAGAGTCATGGGCGACACGCCTGGGCTACTTGTTTCCAAAGACATTCAACCGCCATCAGGCGGAGTCTACTATTTCGCAGGTGAACGGCTTGGGAATCCTGATGTGCGTTCCTCACTGCTTAGAGATATGGAACAGACCGGGTTCGAGATTCTGGACTCAATAAGGTTTCGAAGCCAGCAGAATCTCGCGCAATCCGTCTCCGTGTACTACTCAGGAGCCCCGGGAGTCGTGGTTCTCTTGATCGGAATGGCAGTATGTTTAGGCACGTACGCTGCGGTTTCTGTTGTCAATGGCATTGGTAGCGCAAGAACTTTGGCATTAGCTGTGACTGGAGCATCGAGGAAAAGGTTGCGCAAATGTGTGGCATTCCAGTCAATATTTCCAATGGCCGTTGGGCACATACTCGCAGCGTTAGTGGCTATCGGATTCGTGCTCCAGATATACGGGCGCGGTGAGGTTCTTTCCTCAATAACTGTGGTTCTTTCCGCATGTCTGTTCAGCTGTGCACTCTCTTGGTTGCTGATATTTATTTCAGCAGACTCTGCAACAAGGAAGGCGTCTCGTGAGGTCATTTGCTGAACGCCTAACTCGAGATTTCTCTCGTTCCTTTGGCCTTCTCTTTGGGTTTGGCTTGGGAAGTTTTTTTCTCGTGCTCCTGTTGACCTATCTTGCGATATTCTCGAATGAGTATTTGGTGGGCAAGAAACTTTTCAGTTTTGGCTCCAGTGCTGCCAATGCGTCTCTTCGCGTTGTAGATCCATCCAGTTCGATGGTTCACATGGCATTGGATGAGGCCGTTGATCAAGATTCAAAAGAAGCTCTGCGCGGTCTCTTGGAGAAGACTTCAGATATATATATTGCTGCAGACCTTTCGGATTTTGCTCCCAACGCGCTAGGGGAGTCTTCGAGGCTGGATGCCACAGTGGTTATTGGATCTCAGCCATCTTTCATAGAGCAAGAACTCGAGTCCGGAAAGATCTACTGGTATTCACCGACCGGTGATTACCCGTCCGAGCGGTTTGTGATCAACCACGTTCCAGTCGAAATCCTTTCCACGCAGCCGAAGATCTCACAGGTAATTCGTGGCGGATCAGGAGTTGTTCCGCAGCGCGACCGAGATATCTTCGTAGTCACCCCAGCAGCCTCGCGCTTCTTGCTAAGTGATGATCTGCCGACAATCACGGATCTTGTTGACCGGGTTACCTGCGATTGCTCGGAAGGCGTTCTGGCTCGATACGCACAAGCCTTAAGCGAGGAATCCAAGAGTGAGGGTGGCGGCCGATTGTTTTATGCCGTCGATGCTCAGGAGACCTTGAAAGATCAACTCGCCGGGCCAGTACTCGCATCATCTTTGGCAATGTTTTGGTACGCATCCGCGATGGCATCGCTCATGCGATCACTTCTTCTCTCGGCATTACGCCTCTGGCACAAGCAAAGTAAAGCTTATCGGGCGGACGCGCTGTATGGCGCGACCAAAATGTCGTTGCACATGAGGTTTCAATTTCAGGCACTATTCCTGTTCGCCCTACCTGCTGCAAGTGCCTTTCTTCTGGTAAATAGGGTGGACGGAGCTTCTGGGTTCCCAACAGCATTCACCAAGGAAGTGGAGTTCTACGTCCTCATGGCAGTCGTGATTGCACATCTTGTGGGCTCCATCATTCCCGCCCGATCGATTAAGAGTCTTTTTAGTTCCTCAGGGAGAGTGTCTTGATGCTGGAGCCCACGAATGTCGTGATTGAGCTGGAGGGTGTACGAGTGTCATATCCCGATGGCAACGCAATACG
>DFNY01000224.1:0-2560 GCA_002376595.1 Jonesiaceae bacterium UBA3555 | reverse complement strand
CAAGATCTAGGGCTGGTCGACTCTGATTCGATCTTGCAGAATGTGACTCTTCCGCTGGTGTTTGAGAAACCGAGGATCCCCAAAGCTGCTCGCACGTCCATGGCAAAGAACGCGCTGGCGCTGGCAGGACTGAGCCTAAGCACTTGGCGATCGCTGGGAAGACTATCAGGAGGAGAGAAACAAAGAGTCGCTATCGCGAGAGCTCTCGTGAGCAAGCCCAAGCTGTTGATTCTCGATGAACCCACTTCCGCATTGGATTCGGAAGCCACGCGCACTCTCTTGCGTACAGTGAAGGCTCTTGCAAGGGAAGGCCTCACAGTCTTGCTGAGTTCTCATGACCCGATCGTAATCGAGGAATGCAGCGCTTCGTACTTTCTGTCCGAAGGTGCACTACGGCGGGATTNNCGAACAAATCACAGGCCACACGATTGACGACTTCTGGAGACGGGACTTTATCGCTGCTGTCCTTGGCGTCAAGTTCGTTTGTGACTTCACAATCTTGGAGGCAATCTCCGGCTGGCCGAAACTGGCCATCGTCGTCATTCTTTCCACACGGACGATGGTCGGCTGGTCGATGTATGCGAACATGCGCACGGCGTTGGTAGGCAACGCAACCAGACTGGCAAGTAGACACGGTTGCTTCCACCCGGTGGCACGATTCATTACCACGATTGAGTGCTGCAATACCGCTCTGCTGAGTTCCCAAGCGGGGCGTGGGTAAAAAGCTCACCAACTCCATGGATTGATCGGTATTTTTGAGATTGCGAATCTGCGACTTGGAAAGAACACTGAAGCGATGTGTCTCAAGAGGTTGACGTGCATATCTTTGGAAGGCCAAATTGGTTGATACGCGCCCCGATGGAGGCCGACTAGCAATGTGCAGGGCCAGATGGACCGAGACTTTTCAACCGAATCTCACCTCGTCTATCCACAGCACACTGGCACTCGCCTTGACCGAGTGCTAATCGCAGAACTACATTAGATGTGGAACATTTGAAGTGGCCCGTTCGGCACCGCGACGGCGAACTATTGCCTCCTCGAATGTGCACAACTGATCTCATTTCTACGTTTTGCGAAAGGGTGGTCCGCATGTCGGTTTCCATCAAGCCGCTTGAAGANNGTTGTAGTTAAGGCACTCGTTGCCGAGACCGTCACCGCTTCAGGTCTTGTTCTTCCAGACACTGCTAAGGAAAAGCCACAAGAGGGCGAAGTTCTTGCAGTTGGCCCAGGTCGTATCGACGACAACGGCAACCGCGTACCAGTAGATGTTGCAGTAGGCGACAAGGTTATCTACTCCAAGTACGGTGGCACCGAAGTGAAGTATGCCGGCGAAGAGTACTTGATCCTCTCCGCACGCGACGTACTCGCAGTCATCGGCTGATCAAACCTCAGTTGAAAAGTGGGACCCCACCTCATGGTGGGGTCCCACTTTTTGTGTATGCGTAACTCCTGACTTAGGGACACGCGAGAGTTCGAAAGCTCGCACAAGTTCGAAACATCGCCCAGGTCCGCAATAGTGCGGGAACTCAGAACCTACCGCAAGAGCGGAATCGTACCGGCTCTAAGAGCCGCATGGACGTTCTAGGCAGTACGGATGGTTCCTCGCGCTGCTTCCCGGTCGCGCTAAGCGAGGATTGCGTTGCGCTCATCTTCGCTCAGGTCACCCCAAACTCCATATGGTTCCCGAACACGCAAAGACTGTTCACGGCACTGTGTCAGTACTGGGCATGTTGCGCAGATAGCTTTGGCTCTCTCTGCGCGCCTACGTCGCGTGGAGCCGCGTTCGCCTTCTGGATGGAAGAATAGGGTTTCGTCTGCGTCGCGGCAGTTCCCTTGGTACTGCCATTCCCACAGTTCAATTACTGGTCCTGGTAGTCGTGATACGTCGGTCATGGTGAGACTCCCTCCGGGTTCGCCCCCAGCGAACTCAATAAACTCTCATGTGCCCACAGCGGGTGGGCTTGTCGTGCGGATGTCGTTGCGTGCTCAGAAAGTGGAACCGAATCTACCGGCCACTTCAACGATCTGCGTGACATCCACGAATCTATATCGAGTCATTACTTATTCATACCCTTTCGCGCGGGTGAAAAGTGGTTTACCTCACAATTATCGCGGGAAAATCGAGTCAACATGTGCTCCGCTTTCCCAAAGTCCGGATCCTTCCGAGGCTTTCCCCTCTGAAAATCGAGTCAGAGGACAGTCATTCTCTTTGGAAAACCCGGTGCTACCCGGCGTCAGTGAGGCCTGCTCTCAGCGACTGAATCGCCAAGGTTTTGGTGGATCAGCACGTCAAAGCAGGTTTCCAGTATTGCGCGGCCCCGCCTTCATGTGAATGTGGAGCACTCACCATGCCATGCGGTTGCAAATGTGAATCGAATCTGAATCGGTTTTCGAGTTGCTCTTTGGCGCGAAAGGGGGTGAACTTGAACAAACAAGATCTACTCCAAATCAAGAGTGGTAAGAATCCAGTGCGAATTCAGACCATCTCGAAACCCGCAAGAACGTTCTTGCTGACGTGTAGATATACGTGAAGGTAGTTGGAATTCACCGTCGAAACCAG
>DFNY01000154.1:11887-14871 GCA_002376595.1 Jonesiaceae bacterium UBA3555 | reverse complement strand
CGAACTTCAGCTCACGCAGGGAGAGGAACATGATCACTCCAAAGTTAACGACATGACGTCGATAACTTTACCGACAATGCGTCGATATAATCTAGTGCGCGCAGTGATCCCTAGTTCACAATGAAAGTGAATTCAGAATGGGGCTGCGTTCAGAATGGGGCTGAGCTCGCGATGATCCCAAAGGTAGGCTATTCGCATGACGCGGGTTTATTTCATGTGCGGTCCAGCAGGCTCCGGAAAATCCACCTTTGCGCGCCGGCTTGAAACTCAAGGGTGGGTGCGGCTCTCGTTCGACGTAGAAGCCTCAGCCCGAGGAATCTCATCAATGCCGCTTTCTGCGCAAACACATGCCGAAATTGAACAGTCACTGCTAGGCAAGTTCCGAACCGCCATTGCTAGCGGCCACAATGTTGTTTTTGACTACTCTTTTTGGTCCCTCGAAATGCGGAATAGGTATCGGGCCATCGTGCGAGCCGAGGGAATAGAACCCGAGGTCATCTACATCCAAACAGATCGCGCCACTGCACTAGCAGCTGTTGCTCAGCGCTCAAGCATTTCCGGACGCCAAAGCACTGCCAGGGACGAGAGCACTGCCGAGTACGTGAGCGCGGCCGGGAACGTGGGCGCTGCCGAGCGCTCCGGAATCAGGGCAGACGAATTCACACTGAGCCCTGAACTAGCAGCCCAATACTTTGACAACTTCCAGCCGCCGACACCCGACGAAGGCCCACTCACCGTGATCACTAGGGCCGCAGCTGAGTGAGGCGGCTCGTTTGGGGTGCTTGGGGTTAGGAAGCCGTGCGCATCAGGCGTACGCCGTCTCCAGTAGCAACAGCCAGACCACTAGGAAGTGTGGCTGTAAGAGTGCCAATGCCAGGTGCTGACACGCGAGCAATCGCGCGCCCACTTTGGAAGAGTTTGTCTACCACCACACCGACAAGTTGTTCAGGCTCCGGTAGATCGCGGGCAGGAACTGATAGTGATGAGCCCTCGTCCGAGTTAGCGCCAGATAGGTCTTGTCCAAAACGGCGAGCCAACACCTCGGAGGCCTGCGCAGACATGGTTTCCACAACCTCAAAGTCACAAGGTGCATAACCGTGGAACGGCTTCTGAGACAACACCGCCTCATACCCCAAGAACTCCGCCACCTCACGTGACACGGGATTGCGCCACAAACGCTCTGGCCTATCAATTTGCAGAACCTTCCCGGCCCGCATCACCGCAACTCGATCACACACAGTGAACGCTTCGTCTTGATCATGAGTAACAAAAACAGCCGTAGTGCGAGTAGCTCGAAGAATGGAACGCACATCCAAAGCCAGCCGCTCTCTTAGCTCCCTATCAAGCGCAGAGAGGGGCTCGTCGAGAAGCAGCACTTTAGGGCGCGGCGCCAGCGCCCGCGCCAACGCTACCCGCTGTTTCTCGCCACCAGACAGCACCGTCACATTGCGGTTTTCATATCCAGCAAGGCCCACCAACTCCAACAACTCACGCACCCGAGCATCGCGTTCCACGCGTGAAAAACCACTGTTCTTCAGGCCATACGCTACATTCGCAGCCACCGACTTATGCGCAAACAGTTGGCCATCTTGGAACATGAAACCAAAACCACGCTTATGCACCGGGACCCGCGAAAGATCAGCGCCGTCCCACGAAACGCTCCCAGAATCCGGCACAATCAGCCCAGAAATCACACGCAACAACGTGGACTTGCCGCAACCTGAAGGCCCCAGCAAACCCACAATCTCACCGTGAGAAACCTCAACGCTCACGCCATCTACAGCCGCAACCGAGCCGAAATGAACCCGAATATCGGAAACCGACAACGAAATCAGAACTCTCCAGACTGCGAAGTACGCAAACGCTCAGCCAACATCATGATGGCCGCCGAAACCACAGCCAACACCACAGAAGCAGCCAAAGCCATGCCGTAGTTCTCGGCCCCAGGCTTTGAAATCAAACGGAAAATAACAATAGGCAACGTTGCCGTTTCCGGGCGAGACAAGAACGACGTCGCACCAAATTCACCCAACGACACCGCAAACGCCAAACCAGTAGCCAACCCCAAACTACGCACCGCGAGCGCCCAATCAATACTCATCGCCACCCGCCAAGGAGATGCACCCAACGTGGCAGCAACCTCACGCTGACGAGGATCAATGGCGCGCAACACCGGCAACACAGTGCGAATCACCAGCGGCACCGCCACCACAGCCTGAGCGATAGGGACCAGCCAGCCACTCGAACGCAGATCAATGCCAAGACCCAACGGCTTGTCCAGCGTTATGAGGAACCCGAATCCCACAGTCACCGCAGAAACCCCAAGCGGCAACATGAACGCAGCATCCAAAACACTGAGCACCCCACGCCCAGCGCGCGAAGCAGGACGCCGCGACACCACAAATGCCACCAAGGACCCAATGGCCAAGGCAATCGCAGCTGCGTAGAAGGCAATCACCACGGAGTTAGCAAGCGCCTGATATACGCTCACACTCAACGCGTTGCCGGAACCAGTTCCAGCCAATGCCCTGAAGTTGTCCAGCGTCCAGCGATCCCCCTTACGAAAAGCCGAAGCCAGCAGATTCACCATTGGCCACGCAATAAGTCCACACGCCACCAAAGCAGTCACAAGGATCGCTGCCAAGTCCTTGCGTAGATCCAGTTTCTGAACAAACGCAGTAGCCGGCGCCAAAGACAGCGCCTGCTCCTGTTTGGCTCTAGCTCTGCTGGAGATCCATAACGAAACAGCCACTACAACCAGCTGCACAACGGACAACACTGCCGCCGCACGCAGGTCAAGGAACTGGACAGTTTGCATCCAGATTTCAGTCTCGATGGTTCCGTACCCCTGCCCGCCCAGCACCATAACCGTGCCGAAGGCCGTTGCACAGAACAAGAACACCACGGCCCCAGCAGACAAGATGGCAGGTGCCAGCTGTGGCAGCGTCACCGTTAAGAAGGCCCGCGCACGCGACGCACCCAAA
>DFNY01000154.1:11630-11838 GCA_002376595.1 Jonesiaceae bacterium UBA3555 | reverse complement strand
GAGAACACCAAGGCCGCGACCACTGCCGGGAAAGTGCCGTCCAAACCCCAAGAACCCAATGGCCCAGACACCGCAAACAGTGCCCTAAACGCCACACCAACAACAACGGTGGGCAACACAAAGGGCATAGTCACGAACCCTCGAACAAGAGTCCGACCCGGGAATGTACACCTATACAGAACGTAGGCGCCAGGAATTCCCAACAGCA
>DFNY01000154.1:10158-11541 GCA_002376595.1 Jonesiaceae bacterium UBA3555 | reverse complement strand
AGCCACAAACCCGCGCCCAACCAATGCAGCAACAGGCCACGCAAAAAACACACCCAAAAACACCAACGGAACGACAGCCGCACCACCCCACGTGAGGGCTCGTCGGAAAGCCACACCAACGCTTTGGGCAGCGCGAGGCCCCGCTCCCCCACCCACACGGGCAGAAGAACGAGACCCCAAACGCCTAATTTCAGCCAATTATTGCTGCACTCCAGTCCTTAATCCACTGGTCCCGATTGTTCGCAATCAGTTCAGCGTCCAAGGAATTAGTCGTGTCAGGAACCGGCGCAAACTTAGCCCACGCCTCAGGAAGAACTGCGGTTTCCGACACCGGATACATGTACATCGCATCAGGAATCNNACCTGACGGAAACACGTATCTAAAAGCGCTTCCGTGGTTGACCGAGAACCATCATCAGTCACCGTAAACGCAGGTGACGACGCATACGACAACGCCACCGTCCGCTCACCGTCACCATTAGCCGAGAAGTCCACGTAATACGCATCTTCCCAACCATCAACAATCTTCAGGCCGTTGGCCTTCAGCTGCTTCCAGTAATCCAAGTAGCCGTCCTCGCCATACTTCGAGATCGTGGCCAGCAAGAACGCCAAACCTGGCGACGAAGTAGCCGGGTTTGTCACCACAGCAGCCCCAGCATGGGCAGGATTGAGGAACCCATCCTTACTCAGAGGCTCAACCAAATCCACAGTGGCGTAATAATCCGAATCGATGTTCAAACACACATCGCCGTAATCCACAGCGGTCAACGTGTCATCGCTGCCAATCCGCAACGACTTACCCAACTCACCCTGCGCCTTCGACGTGTACGGCGCAAACACATCCTGCGCCAACCCCCGCGAAGCGAACGTGTTATCCACACCAAACGCCACGTCACCCAACGGTGAATCCTTAGTCAAAATAAGCTTGTTCACCAAAGCGCCGCCATCGCCATTCGTCACAATCTGCAGGTCATACCCACTAGACGCTTTGAACGAAGCCTTCTGCTCGTCGGAAATCTGGAACGAATCATGCACCACAACCCGCACGGTAGTGCTCTTCTCAGACGACGATTCGGACGCTGAAGGCGTCCCATTCGAGCTCGGAACACACGCAGAAAGCGCAAGCACCGACGCAACCAAAGCAGGAATAAAAACAGCGGTTTTTCGTGATGGCACAGCCATAGAAATTACCTCCATGAACAAATGGAGGGGTTCCACACATGTGGCGAGAAAGCCCGACTCCCTACACCGGTGCTAACCGGATCAGGTTCGAGGGTCTGCATAAAGCACTCTCAGCGCGAATCGCGCTCCCCTGTCGTACCCACCTATTCTAGCGCGCTGTGCGTAGGCCTCTGATCGCCGCGTCCAATAGGCGAAACCGCT
>DFNY01000154.1:9746-10026 GCA_002376595.1 Jonesiaceae bacterium UBA3555 | reverse complement strand
AAGTATGGGAAAAGGGCACTGGCGGCCTCTCACACAACATTGACGACGACGACGCACGCCTCGCCTCAATCGTCACCTTCTCAGCAGTCAGCGCCATTGCCGCGACTCTGACTCAAGTGCTAGCCAAGCGCGGCTCACGCCGAGTAGTCAGCCGGTTCGCAGGAAGCCGCGGAATCAGCAAGTAGGTTTGGTTTTCGCGGTTCCGTAGGGTACGGGTTCTGGCCGGGTTCTGGCCGGGTTTCGTGGCTAGCCAACTGACAAATGCATTGGGGTGGTGAGT
>DFNY01000154.1:8469-9708 GCA_002376595.1 Jonesiaceae bacterium UBA3555 | reverse complement strand
ACCCAAGTGAAACCCGCGCGACAGCCCTGGTCACCACACCATCCCCAGTGCCAACCACAACGCTCTGCCGTGAACTGGGTAAGCATACCCACACAACTTGCCGATACCTCCCATATGGATGAAACTCAATTCCCTGATTCGCATCAGGACACCCCCACACGAGCTCGCCATGCTGTTCCAGGTCAGGCTTCAGAGGTTTTTTCTCCGCTTGGATCTGAGGGGCAGGCTGGTTTGGGTGCTGCAGATTTGGCTGACCGTATCGCTCGCGCTCACGAGAAAGCGCCTTCTGCTGGCCGCGATTTTGCGGCGCGCGCCTATGCCATGGGCGCGGTAGGTGAGGAAGCCGTTGCCGAGCACCTTCGGTGGCTCAACGGTGAGCAGTTCTTTGTGCTGCACGATCAACCATGGCCGGGCCGCCCCAAAGCGAATATCGATCACGTTGTGGTGGGTATTACCGGTATCTTCGTGGTGGATGCCAAGAACTGGTCTGGTGAAATCACAGTATCTGACCAGGTTTTGCGCCAGAATGGCCGCTTCCGGGGCAAAGCCGTAGACAACGTCCGTGATCAAGCTGAGGCGGTCACCACTTTGTTCCGCTCGTTAGGTGCAGGCTATCCATCGCATATTCCAATCACTCCGGTGTTGGCTTTCACTTCTGACGAGGTCGGATTGCAGTCGATTTCCGAGGTTGGTGTTGTGTGTGCACGCAGTATTGCGGAGTATATTGGCGATCGCCCTCAAGTCATTCCCACTGAGCAGATCAAGCAAATCGCGATGACACTTAAAGATGCGCTGGAACTCGATCGGTCGTTGGAACTTACTAACCTGCGCGAAGCTCAGGCTCGAGGCCGAGCTGAGGCTCGGATGTCCCGTGCTACCTCCGCTCAGCAGTTTGCTGCTCCGAGCGCGTCANNCGGCCCGCTCCGGACAGCCGAAAGGCAGCCTCTTCACGACCGGCTTCGCCGTCAAAATCTACTTCTTCTTCCCGACGATCCCGCAAGAAATCCGCCGGGCTGTGGAAAGTCCTTGTTCTGTTTGGCATAGCTTACGTGGCAATCCAGAACCCGGAACTCATCGGTTCGATTGCAACCAAATTGGGGGATTTCATCGGCGGACTGATGACTTCAGGCGTACAGAGCAACTAGCTAGTTCTGAACACGAGAACTGGTTCGAGCAACTGGACGCAATAAGCCCGTTCGGTGACGTGCCATGCTCAGGCTCCGCAACTGAGAAATGCAT
>DFNY01000154.1:6809-8375 GCA_002376595.1 Jonesiaceae bacterium UBA3555 | reverse complement strand
TTCGCCAGCAGGAACCACAGCCACGCCACTTTCGCCAGCCGCACCCCTGCCTACAGCGACCCCGCTCACAGAAACACGACTCGCAGACGCACCACTCGCTGAAGCAACAGCCCCGGAATACCGCACCTCTTGGTTTGTGTGGTTAATGAGGAACGTGAATTCATGTTCGGCATCCTGGCGGCGTACCACTTCGAAGTCGGCGGGTGTCTCGCGGTCGGGTGCGATAGCGGCGTCGGCGTACACGGCGTTGAGCAGTGCTTTGAGATTGGCTCCGGTGAGGCGGCTAGACACGTACCAGGCCACTCCGTTTCCAAATTCGTTCCTGGTGATTGCAGCTCCGCCTGGGTTTGGTCCGTCTATGTAGGTTGCCATCACTTGGGCGGTGTTGACTGTGATGTCGTCGGCCCACACGTCACCTACGAGGGTGGCCTCGCCGGCTGCCTCGGTCAGTTGGTTACCTAAGGAAATGCGGTACGAGTCGTCTTTGCGCAATGGCAGGAACTCTTCAATTCGGATTCCCAAAAGATTGTCTACCGCGGCGGAGAATCCGCCGTGGCGAATGGTGTCGTTGTGGTCAACGATTCCGGAGAAATACGACATTACTAACTTGCCACCAGCGCGAACGTAGGTTTCGAGGTTGCTGGCGGATTCGTCGGTAAGCAAGTAAGAAGCGGGCGCTACTACGAGGTCATAGCGCGAGAGGTCTTGTTCTGGGTGGGCAAAGTCCACCGTGATGTTGTCTTCCCACAGCTGGGTGTAGAAGGCGAGGGTGCGTTCGCGGTGGCTGGCGTCGATGGAGGGACGCCATTCGAGGTCCTGTGCCCAGAAGCTCTCCCAATCCCACAGCAAAGCTACCTTTGCGTCCACGCCGCTTCCGGGAACTCCGGCCGCGGTGTAGTCCTTGAGGGTTGCGCCGAGTTGGCAGGCTTCGCGGAATATCCGTGAGTCTACGCCTGCGTGCGGGAGGATGGCTGAGTGGAACTTTTCGGCTCCGAATCGGGCTGCACGCCATTGGAAGAAGAGGATTCCGTCTGCGCCTCGGGCCAGGGTGGACAGCGAGTTTCGGGCCATCTCTAGTGGCCGTTTGGATACGTTGCGGTCTTGCCAGTTCACGCCCGATGTGGAGTGTTCCATGAGTATCCATGGTTTGCCGCGGGCGATGGATCGGGTGAGGTCGGCGTCGAGTGCGAGTTTGATGTGCCCGCGTGGGTCGGCTGCTTCGAGGTAGTAGTCGTTGGACACGATGTCTACTTCTTGGCTCCACGCCCACAGGTCCATGGATGGACAGTTGAGGGCCATGAAGTTGGTGGTGACTGGCGCGTCTGAGTGCTGCTTGATGATGTCGCGTTCGGCTAGGTAGCAGCCTAGGACGGCGTCTGAGGTGAAGCGCTGGTAGTCGAGGCGCATGGATGGGTTGGTGACGGTTGCGGAGAGGGACGGGACTGGGATTTCGTCCCATTCGTAGTAGGTTTGCCCCCAAAAACTGGTGCCCCAGGCGTGGTTAACGCCGTCTAGTGAGCCGTACCGGTCAGCCAGCCAGAGCCGCCACGCGTCGCGGGAGGCGTC
>DFNY01000154.1:0-6765 GCA_002376595.1 Jonesiaceae bacterium UBA3555 | reverse complement strand
AGCACGGTTCCGTCACGGGTGACTACGCGCGCTTGTGGGTACTTTTTGTAGAACCAAGCGGGTGGCGCGGCCGTGGGTGTTGCTAGGTCTACTCGGATTCCGCCTTGGTGTAGGAGGTCCAGGAGGTAGTCGAGCCATTCGAAGTCGAATTCGCCTTCGCGTGGTTCGAGTTTGGCCCAGGACCAGATCCCTACGGATACCAGGTTGACGCCGGCGCGTTGCATGAGTTCAACGTCTTGAGCCCAGACTTCGCGTGGCCATTGTTCAGGGTTATAGTCGCCTCCGTAAGCGAGATCGTTGAGCCCTAGGACGCGTGTGGCGTTTGGGCTGTAGTGGGGATCAAAGCGCATGGCACGTTCTTTCTTTGGATACTCAACGACGGCGTTGGGTGGAGGGTCTGTGGTGCGTGGCTGTGAGGGTCGAGCTGTGTTGTGTGATCAGCGGTAACTGACTTTGACGCAACAGAACTGTGCTCGGTCACAGATTGATTTTGGTTCTATCTCAAATAGATAACAACATTTATTGGAAATACACAACCTCGAAACGGTGTTGACAACTGTGACCGGTCACAGTTAGTTTGTTCAACGAGTCACCCACACCGATCAAGGAGGATCAATGCGAATCACTCGCACCGCCCGCCTCGCTGCCGCAGGCCTAGCCCTTTCGCTCACGCTCGCAGCATGCTCGAGCGATTCAGAGTCAAACAACACCCCAAAGCCAGACACCACCACAGCTGGGGAAAAAGTTTCACTCGACTTCTGGACTTGGGCTCCAAACATGGACAAAGTTGTAGAACTTTGGAACCAAGAAAACCCAGACATCCAAGTCACCGTAAACAAGCAAGACGGTGGCGACGGCGCAATGACCAAGTTCCTCACCGCCATCAAGGCTGGATCAGGTGCACCAGACGTCATGCAAGCCGAATACCAAGTAATCCCTACCCTGGTGTCCAGTGACGCACTCGCAGACGTATCCGCCTACGTTTCGGAAGAAACCAAGGCAGACTTCTCAGCTGGAACCTGGAACGCAGTAACCCTGGGCACCGACGCCGTCTACGCAATCCCACAAGACGCAGGCCCAATGATGTTCTTCTACCGTGCAGACGTCTTTGAAAACCTGGGCATCGAAGTACCAACCACATGGGATGAGTACGCAGATGCCGCACGCAAGATCAACGCCGCAGACCCCAAGGTTTACCTTGGCACCTTCTCAGCAAATGACGCTGGCTGGTTTAAGGGCCTAGCCACCCAGGCCGGCGCTTCTTGGTGGTCCATGGATGCAGCTGCTGGTTCATGGGGCGTGCACATTGATGAAGAACCAACACAGCGCGTAGCTAAGTACTGGGGCGACCTCGTAGAAGAAGGCGTCATCAACAACAAGCCTATGTACACCCCTGAATGGAACGCTGCCCTCAACGATGGCACCGAAGTTGGTTGGCTCTCCGCAGTATGGGCGCCAGGCGTGCTCGCAGGAAACGCACCTGACACCGCAGGAAAGTGGAAGGCTGCTCCAATGCCTCAGTGGGATGCATCCGCTCCCGCAACCGGCGCATGGGGCGGATCTTCAACGGCCGTTTCCTCACAGTCCAAGAACCCTGAAGCTGCAACTAAGTTCGTGACCTGGCTAAACACCAACCCAGACGCTGTGAAGGCAATGGTCAAGGAAGCCGGAATCTACCCTGCTTCCCTCTCAGCCTCTGCCGCAGCATTGAGCGAACCACCAGCGTTCTTCTCCAACCAGCCAGACTTCTACACCGTTGCCGGTGAAGTTGCTGCTACGGAAAACCCATTCACTGCAGGTCCAAACGTGAACTTCGCGTTTGAGTCCTACAAGGGCGAGTTTGCCAAGGCGGCCGAAGCTAAGTCATCCGCTAAGTTCTTGGACGCACTGAAGGCCATTCAGTCCGGCACTGTCAGCGACATGGAAAACACCGGATTCACCGTTAAGTAAGTGCAGGTGGTGCGGGCAGGACTCCCTGCCCGCCCCACTTCAATTGTGCGAGCCCTAGCATGTTTGGCTCGTCCTCCCCAGCCTCACACTATTCTGCGCGACACCGCCAACTCGGTGCGCATCAGGTAAGGAACCTCCCGTGAAAAAGTCCGATTCGTTGGGACTGAATCGAAGCGCACGTCAGCCCTTCGGCAGAAAAGCAGCCCCGTACGTTTTCCTAGCACCGGCCATGGTGCTGTTCCTCGGCGTTATGGCGCTGCCCATCATCTATGCCGCGTACTTGAGTTTCCGTACTGTCAAAGTTCAGGGACTTGGACTTGGTTCGGGTACTTTTTCAGAAATCTGGGCTGGTCTGACCAACTACACGCGCGTCTTTGAGGATCCAGAGTTCTTTGCCTCGGTCCTTCGAGTGCTCGCATACGGAATCATCGTGGTTCCCACCATGCTCGGACTGGCCTTGTTGTTCGCACTGTTGCTTGATTCCAAGCGGTCGCGCGGCACTAACTTCTCCCGCCTGGCCATCTTCTTGCCGTACGCGGTGCCAGCAGTTATCTCTTCCCTGCTCTGGGGCTTCCTTTACCTGCCTGCTGTGTCACCGTTCTACTACCTCACCGATAAGTTCGGTTGGGATATGCCTGCACTGCTGTCCAACGACTGGGTCATGTTTGCTATTGCGAACATCGCAGTATGGGGTGGCACCGGGTTCAACATGATTGTCATTTACACATCGTTACGGGCCATTCCTAGTGAACNNAAGCAATGCTTGATGGCGCCTCAGAAACCCAAATCGCGTGGCGTATCAAGATCCCAATTGTGATCCCAAGCCTGATCATGACGTTCGTGTTCTCGCTGATTGCTACCTCGCAAGTGTTCGCTGAACCAACCACACTGCGTCCACTGTCGAACGCCATTTCCACCACGTGGTCACCACTGATGAAGGTGTACCGCGACGCCTTTGTCACCGACGACCTTTACGGCGCCGCAGCAATGTCAATTGTTATTGCGCTTGCAACCTTCGTAGTGAGCTTCGGCTTCCTGCGCCTCACCCAAAACCGCGCGTTCAACCAGGAGAACTGACATGCGAGAACGTCCAAGCTGGCTCAGCACCTCCGTCCTTCTGCTCGGTGCTTTCTACTGCCTCATCCCTGTTGTATGGGTTCTGATGGCGGCAACAAAGAGCTCCGCTGAGCTCTTTTCAACCTTCACTTTTGCGCCTTCGTCGCACCTTCTAGACAACATCGCTGAACTCTCCAACTACCGTGACGGCCTGTACTGGCGCTGGATGTGGAACACCTTCCTGTATGCAGGCGTAGGTGGGTTCCTCTCCGTGATCGTGTCCTCAGCGGCGGGTTACGGACTTGCCAAGTACTCGTTCTTTGGCAAGAACTTCACCTTCAAGTTGCTGCTTGCTGANNCAGGCGTAGTTCTGGCAATCCCCCAGTACCTGCTGATGGCTCAGGTGGGCCTGACCAACACGTACTGGTCGGTTTTGCTGCCGTCCATCATCAGCCCGTACGGCATCTACTTGGCTCGCATCTACGCCGGCGCATCAGTTCCAAACGATGTTATTGAAGCGGCACGAACCGACGGCGCGGGCGAAGCTCGAACCTTCTTCACCATCGCTTTGCCAATGATGGGTCCAGCACTGATCACCATCTTCTTGTTCCAGTTCGTTGCCATCTGGAACAACTACATGCTGCCGTACATCATGCTTGGAAACGACCGCCTCTTCCCACTCACTGTGGGTCTCTCCGGCCTCCTCAACCAGGGCGCGTCAGTTCCAGCCATGTACACCTCGGTTATCACCGGCGCACTGCTGTCCATCGTTCCGCTTATCGCCTTGTTCTTCCTCCTGCAGAAGTACTGGAAGGTTGACATGGGCGGAGCCGTCAAGGGTTAAGCACTGGGGTGTGCGCGAAAGCGCACACCCTTACCACCCAGTTTCCCGACGATTGTGCGCGTACTACGGGAATCGTCGGTAAGTAATTTGGTCACCTTCGCTGACTGCGCGCCCGCGCGTCAGCGGTTTTGGCGTGAACTTGAAATACAGTGTGAACGTGGAGAACCTAATGCCTGCCACCCCAGCAAAGAAACGCCCAACGGTCCGCGATGTCGCAGCCGCTGCCGGCGTTTCCCGCGGAACCGTTTCCCGCGTCATCAACGGCGGCCATTGGGTTTCTGACGAAGCCCCGATCGCAGTGGAAGCTGCCATCAAATCCACCGGCTACTCCATGAACCAGCATGCTCGTTCGTTGGCCACTGGCAAGTCAAACTCCATAGCATTCCTGCTGACTGAACCGCAGCACCTGCTGTTTGAAGACCCCACGTTCTCCATCCTCCTGCGGTCCTGCGCGGAGGTGTTGGGTGAACGAGAAATGCCCATGTTGCTGATGGTTTCCGGAACCGAAAAAGAACGCAAGCGCAACACCGAATACATTGCATCCGGACACGTTGATGGCGTCATTTTGGTCTCGTCACACAAGGACAACCCGGTCATAGCTGACCTCATTGCCAAGGACATCCCTACCGTAGCGTGCGGTGCGCCGTTGGGTTACGAAGACGCTGTGGGCTATGTGGCTGTGGATGAAGTAGGCTCAGCGCGCAGAATGGTGGAGCACCTCAAGGGCAAGGGTTACCAAAAGATTGGCATCATTACCGGACCGTTAGACACCCCGGGCGGGTTGCTGCGACTCGACGGCTACCGCCTAGCTGTGGGCTCCGATTTTGATGACAGCTTGGTTGCGCACGGAGACTACTCACGGCAATCTGGCGCAAGTGCCATAAGAGAACTCTTAGAGCGCCACCCAGATATTGACGCAGTGTTCGCAGCATCTGACCTCATGGCAGCAGGAGCCATTAACGCGCTCACCGCCATGGGCAAGTCCGTGCCGGATGACGTAGCCGTGGCCGGATTTGATGACCACGCACTGGCGTCAACCATCACCCCAGCGCTGACCACCATGCGTCAGCCGTTCGAACGTATCGCCTCTGAAGTAGTACGTGTGCTGCTTGGCGTGATCGATGGCGAGGAACATGCGGCAGTCATCCTGCCTGCGCAGTTGGTGGAGCGCGACTCCGCATAGCCTCTTTACCTCTCCGGTTGCCTGACATTTTTGTTNNCCCGGTTGGGCTGAAAAACAAACAAAAATGTTGGGAAATCGAATGACGCAACACGTCCTGTGAAGCAACGGGCGAACGAGCTTCAGACGCACGAAATCCCTGCCCTTTTTTGACACGAAAAGCCAAAAGTCCCCTTGCTATTTCCGCAGTTTCATGGCGCACCCCTCTCCCCCGGTTGTGTGGTAGGACCACATGCCCATCGCGGAGGCAAATCGTCCCATGACAATTGATGTATACCCACAAGGAATCGAAAAAAAGGCGTGACATCATGCAACGAGTTCTCATCATCGGCGGCACCGGACTCCTCGGATACCACACCACGTTGGAGCTACTAAGCAAGGGCTACGAAGTCACCTCCGTTTCGCTCCCACCAATGCCAGTTGAAGATCTCTTCAGCGAAGAAGTCACCAACATTCTTGCTGACATCAACTGCTACAGCGACGAAGAACTCGCAGAGCTCGTTGCCGGCCACTACGCCATCATGTACGCCGCTGGCGCAGACGAGCGCGTTGTCCCAGACTTCCCAAGCGCAAAGTTCTTCTACGAACAAAACGTACGCCCAGTGCAGCGCGTAGCCCGCATTGCCGCAGCCCAAGGCGTCAAGAAGTTCGTTCTGTTCAACTCATACACCGCTGAATTCGGCGAACTCTGGCCAGAACTCGGCTACCGCGAGCGCAACGGATACCCACGCACTCGCCTGTTGCAGGAAGAAGTTGCCATCATGGAGGGCAACGGAGGCATGGACGTCACGTCGCTTCGCCTTCCATACATCTTTGGCACCATGCCAGGACGCCAGCCACTGTGGCACATGTTCATTGACATTGCCGAGGGCAGCCCAGAGCGCGTCACCACTCAGCTTGGTTCCACTTCATCGGTTACCGTCAAGCAGGTTGCTCAGTCGGCTGTTGGCGCCATGGAGCGCGGCGAGCACGGCGGCAAGTACCCAATCAACGGTTACAACCTGAAGTACACCGAGTTCATGGGACTCGTATGCGAAGCCCTTGGCCGCTCCGCCGATGAGGTCATTGGCATCCCTTACGAGGCCGTGAAGGAATACCTGGTGCAGGCTGACGCTCAGGTTGCAGCAGCCGGCAAGGAACACGGAATCCACTTGGTTGACTCGGTCCAGTTCCAGGCCCGTGACGCAGTATCCGACCCAGAGCCTGTTATGGCTGCCATCGGTTACGAAGCAGATGATGTTGTGGCTTCCATCAAGGAAACCCTTGCGTACTGCATGGAGAACCGAAGCGTTTACAAGGAATCACTGAGCCACTGAAAGTCTGAGCAATCCGCCTAGATCTGCCGCGTGCTTGGGTTCTGCATGAACCTGTGACGCGATAGCCGAAAGGGCGGGAGGGTGCGCGCCCTCCCGCCCTTTTTGGCGTATTTTGCTGTGTGCGAGTGTGGCTATCAGCCGACCGATACGGCGATCTTGTTCTTCCATGGGTCTTCGAACGTGAGCGCGTTGCCATCGTGCGCACTAGCGAAGCCATTGTGCTGCAAGCGGTCCTGCAAGGCGGTGATCTCATCGGCTGTTGGCACCAGGATCGAGACTTCGCCAAGCCCCAGCGATGATGCGCGCGGTCCGGCACCACGGGAGTTCCACGTGTTCATGGCCATGTGGTGGTGGTAGCCGCCGGCTGCCACGAACAGGGCGCCGGGCATTTCGGAGGTTGCCTCAAATCCGAGAGCGTC
>DFNY01000228.1:3835-7646 GCA_002376595.1 Jonesiaceae bacterium UBA3555 | reverse complement strand
AGCCCGCAGCTCGCTTGAGATCGCTTTGGGCTACCCCGGTCTGCACGCACTGTGGTCGCATCGAGTAACTCACCGCTTGTGGCACATCAATGGATTCAAACTCATTGCGCGTTTGATGTCGCAGGCGACGCGCTCGCTCACCGGGGTCGAGATTCATCCAGGCGCCACGTTGGGTCGTAGGATTTTCATTGACCACGGCATGGGTGTCGTTATTGGTGAAACCGCAGTGGTGGGCAACGATGTCACTTTGTTCCACGGAGTCACATTAGGCGGACGTTCGATTNNTAGCGTCATCCCACCATTGGCAATCGAGTAGTCATTGGCGCGGGCGCCAAGGTACTTGGAGCCATCTGGGTTGGTGATGGCGCTCAGATCGGCGCAAATGCGGTGGTGGTGAAGGATGTCCCCGACAACTGCGTAGCTGTTGGAGTTCCCGCCACTATCAAAGGGCGTCCTGCGCAGGCTCCGTTGGTGGATTTCTGCGAAGATCCAGCCATATTCATCTAGATCTGAACCAATCGGTTCGAAGGGTTCACGGGCTCTCCGTGGACCCTTCATTGCGATGCCCATTACAAGATAACTTGTTTTAGTTCATCTATAACAAGTATGCTTAGGGCATGTTATTTCGAGTTGACGCCATCTCCAACGATCCCATCTATGAGCAACTCGCTGATCAGATCAGGGTAGCCATACTTCAAGGCGCTCTTAAGCCGGGTGACAAGCTCTCCCCTGCTAGGGAACTAGCTACCGCGCTGGAGGTTAATCTCCACACTGTGTTGCACGCATACCAGATCCTGCGAGACGAAGGTCTGATTGAACTGCGNNTGCTCATAGTTCTTCCATTCCAGCGGAGATCACCGGCGCAATCGGCAACTTGGTTGTAGCAATGAATAAGACGCAAGTTTCACCAACCACAGTGTTGGCACTCGTCAAGGAGGCACTCAAATGAACGCATCAAACCCGATCAAGAACCGGATCACCCCACGATACGTTCTAGGTGCGTGGATCGTTCCACTTGCCATCCTGGCGGTTGGATGCGTCACTCCTCTTCTTCTGCGCGATCAGCTGCCTACGTCATTGCCGCTCCATTGGGGAACAGATGGCCCGGATCGTTTTGGCAGTGTCATTGATCTTGTTTGGCCCTTGGCCGTTTTTGGAACAATCTTGATTCTTGGCATGGGCTTTCTCGGCGCAAAGCTTGGCAAAGAAGTCATGACTCAGCGCATCTTGATCATCACCAACAACTTTCTAGCTGCCCTGTTCTGTGCAATCTCACTCGGCACAGTGTTAGCTACTCGTGGGCTCACAGACACCTCTTCGATGGAACTCAGTAACTGGTGGATCGCACTGGGCACGGTAGGAGGGATAGTCCTTGGCGTATTGCTTGCTTGGCTACTTAAAGCGCCCCAGATTTCCACTGCTTCTGACTTGCCCGACCCTACTGCGCCCCGCACACAGCTCAGCGAGACCGAGGGCGCAGTCTGGGTGGCGCGAGAGATCTCCGTTCCAAGTTTGGCAATCGGGGTCTTCGCGGTTGCACTCGTAACGGTTGCAGCCGTAGTCTCCCAGTTGTGGGGCCTGCTGGTTCTTCCGGTTGCTCTAGCATTCTTGCTGGGAACCATGTTCGTTTGGGATTTCCGAGTTGATCGCTCTGGCTTTACTGCCCACNNTTGACCACATCGAGCAAGCGAACGTGGCTGACACTCGCGCATTGGTTCAGTTTGGAGGCTGGGGATGGCGCACAGCACTCGATGGATCTACGGGCATTATCCTGCGCTCCGGTGAATCTCTCGAACTCCTGCTGTCCGACGACCGCAGGTTTGTGGTGACAACTTCAGATGCAGCAAGCGCAGCAGGACTCATCAACACTCTCCTTGAACGCGAGCGAACACACAAGTCTTGACCCGCACAACTGCATTGCTCTCTTGAGTCTGACGCTAGTATTGCGTCATCACTTCAATGGAGAAGGAGCACAATGCGTATCGGAATCAACGGCGGGTACTGGCAGGCCGGACCACCACAAGGCATGGAACAGGCACTGCTCGCTGCGGATGGGGCGGGAGTCGATTCGTTTTGGACATCGGAGGCTTATGGCTCTGACGCGCTCACTCCCCTTGCTTGGTGGGGTGGCAAGACCAAGAACATTCGTTTGGGCACTGCCGTCATGCAGTTAAGCGCTCGAACTCCGACTGCCGCGGCGATGGCCGCAATCACGCTGGACCACTTGAGCAATGGGCGGTTCATCATGGGACTGGGAGTCTCAGGTCCACAGGTGGTCGAGGGCTGGTATGGCCAGCCGTACGCACGTCCGCTCGCGCGGACACGCGAGTACGTGAACATTGTGCGGAAGGTTTTTGAGCGCGAGAATCCGGTCACGGCCAATGGTCAGTTCTATTCTCTCCCCCTATCTGCCACAGACGCCGCGGATGCAAAGGCCAGGGGAATCACGGGGCTGGGTAAGCCACTTAAGTCCACGGTCCATCCCCTGCGTTCCAGCATCCCCATCCACTTGGCGGCCGAAGGCCCGAAGAACATTGCACTCGCTGCGGAATTGTGCGACGGTTGGCTCCCTCTGTTCTATTCGCCTCGCTTCGACTCGGAATTCCGGGCATTACTGGACGAGGGATTCGCGGCCCGATCAGGAAATCTGTCGGATTCCAGCAAATTCGAAGTCAGCGCCACGGTTCCCGTCGTCGCCGACGAGAACCTAGATTCCGCGCTCGCCAAGATCCGCCCTTTCTTTGCGTTATACATCGGTGGTATGGGCGCCAAGTCCGCAAATTATCACCGGGCGGCGGTCGAGCGACTCGGCTACGCCGAGTTGTGTGAAGAGGTCACCGCCCTGTATCAAAGTGGCAAGCCAGAGGACAAGGCTCGCGCCGCGAGCATCATCCCACTCGAACTTATCGACGACGTCGCTCTCGTTTGTCCTGTGGGGCGCATCGCGCAGGGACTCAAGCGGTGGGAGCAGACGGCCGTCACCTCAATCTTGGTTCAGGGAGACGCCAGCGCTGTGACCGCACTGATGCAAGCCAACTTAGCCAACTCGACGGGAAATGAAATTCCAGCCGAAAAATGACGTGACCACACAACAAAACCACTGATTAACTGGGAATATGACTCTTCCAGATGGCTTCTCTTTTGCCCCAGTAACCTCTGGCGACAAGGCCGAGGTATTCGAATTCGACCAATGGACGTTTCCGTCGAGCCAAAGACTCGAAGACTTCCTGAAACAACCTGAGCCCTTCACCTATGACCGCTCGGTGGCCGTGCGGGACACCGCGGGAGCGATCGCCGGTTTTCACACCAGCTACCCGTTTACCAGCTTCAACGTGCCTGGCGCAGCAACCCCGGTCTCGGGGCTTTCGTGGGTGGGCGTGCACCCACAGCACCGGCGCAAGGGAATCCTGCGGGCCATGATTGAGAAGCATTTCGAGGACTGTGTGGCACGCGAAGAACCAATCTCTGTGCTGTACGCCGCCGAACCAAGCATCTACGGCAGGTTCGGATACGGACGTTCGGCGCATGACGTGCGCTTCAAACTGGGGCGGGGTGCGGCACAACGTGAACTGGCAGCTGGCCTCGAACCAGCGGATTCCGACCTGACGGTACGGATCGAGAAGTTCAACCAATCCGCACACGTGGAACTGATCGAGGCGCTACACACTCAAGCAGGTCAGAACGTGAACGGAACCGGGTTAAACCGCCCCGGCTGGGCCACCCGCGAGACAGAACAGCTGCGCGCGTCGATGCATTACGTCGACGACACGAACCCGACGCGAGAATCCCCACGGATCGTCATTGTGGAACG
>DFNY01000228.1:3438-3763 GCA_002376595.1 Jonesiaceae bacterium UBA3555 | reverse complement strand
TCATGGTCCCAACCGATGATCCATTGATAGGACGGCTGGAGAACTCACGCTCCATAAAGATGCATCACGTGGACAATGTGTGGACACGCATCATCGACCTACCAAAGGCCCTGACGGAACGCCAATACGCAGGTGACCTTGAGGTAGTCTTCGAGGTGACGGATACGCTCATTCCTGCCAATGCTGGCCGTTGGAAACTCAGCGCAGCCGCCTTCGACGGCCCGAGCGGATCACGCAAGCCAACGGTTGAACGCACAAAAGACCCCGCAGACATCACAATAGACATTCGAGAATTGGGCACCATATATCTGGGCGGACCGACCAG
>DFNY01000228.1:0-3432 GCA_002376595.1 Jonesiaceae bacterium UBA3555 | reverse complement strand
ATGAGCACCTGGGTGTTCTAAGAAGCCGTCGGTCTGTCCAT
The DNA here is from genome assembly GCA_002376595.1 of Jonesiaceae bacterium UBA3555. Taxonomy (GTDB): domain Bacteria; phylum Actinomycetota; class Actinomycetes; order Actinomycetales; family Cellulomonadaceae; genus Timonella. The sequence goes on along the minus strand of DFNY01000228.1, from coordinate 3,391 downwards.
GTCTCGGAGTGCGCTGCGCAGTACATCCGACACAGTACATGCGACTCAGTACATCCGACTCAGTGTGAGCTGGTTGTAGTAGGCGTAGTGAAAACAAGCGAGTTAGATTAGCAGAAGAGGTGGAGAGAATCTTAGTTCTCTCCACCTCTTTCGCACGCGACGCCATAGGTCCTCTAGCTTTGACAGTGCGCGCACCAGTACAGTTTGCGCGCCTGCATATCCGCGAGCGCGATGGGTGTGCCACACACTCGGCAGGGTTGACCTTGCCGGTGATACACGTAGAACGACTCTTCTCGGGGCACTGCGCCAGGGACGCCGTCGGTGTTTTGCCTCGTGACTGCACGTCCCGCTGCGTGTAGTTCCGCGAGTTCCACGGGACCGATCCCTTTATCGCGGTCCTCTGGCTCGGTGGTCACGATTGCGCCGGTTTTGACGCCGTCTCGCATGAGAATGACAAGATCATCCCAGATTCCTCGCAGCGTTTCGGCCGGCACGTTGTTGCCTGGCTTGTATGGATCAAGGCCTGCCCGGAACAGCGCCTCCGCACGGTAGATGTTACCAACTCCCGCAATCACGGATTGGTCCATCAGTAGTTGCCCGATAGCGACCTTTTTCTTCCCTGCTTTTTCAACGAATAGGCTGGAATCTGCGTCTGTGCGGNNACAGGCAGTTGGGCCAGTCAGGTCAGCAACGGCGTGTTCGCCCAGGATTCTCACCCGAACTTGGCCACGAGGCTCGGGCGGATTCCACACAGCGCCGGTTGATGAAGCGCGAAGTTCCGTTACAGTCTCGCCGTGTGCCAGTTCCTGTGCGCCAACCTGGCTTGGAAGGACCTTCTCCTGCTCACCGATTCTCTTACGCGGAGCACCGATCGCATGCGCGACACGTACTGATGAATCTCCAGAGAACGTCCATGATCCATAGAGGCCTAAGTGCACGCGCAGCCACAGCAATTCCTCTTCAGGGGCATCCATGGGCCCGAAGCCCAAGAACATTTGCTTACCGTAAGCCTGTGCGCGAGCCATCGGCCGCCCTGAGACTTGGGCTGCGCCTTGTGCAAAACGCCCCTGGGGACTGGAAACTGAAACCGCCTCACCCGCAAACAGTTCTGAGAATGTTCGGGCGAGGCGGTGAACGGTGTGACCTTCAGGCATGGATCAGCGGTTGCCCTCGTAGTCGGCTAGCTGGTCAATTCGACGCTGGTGGCGTTCGTTGTTGCTGAACGGTTCGGCTAGGTAGGCCTCCACGAATGATGCTGCTTCCTCGACTGTGTGCTGGCGGGCACCGATTGCAAGAACGTTTGCGTCGTTGTGCTGGCGGGCAAGCTTTGCGGTGTCGAGGTTCCATGCCAATGCAGCACGGACACCGGTGACCTTGTTAGCGGCAATCTGTTCGCCGTTTCCTGAGCCACCAATGACTACACCGAGTGAGCCTGGTTCGGAAACTACCGCTTCGCCGGCATCGAAGCAGAATGATGGGTAGTCGTCGAGCGCGTCATATTCATGCGCTCCATGGTCCACTACGTCGTGGCCCTTTTCGGATAAGTAAGCAACCAAGTACGCCTTGAGAGAGTATCCGGCGTGGTCTGAAGCAATGTGTACTCGCATAACACCATTCTGCCTCATTGCCGAGGGTGCGGGTGTTCCTGACCATGGTGCGAAATGGGCCTGTTCAATGTGCTGCACACGATTCGTCAGGCTTGCGACTTGCGCTAGACCTTGTGGGACCGTTTTCCGCACAGCGAAAGAATGCAAATGAGCAACTGAGATCTGGGCTTCGTGTTCTAGTGTGGTTTCATGACCTCTCCTTCATCAACCGGTAAGTCCGGTATCAATTCAGCAGATTTCAAAACCTCGGTTCGTCCACAGGATGACTTGTACCGTTTTGTGAACGGTCAGTGGCTTGATTCTTATGTCATTCCGGATGACCGCGCATCGGACGGCGCTTTTAGGGCGCTAGCGGATCAGGCTGAAGAAAACGTCAAGAACATCATCACTGATTTGGCTTCGCAGCCCGCTGAAGAACTGAACGGTGTAGCCGCTCAGATTGGCGGCCTGTACGCGTCATTCATGGACACTGAACGAATCAATGCGCTTGGTGCTACACCTCTGGAAGAGGATTTTGCCCTCATCGACGGAGTAACTGACCTTTCTGCACGTGCGCACGCCCTAGGTGAGCTTGGGCGCACCGGAGCGGTAGACGCGTTTGGTTTGTATGTAGACAACGACTCCAAGAACCCTGAAGAGTACACCGTGTACATGTACCAGGGCGGGTTGGGTCTGCCAGACGAAACCTATTACACCGATGACAAGTACGCCGAAATCCGTGACAAGTATGTCGCTCACATCGCGCGCATCTTGGAAATTGCTGGACGCGCCACCGGCGAAGACGCCGCCGTCGCGGCACGCAACGTTTTGTCATTGGAAACGAAGTTGGCGGCACACCACTGGGATGTTGTCCGCGACCGCGATTCCGAGCTGACCTACAACCCAATGCTTTTCGACGAGTTGGTGGCTCTGGCCCCTGGGTTCGACTTTGCTGCATGGCGCGAAGGCACTGGCGTACCTTCGGGTTCTTTGGACAAGGTTGTAGTGCGTGAGCCTTCGTTCTTCACTGGCTTTGCGCAGGTGTGGGAATCAGCTCCACAAGAAGAGTGGAATGACTGGTTCGCATTCCACATTGTTTCTGGCCGTGCTGCATTGCTTACGGATGAGTTTGTGGAAGAGAACTTTGACTTCTACGGACGCGCATTGTCTGGCGCCAAGGTTGTTCGCGAACGCTGGAAGCGTGGAGTTTCCATGGTCGAAGGTTCGCTTGGAGAAGCAGTTGGAGAGGTGTACGTTGCTCGTCACTTCCCACCTTCACACAAGGAGCAGATGGACCGCCTAGTTAACTACCTCATTGAGGCCTACCGCCAGTCAATCACCGAGCTGGACTGGATGGGTGAGGAAACCAAGGTCAAGGCTTTGGCCAAGCTTGATGCATTCACACCAAAGATCGGTTACCCAGTTAAGTGGAAGGACTATTCGGGCCTCCACATTGACCCCNNTGACCTAGTTGGAAATGCACGCCGCTCAGCGGAGTTCGTAACCAACCGCGAACTGTCCAAGATTGGTAAGCCACTGGACCGCGATGAGTGGTTCATGACTCCTCAGACCGTTAACGCCTATTGCAACTTTGGAATGAACGAGATTGTCTTCCCAGCGGCGATCCTGCAGCCTCCATTCTTTGACCCAGAAGCAGACGACGCCGCAAACTTTGGTGGAATTGGCGCCGTAATCGGCCACGAGATTGGACATGGTTTCGACGATCAAGGTTCAAAGTATGACGGCACCGGAAAACTCGAAGACTGGTGGACCGCCCGAGGGGGGGGGGGGGGGGGGGGGGGGGG
>DFNY01000191.1:3974-5288 GCA_002376595.1 Jonesiaceae bacterium UBA3555 | reverse complement strand
ACGCATTTGGAACGCGGCAGAGGCGCCATACTGCGGACGTGGGGACTTCCCAGTCTTGTAATCGACAATACGAACAGCACCATTAGGCGCCACATCGACCCGGTCAACAATGCCCTTGATACGAAAAGATCCATCCAAAACCGCTGAGATATTGACTTCACGTTCTGCTGGCTCCAACCGGTTTGGATCCTCAACCTTGAAGTACCGATCAATGAGCGTTCCAGCCTGATCGAGCCACGCCGAGCGATCTGCACCATCAACAAACATGGATTCAAAGTCACTGGATCGCGCTTTGACCGCGGCCAATGCCGCGGGTACCAGCCCATGAGCAACTGCAGGAGACCTCTTGCCCAAGGGCTCGTCGTAAAGGTGTTCTAACACCCAGTGCACAAGCGTTCCCTTGGCAGCTGCCTTGCTTGGAGGCTCCGGCAACTTGTCAATAGTGCGGAACCGAAACATCAAAGGACATTGCAGATAGTCGTTTGAGCGAGACGGGGAAAGAGCAGGAACGCGGGTGTTCATAGATACGAGACTATTGCATCTAACGTGAGCGCCAAGAAATGTCCACATGCCTGCCACCATGTTTTTCAGCGCAACGCGATTTTTACAAGGAGTATCCATCCCCTCCCGTAGGGTTGGAGTGTGGATTCTCAACGCGGTCTCAAACTCGGTTCGCTCTTTGGCGTTCCCATCAATGTACGTGCCAGCGNGCTGGTCTTTGTTGTTCTGTTCTCTGTTGCCTACTACCCGTACTTTGAACGGCACTCCGCCGAAACCTCCGGTGCACTCATAGGTGCAGTGCTTCTAGGACTGTGTATTGCCTTGTCGGTGCTCCTGCACGAAATCGCCCACGTACTTGGAGGAAAGACCTTCGGCGTGAAGGCAGAAGAAATCTCACTGACCTTCTTTGGCGGGCACGCTCAATTCACGTCAGCGTTCAAAAAGCCATGGCACAGCGTAGTGACCTCCTTGGCAGGGCCAGCTACTAACCTCCTAGTTGGATTCGTTTTGCTGATCACCGCCCGAAACCTCGATCCAGCCAGCGTCCCACTCGTAGCGATCGCACTGGCTCACATTGCCGGGGTCATAAANNCATCATGCTGGGAATCTTCAACGCACTGCCGGGCCTACCACTCGACGGCGGCCACGCACTCACAGCAGCGGTGTGGCAAATAACCGGCTCTAAAGCGAAAGGCACACTCGTTGCCGCACGCAGCGGACAAGCCCTCTGTGGTCTAATCATCCTGTGGTTCATTGGCCTACCACTCATCAAAAGCCAAGAGCTCGATGTCATCTCAATCATGTGGACCGTTG
>DFNY01000191.1:3245-3934 GCA_002376595.1 Jonesiaceae bacterium UBA3555 | reverse complement strand
ATCAGTACACTGCTCCGTCCTGCCATTGCGGTGCCGGCAACCATGAACGTGGCGCAACTCCGAGAAAGGCTCTCCAACACACCAATCACCGTCGCAGTTCTCGTACATGACGGTGCCACCTATACCGGACTCATCGACCCTCAAGCCGTTCTCGCAGTCCCAGAGAGTCTGGCCAACCAGGTTCATCTCTCCGCGGTGGCGCTTGCATTGGACGAAGGCACAGTAGTTCCCGATACGGTGGATGCCAGCGAACTGATCTCCAACGCCCGCGTTGGAGACGGAATCAGGAACCTGTACGTAGTGGCCAATGCCAACACCCTCCACGGGGTTGTGTGGATCAAAGACCTCGTAGGGGCATTGAACTCCTGAGCATTAACACTCCCGTACACAAACCGGTAAGATCACCGGTGACTTACCTTCTCCACTTAGCACCACCATGTGCCTACCAGAAAATGAGCCAGTGAAACACGAGCCCACATCGTCACCCATGCCAACACCAACGGGAGCTGACCTTCGTCGCGGCCCATTTAGGGAAGGCGACCGCGTCCAACTCTGCGACAACCGCGGACGCCTACACACCATCACGCTCGTAGCAGGAGAAGAGTTCCACACACACCGCGGATTCTTCCGTCACAACGACGTCATCGGCATGACCGAAGGCACCAACATCTCTACCTCCTCAGGTATCC
>DFNY01000191.1:2545-3156 GCA_002376595.1 Jonesiaceae bacterium UBA3555 | reverse complement strand
ATTCGATTGAACGCCGTGAAGACTTCGCTGATATCGCTCGCGCAAACGTAGAGATCTTCTTTGGGGGAGAGCACCCGGCGTGGGACCTGTCCATTGGTGATTTGGCAGATGTACTCCCTCAAGTTGCCGAGCCAGGCACCATTGACCGTGTAGTGCTAGACATGCTGGCGCCATGGGAGAACATTGATGTTGTTGCCCAGGCCCTTATCCCTGGTGGCCTCTTGATCTGCTACGTAGCTACCGCAACTCAGCTTTCGCGCGTTGCTGAAGACCTTCGCGCGGATGGCCGCTTCACCGAACCAACAGCGTGGGAATCGATGGTTCGCGGATGGCACTTGGAAGGCTTGGCCGTCCGCCCGCAGCACCGCATGGTGGGCCACACCGGATTCCTCATCATGTCGCGCCGTTTAGCTGACGGAGTTGCCCCGATTGTGCGCAAGCGTCGCCCTGCGAAGGGCGCCTACCCTGCGGACCAAGAATGGACTTCAGAGGATTTGGGTGAGCGTATCCCGTCAGACAAGAAGGTGCGAAAGGTGCGCCGCGATGTGACCAGTGAGCTGGAAGAATCGCAGCACACTGAGCAACAGGACTAGTGCATAGCGAACGTGGCC
>DFNY01000191.1:793-2420 GCA_002376595.1 Jonesiaceae bacterium UBA3555 | reverse complement strand
AAGCCTGCACCTTCAACTGACGAGCAGCGCCAGATTGCACAGCTCTCTGCGCAAAATGAGCGCCTTGCCCAGGTACTCAGTGAGGCCCGCACGAAAATCGTTGAACTCCAGAAGCAGATGGAAGATCTGGCAAAACCGCCATCAACTTTTGCCACGTTCCTCAAAGCACATGATGATTCCACGGTTGAGGTCATGGTTGCTGGCCGCAAGATGCGCCTCACCACGCTCTCCGGTGCCAACATTGGCTTGGCTCAGCCTGGTCAAGAAGTCCGCCTCAATGAAGCCATGGCAGTGGTTGAGGTGCTGAGTTTTGAGCGCACTGGTGAGTTAGCTTCGATTAAGGAACTAATTGGCTCTGACCGTGCACTGATCGTAGGCAAAGGTGACGACGAGCGTGTTATCCGCTTGGCCCGCTCTTTGATAGGGGATGACTTGAAGCCCGCAGTTCGTGTGGGCGACTGCGTGTTGATCGATCTCAAAGCAGGTTTTGCTTTTGAAAAGATCGAGAAATCTGAAGTCTCGGAGCTTGTCCTTGAGGAAGTCCCAGATGTGTCTTANNTTGGGACCTCAAATCGAGCACATTCGAGACGCAGTGGAGTTGCCTTTTGCGCACCCAGATTTGTATCGAGAGCACGGCCTTAAGGCGCCTAAAGGAATCCTGCTGTACGGCCCTCCCGGCTGCGGAAAGACTCTCATTGCTAAGGCTGTGGCCAACTCACTGGCAAAGGCTTCACAGGAGCGCAATCCTGAGAGCGTTGCCGACCTCACCTCTTACTTCTTGAACATCAAGGGCCCCGAACTGCTAAACAAGTACGTTGGGGAAACCGAACGTCACATCCGGTTGATCTTTGCTAGGGCCCGCGAGAAGGCATCGCAGGGCCACCCAGTAGTCGTGTTTTTCGACGAAATGGAATCGTTGTTCCGCACCCGCGGCACGGGGTTGTCTTCAGATGTGGAGACGACTATTGTTCCTCAGCTGCTGGCCGAAATTGACGGCGTTGAACAACTCGATAACGTCATTGTGATCGGTGCTTCAAACCGCGAAGACATGATTGACCCAGCGATTCTGCGCCCTGGTCGACTCGACGTCAAAATTAAGATCGAACGGCCGGACGCCGAAGGCGCCCGAGAAATCTTTGCTAAGTATTTGACTCCCAACTTGCCGCTCCACGCGCATGACCTGGCCCAACACTCGGGTGATGCACAAGCAACCGTTGATGCAATGATCCAGCGCACCGTGGAACACATGTACCAAACAGGTGAGGAAAACCAATTCTTGGAAGTGACGTACGCTTCCGGTGACAAGGAAATCTTNNTGCAATCAAGGACCTGCTGACCACCAGTGAGCGTGGGTTGCGTGTGGATCACCTGATCTCGGCTTGTAACGACGAGTTCAAAGAAAACGAAGATCTCCCCAACACCACAAACCCAGATGATTGGGCCCGTATTTCGGGTAAGAAGGGCGAACGGATCGTGTTCATTCGAACGATCATTCAGTCCAAGACTCCGAGCCACAATGTGGAGCCACCAAAGCCCACAAGCACTGCAACGAACACCGGTCCTTACCTGTAGAAGAATCAAGTTCTCTACCCTGACCGTGACTACCCGTTTCCGCACGCTGGAACGT
>DFNY01000191.1:0-716 GCA_002376595.1 Jonesiaceae bacterium UBA3555 | reverse complement strand
CCTGCTCCCTCAGGTGATGACGGATTCACCGGGCACGCGCAACACCTGGCACGGCCAGAAGTTGCTGCCTACGACGATCCAAGCGCTGCTAATGCGATCCTCACCAACGGGGCGCGGCTCTACGTGGATCACGCCCACCCTGAATATTCCTCGCCCGAGGTAACCAATCCCCATGACGCAGTTGTGTGGGATCAAGCCGGCGAACAAGTCATGCTCGAAGCTAGAGCGCAACTACAGCGGACCATGGGAATTGACATTCAGTTGTACAAGAACAACACCGATTCCAAGGGCGCAAGCTACGGCACTCACGAAAACTATCTAGTCTCACGCGACGTTCCATTCACAACATTAGTGAATGTGTTGACCCCATTCCATGTGACTCGGCAAATATTCACCGGATCGGGACGAGTCGGAATCGGTCAACACAGCCAAGAGAATGGCTTCCAACTCTCTCAACGAGCCGACTTTATGGAAGCGGAAGTGGGGCTTGAAACCACTCTTCGCAGGCCAATCATCAACACACGCGATGAGCCGCACGCGGATCGGGAGAAATGGCGCAGGCTTCATGTCATAATCGGTGATGCTAATCTGCTAGAAACCACCACCTACCTCAAAATCGGGACCACGAACCTTCTGCTCTGGGTAGCAGAACACCTTGGCGAACACCCTGATCTTGAGCAGCGCCTGGATTCACTGACCCTGGCAGACCCAGTAGC
>DFNY01000131.1:5853-6139 GCA_002376595.1 Jonesiaceae bacterium UBA3555 | reverse complement strand
ATCCTGCAACGGTGTTCAAGTTGCAGCACTCCACGCGCACTCGCCAGTTTGATGTGTTCCGTGAGTACACCGAGCGAGTGAACAACCAGTCCACTCGACTGATGACTCTACGTGGTCTGCTCGAACTCGACTCACACCGTGAGCCCATCAGCATCGACGAAGTTGAGCCGATCTCAGAAATCGTGAAAAGGTTCAACACCGGTGCAATGTCCTACGGGTCCATTTCCCAGGAAACGCACGAAACCCTGGCTATCGCGATGAACCAGCTGGGCGGGCGTTCAAACAC
>DFNY01000131.1:4229-5742 GCA_002376595.1 Jonesiaceae bacterium UBA3555 | reverse complement strand
AGGGGAGGGTGGTCAGCTTCCGGGCCACAAGATGTACCCGTGGATTGCGCAGACTAGGCACTCAACGCCTGGAGTTGGACTCATTTCACCGCCTCCCCACCACGACATCTATTCCATTGAGGATCTTGCACAGCTGATCCATGATGCTAAGAACGCGAACCCTGTGGCACGTATTCACGTGAAGCTGGTTTCGGAGTTTGGTGTTGGGACGGTTGCTGCAGGTGTGTCCAAGGCTCACGCTGACGTGGTTCTGATTTCCGGTCATGACGGTGGAACTGGAGCGAGCCCTCTGAACTCGCTCAAGCACGCTGGAACACCGTGGGAAATCGGGTTGGCTGAAACCCAGCAGACACTGATTCTCAATGACTTGCGTGACCGCATTACGGTTCAGGTGGACGGCCAGCTGAAAACTGGTCGTGACGTTGTTATCGCAGCTTTGCTGGGTGCTGAAGAGTACGGTTTTGCTACGGCGCCTATGGTGGTTTCTGGCTGCATCATGATGCGCGTATGCCACCTAGACACCTGCCCTGTTGGCGTGGCAACCCAGAACCCTGAACTGCGCGCCAGGTTCAGTGGCAAGCCTGAGTTTGTTGTGAACTTCTTCGAGTTCATTGCTACCGAAGTACGTGAGTACTTGGCGCAGCTTGGGTTCAGGTCATTGGAAGAGATGATTGGCCACGTTGAGGTGCTTAACGCCAAAGAGGCAGTTACGCACTGGAAGGCGCAAGGACTAAACCTTGAAAACGTGTTGGCGCAGATCGAACCTAAAACTGGTTCTGACATCAAGAAAGCCAAGGACCAGCAGCACGGTTTGGAAAAGGCTCTCGATAACTTCCTTATCTCGCAGTCACAGGACGCCCTGAACAACGGTTCCAAGGTGGTTATTGAGACTTCGGTTCGAAATGTGAACCGCACGGTCGGCACGATGCTCGGATATGAAGTGACCAAGCGGTACCGCGGTGAAGGATTGCCACAGGACACCATCACGGTGAATCTGTCGGGTTCTGCAGGGCAATCGTTCGGAGCGTTCATCCCATCAGGAATCACTTTGAACCTGACCGGCGATGCCAATGACTATGTGGGCAAGGGATTATCGGGTGGGCACATCAGTGTCACTCCGCCTGCAAATGTCCAGTTCGAGCCCGGTNNGGGTATGGGGCCACCTCAGGTGAGATCTTGCTAGCCGGACGCGCCGGTGAACGATTCGGGGTACGAAACTCGGGTGCAACGCTGGTGGTCGAGGGCGTAGGAGATCACGCCTGCGAATACATGACCGGTGGCGAGGTTCTTGTCCTCGGACCTACCGGACGCAATTTCGCAGCGGGTATGTCCGGTGGCGTTGCGTATGTGCTGGACCTTGATATCGCTCGGTTGAACTCTGACTCACTATCTCAGGGCGAATATTTGACTACAGGGCTTAACGACGAAGACTCGGCTCGGGTAGTCGAGTTGCTGACCCGTCATGCGCTGGTTACTGGCTCGAAGACCAATCGCGCGTTGCTTGCAGATGTGC
>DFNY01000131.1:346-4221 GCA_002376595.1 Jonesiaceae bacterium UBA3555 | reverse complement strand
AGGTGCTTGGGAAGGAATTTTGGAGGTGGCTCGTGGCTGATTCACGTGGATTCTTGAAGGTACGCGAGCGGGAACTTCCAAAGTACCGTCCTGTCGAAGTGCGTCTATTGGATTTCAAGGATGTGCAAGAGCGCAGGGAGTCGGCCTCGCCTTACGTCAAGGTCCAGGCATCTAGGTGCATGGATTGCGGCGTTCCGTTCTGCAACCAGGGCTGCCCCCTGGGAAACCTGATTCCAGACTGGAATGATTTGGTCTACCGTGACCAATGGGAACTGGCTTCGGCACGTCTGCACGCAACTAACAACTTCCCGGAGTTCACTGGTCGAGTATGCCCTGCTCCGTGCGAGACCAGTTGTGTGCTCGGAATTAACCAGCCTGCTGTGACTATCAAGAACATCGAAGTTTCGATTATCGATGAAGCATTTGAGCGCGGGTTTGTAACTCCTGTAGTGCCACAGCGGTTGTCTGGCAAAACAGTTGCGGTAGTAGGGTCTGGTCCAGCCGGGCTGGCAGCTGCCCAGCAGTTGACGCGTGCCGGTCACACAGTGGTTGTGTACGAACGTGACTCGCAGATTGGTGGATTGCTACGTTTCGGTATTCCAGACTTCAAACTGGAGAAGTGGCACATCGATCGTCGCATCGCACAGATGGAACAGGAAGGCACCAGATTCCGTGCCGGGGTCGCCGTGGGCACGGACATTAGCTGGGAAGACCTGCGTGAACGCTTCGATGCGGTGGTCGTTGCTACTGGCGCTACAGTGCCGCGTCCGCTGCCAGTTCCTGGTAGCGAACTGGGAGGTGTCCACTATGCAATGGAGTACTTGAGCCAATCTAATTTGGTAACGAGCGGACACGATCTGGACAATCATATACTTGCGTCAGGAAAACACGTTATTGTTATTGGTGGTGGTGACACAGGTTCGGACTGTATCGGAACAGCTCTACGTCAACAAGCGGCCAGTGTGACAACCCTTGCCATTGGCAAGAAACCACCAACACAGCGGCCAGAGCACCAGCCTTGGCCTACACATCCAACTCTTTTCGAGGTGTCGAGTTCGCACGCCGAGGGAGGAGAGCGGAAGTACCTCGCATCAACGGTTGAATTCGTTGGCAACGATAAAGGACAGGTTACTGGCCTCAAAGTTGCTGAGACCGAGTATCTACCTGATGGACGTCGTGTGCCGAAGCAAGGCACGGAACACACGATTCCGGCGGATCTCGTTCTGATTGCGATGGGCTTTGTTGGACCTGAAACAAAAACCCTCACCTCGCAGAGCAGCGCGGAAGTCACGACTCGTGGTTTGTTCGCGCGCCGAGACGACTATTCAACTGGTTTGCCAGGCGTTTTTGTGGCGGGAGATGCGGGAAGAGGGCAGTCGCTCATTGTTTGGGCAATTGCGGAAGGACGTGCAGCAGCAGCGAGTGTGGATACATTCCTGCAAGGAAACACGGAACTTCCTTCGCCTGTGACCGCAAACACGCAAGCCTTGTAACCGTAAGTCCCACGTGACGAGTTCCTAACAATGACTAGAATAGGCTGGAGCTATGCGCAAAGCAAAGATCGTTTGTACCATTGGACCCTCAACTTCGTCCCCAGAAAACATGGCACGCATCATCGCGGCCGGTATGGACGTAGCCCGCATCAACCGTTCACACGGTGGATTTGAAGAGCACGAGGCTGTATACCGCAACGTTCGCCAGGCAGCTAAGGACGCTGGCCGCAACGTAGCTGTCCTTGTTGACCTTCAGGGTCCAAAGATTCGTCTGGGTAAGTTCGAAGAAGACCGCAAGTACTTCCTCGCTGTTGGTGACGTATTCACCATCACCATCGACGACATTCTTGGTAACCAGGAAATCTGCTCCACCACCCACAAGGGTCTCCCAGGAGATGCCAAGGTTGGCGACGCAATCCTCATCGACGACGGTAAGGTCTCCGTTCGCGTTATCGAGGTAACCGACACCACCGTTGTGACCAAGTGTGAAGTACCTGGCCCAATCTCTAACAACAAGGGCTTGAACCTCCCAGGTGCCAACGTTTCGGTTCCAGCTATGTCCGACAAGGACGAGGCTGACCTTCGTTGGGCAATCAACTTGGGTGCAGACATCATCGCGCTTTCGTTCGTTCGTACCGCCAAGGACTACGACGACGTTCGCCGCGTAATGGAAGAAGAAGGCCGCATCCTCCCAGTTGTTGCAAAGGTTGAGAAGCCACAGGCTGTAGAGAACCTCGCTGAAATCGTGGACGCGTTTGACGCGATCATGGTTGCACGTGGTGACCTCGGTGTGGAGCTTCCACTTGAGCAGGTTCCACTGGTTCAGAAGCGTGCAATTGAGCTCGCTCGCCGCAACGCAAAGCCAGTTATCGTTGCAACTCAGGTTCTTGAGTCAATGATCACCAACCCACGTCCAACCCGTGCAGAGGCTTCCTACTGTGCAAACGCCATCCTCGATGGTGCAGACGCAGTAATGCTCTCCGGTGAGACTTCCGTTGGTGACTTCGCAATCGAAGCTGTTGAAGTTATGGCCAAGATTGTTGAATCAACTGAAGAGCACGGCCGTGAGCGCATCGCTCCTTTGGGCTCGACTCCTCACACCCGCGGTGGCGCAATCACCCGTGCCGCAGCAGAGATCGGTGAAACCCTCGGCGTCAAGTACGTTGTAACCTTCACCCAGTCCGGTGACTCAGCACGCCGTTTCGCGCGCTTGCGTTCCCCACTGTCACACATTGCAATGACTCCTTCCGCAGCTGTTGAGAAGCAGCTCGCATTGGCTTGGGGCGTTGAGGCTCAGCAGGTTGCTGAAGTTGCTTCAACCGACGAGATGGTCCGCATTGTTGACGCTCAGCTCCAAGAGCAGGGCCTCGCAGAAACTGGCGACCTCGTAGTTGTTGTATCCGGTGCACCAGTAGGCGTTTCCGGTACCACCAACTCGATCCTCGTTCACCGCATTGGTGACGAAATCTGAGACTAGTTCTTAGGAACTGAATCGGGGCCCTGCACCGGCTGGTGTGGGGCCGTGACGCATGCATAGGGAGACTAGGGGAGAAGATATCTCGTTCACTGCCCAGCGCCAGCTGGCGGCAGTCGCGGGAAAGTGATTTCGTGCTAGTGCGGTACCTGTGCTTCGTAGTGCCACACCTCGAGTATGGTCAAACACGCAATGATGCAATGGCCACGCGTAAAACAGTCTTCAAGGATCACAAAAGAGCGGTGGCTCCTAACTTTCGTTAGGAGCCACCGCTCTTGTTGGTGCCCCCGGTGGGACTCGAACCCACACACCTTTCGGCACTTGATTTTGAGTCAAGCGTGTCTGCCAATTCCACCACAGGGGCAACTNNAGAAATCCTACTTGAGAAGAGGTTCTGCGCTCTGTCCTTGAATTACATTACACGTTTTGGCACGCGGTGCGAAATTCATTTGGGCCCTGAAAGATGTGACCTGCGTTTCTTAGAGCGCGCAATGGCCAATTTCGGACCCATTTTCGTGTTGAACACACTAGAATGATTGCGTGACCAACAAGAACCAAGAGCCAGCTACTGCAGCGGATACCACTCTCACGGAGGGCAATGTGATCGACCTGAGCAACGTCAACGACGCGCCACAGGACTTGGATGACGCTACGCCCACCCGCCCAGTGCGTCGTGCGGTTGTCGCTGAAGACGAAGCCCTCATTCGCATGGACGTAGTGGAGACGCTGCGTGAAGCCGGCTATGACGTAGTCGGTGAGGCTGGCGACGGAGAGACCGCAGTGAAGCTCGCAATCGAGCTGAAGCCAGATGTTGTGGTCATGGACGTGAAGATGCCAGAGCTAGATGGCATCTCTGCTGCTGAGCGGATTGGCAAGGCGCACGTCGCACCTGTAGTTCTCCTTACGCA
>DFNY01000131.1:0-317 GCA_002376595.1 Jonesiaceae bacterium UBA3555 | reverse complement strand
GCCTACGTGGTGAAGCCATTTAGCCCAGCTGATCTACTGCCTGCGGTTGAGATCGCAATCTCCCGCTACAAGCAGATCACCGCTCTCGAGTCCGAGGTTGCAGACTTGGCTGAGCGCTTCGAAACCCGTAAGCGCGTTGACCGCGCGAAGGGTCTCCTCATGTCCAAGATGGGCTTGTCGGAGCCAGACTCGTTCCGTTGGATCCAGAAGACTTCAATGGACCGACGCCTGACTATGCGCGAAGTCGCAGATGCTGTCATCGATCAAGTTGGAGACAAGTAAGCGATCGGCTTCCTCCGCTTGTTCGTAACTAACGT
>DFNY01000062.1:8302-11543 GCA_002376595.1 Jonesiaceae bacterium UBA3555 | reverse complement strand
AGGCGGTTGCTGGTGCTTGCAAGTGGCGGCATCGGTGGCTGGCTTGCGTTTAGGGCCGGTGCTGGCTTTTGTGTAAAACGGGCTATTCGGGTGAAAAACAGTGCGTTACCGAACCGTTATTGAATATTGAGTTCAAGAAGTTGACGCAAGGGTTCAAGAGGGTGCACAGTTGAGTTGTCTCAACGAGGAGAACCTCACGGAACAAAGCATCGGCGCTTTGACTTCATACCCCGTCTTGAAGCTCAGCTCGACGCCCACCCAACAGATTCTCCTCAACACCCCACTCTGAATCACTTGGTTTCTCAAGGAGGAGAACATGATCAGCAGGAAGTTCGCCGCAGTTGCAGCAGGACTAGCCCTCTCCCTCTCACTCGCAGCATGCTCAGGCGGCGGCGCTGGAACCGGAACCGAACCATCGGGCACCGACAACTCCAGCTCATCCTCAGCTGACAACGGTGAGAAGAAGACCGTTGGTGTAGCAATGCCAACCCAGACCTCCGAGCGTTGGATCGCAGACGGCGCAGCCGTGGAAAAGGGTCTGAAGGAAGCCGGATATGACGTTGACCTACAGTTCGCAGGTGACGACATTCCAAAGCAGCAAGAACAGATCGACCAAATGATCACCAAGGGCGTTGACGCCCTGATCATCGCTTCCATTGACGGAACCGCACTCTCCACCCAGCTTGATGCAGCAGGCGCCGCAAACATCCCAGTCATCGCCTACGACCGTCTTATCAACGGAAACGAAAACGTTGACTTCTACGTCACCTTCGACAACTACAACGTTGGTGTACAGCAGGCAACCTGGCTCCTCGTTGGCCTTGGCATCAAGACCGCTGACGGCAAGGACGGCGACGCAAAGGGACCATTCAACATCGAACTGTTTGCTGGCTCCCCAGACGACAACAACGCCGGATTCTTCTTCAACGGTGCAGTAGACACCCTGAAGCCATACATCGACAACGGAACCGTCGTTGTGAAGTCCGGCCAAACAGAATTCGGCCAGGTTGCAACCGTTCGTTGGAGCCAGGACGAAGCTCAGAAGCGCATGGAAAACCTCTTGACCTCGACCTACAACGACGGCTCAAAGGTTGACGGCGTTCTCTCACCATTCGATGGCATCTCACGAGGCATCATCACCGCACTGACCAACGCAGGCTACGCAACTGACGCAATGCCAGCAGTAACCGGCCAGNNCTCGCCGCACAGTCGGTCACCGCAGCCCAGGCATTCCTCGAAGGCAAGACCCCAGAAGCCAACGACACCGAAACCTACAACAACGGCGTCAAGGTAGTACCTTCATTCCTCCTGGAATCGGACATCGTCTACAAGGACAACATCCAAGCACTCCTCGTTGACTCCGAGTACTACACCATGGAGCAAGTAGAAAAGGGCGGCAACTAATAGCCACCCACGGTGAGCCGAGCAACACAGCTCACCACCTCGTCGGAAAACCCGACTAGCAAGACCCCAGGTGGGCAGGAGAAACAACACTCCTGCCCACCAACCCCAACGTAGCACCGTAGCTACGAGCGATATTCGCAAGTCACACACTTGGACGAAACACCGCTGACCTACCAAATTTGAAGGAGGGACAGGCAGCATGAGCGACAACATCCTAGAGATGCGCTCCATCACCAAGACCTTTCCAGGCGTGAAAGCGCTGGAGGACGTGACGCTGAACGTGAAGCGCGGAGAAATCCACGCGATCTGTGGCGAGAACGGCGCAGGAAAATCCACCCTCATGAAGGTGCTTTCCGGCGTCTACCCACACGGAACATACACCGGCGACATTTACTTCGATGGGCAAGTTGAANNGCAACTCAATCAACGATTCCGAAGCCCGTGGAATTGTCATCATTCACCAAGAGCTTGCGCTCATTCCTTACCTGTCGGTTGCGGAAAACATCTTCCTAGGCAACGAACAAGTAAGCGGCGCATTCATCGACTGGCACAAGACCAACGCAGAAGCAGCCAAACTGCTCGCACGCGTAGGACTCGACGAAAACCCAGTGACTCCAGTGAACCAACTTGGCGTTGGCAAGCAGCAACTCATTGAAATCGCCAAGGCGCTGTCCAAGCGTGTGAAACTCCTCATCCTCGACGAGCCAACCGCAGCCTTGAACGACCAAGACTCGGCACACCTCCTCGACCTCCTACGCCACCTCAAAGGCCAAGGAATCACCTGCATCATCATCTCCCATAAACTCAACGAGATCGTTGACATTGCAGACTCCACTACCATCATCCGCGATGGAAAGACCATTGAGACCCTCGTCATGGACGAGAACGTTTCCCAGGATCACATCATCCGCGCCATGGTGGGCCGCTCACTGGAAAACCGATTCCCAGACCACGAGTCCAAGCTAGGCAACGAAGTATTCTCAGTCTCCGACTGGACCGTCTACCACCCAACCCAGCCAGACCGCAAAATCGTCGACGCAGCAGCACTCAACGTGCGCGCAGGCGAAATCGTTGGTATCGCTGGACTCATGGGTGCTGGACGAACCGAACTCGCAATGTCGGTGTTCGGCCGCTCCTACGGAACCAAGATCAGCGGAAACGTCAAAATGCATGGCAAAGACGTCCACCTAAAGAACGTCTCCGACGCGATCAACGCTGGACTCGCCTACGTTTCAGAAGACCGTAAGCACTACGGACTCAACCTGATCCAAGACATCAAAACCAACACCCCCTCCGCGGCGCTGCGCAACCTATCAAAGCGTGGCTGGGTAAACAGCAACGAAGAAATTCGAGTCGCTGAAGACTACCGCCAGCAGCTACGCACCAAAACCCCGAACGTAAACGCTCTGGTAGGTAAACTCTCCGGTGGAAACCAGCAAAAAGTAGTCCTGGCAAAGTGGATGTACACCAACCCCGACCTACTCATTCTGGATGAGCCAACTCGAGGCATCGACGTTGGCGCAAAGTACGAAATCTACACCATCATCAACAAGCTCGCCGACGAAGGCAAAGCTGTTCTCGTGATCTCATCGGAACTCCCAGAACTCCTGGGAATTTGCGATCGAATCTACACGCTGTCCCAAGGTCGCATCACCGGATGCATCGACCAAGGCGAAGCCACCCAGGAAAATCTGATGGAACTCATGACCAAGGAAAAGGACTGACAACGATGTCTGAGACCAAAGGGCTCGTAACCCTCCTCACGCGAAACCTGCGTCAGAGCGGTATCTACATCGCTTTCGTCGCGATCATTCTCCTCTTCACTATCCTCACTGGT
>DFNY01000062.1:5807-8177 GCA_002376595.1 Jonesiaceae bacterium UBA3555 | reverse complement strand
ATTGATCGGAGCCTGGCACGGATTCTGGATCGCATTCGTGGGTATCCCGGCCTTTATTACCACCCTCGCAGGCATGCTCCTGTTCAGAGGTATGACGCTCCTAGTTCTCGGTAACGTATCGATCTCCGTATACGACAAGGACTACAAGTACATCGCCGGTGGATTCCTCAACGGACTGATCGGCGGCAACGGTTATGACGCATTTACCCTGCTAGTTTTCGGCCTCGCAATTGTTGGATTCGCATTCGCTCAGTGGCGTTCCCGTCAGGCCCGCATTGCATACCAGCAGTCAGTAGAGTCCATGCCTTTGTTCGTAGCTAAACTCGCTGCGGTTGCTGTTGTAGGAATGGCCTTCGCATGGCAGATCGCTCACGCACGTGGTCTTCCAATCGTGCTGATCATCCTCGCAATCCTGATCGTTTCCTACTCGCTGGTTACCCAGCGCACCGTATTTGGACGTCACGTCTACGCAATCGGTGGAAACCTCGCAGCAGCTCAACTTTCCGGTGGGAAGGTCAAGTGGGTTAACTTCTTCATCTTCGTCAACATGAGCTTCTTGGCTTCCGTTGCCGGTATCGTGTTCTCCTCACGATCCGGTGGTGCACAGCCAGCCGCAGGTAACGGCTTCGAGCTCGACGCAATTGCTGCCTGCTTCATCGGTGGTGCAGCAGTGACCGGTGGTATTGGTACCGTCATTGGCGCCATGGTTGGTGGTTTGATCATGGCTGTTATGTCGAACGGTATGTCCATCTTGGGCATCGACCAGTCCGTGCAGCAGATTGTGAAGGGCCTGATCCTTCTGCTTGCAGTGGCATTCGACGTGTACAACAAGCGCCGCGCCGGAGTGCGCTGACTAGGTAACTCGTCCGAATTCCACAAAGGGGAGTCGCAGCTAATGCTGCGGCTCCCTTTTGCGTGCGCTGGCGGCTCTCCACGCCCCGGCCGGGTGGCTAACGTTCCGCTCGGATCCCATACCCCCGCTTCCGGTTCTGAGAAGGCCGTGAGGACTGAGACGGGTACGAACTGGGTGGGCCAGGGGTTGGGCGGCACGGAGGATCGTGCTCAGCTGGAGCGCTGGCCTGCGGCGCTGGCCCACGCCGTCCCCTCCCTTCAGGANNGCGCGAGGACTTCGTCCTGCTTACGCCACCCTACGGACGCGAAGACGTGCTTGTTGTCGCTGCCCGTCCTGCGGGTGCCGCAGCGCGAGGACTTCGTCCTGCTTACGCCACCCTACGGACGCGAAGCGAAACGCTCGAGCAGCTCAGAGTGCCCAGAAACAATGATCAAGTCGTTGGCAGAAATACGAGTATCAGGATCCGCATACACAAAGTCCATACCAGGAGACTTCACACCAATAATAGTGACGCCGTACTTCTCACGTACACGAGACTGAGAAATGGTGAACCCCTGTGTTTCGCGCGGCGGACGCATCTTCACAATGGTGAAGCCATCCTCCACCTCGATATAGTCCATGAGCTTTCCAGACACCAAGTGCGCAACCCGCGAACCAGCATCGAACTCAGGGAACACCACGTGGTGCGCGCCAATGCGCTGCAAGATGCGGCCATGCTCAGCGGAAATAGCCTTAGCCCAAATCTGTGGTGTACCAACGTCCACCAAGTTACCGGTAATCAACACCGACGACTCAAGCTGGGTACCAACACCCACCACAACCACCGAAAAGTCACGCACACCAAGCTGCTCAAGGGCGTCAGGATTCGCAGCATCAGCTTCCACAATTGGAAGACGATCAGAGAACTGAGCAACCAGTGCAGGGTTACGTTCAACAGCCAAAACTTCCTGGCCAAGGCGGTCTAACGTCAACGCGATAGCCGCGCCAAACCGACCCAAACCAATCACCAACACACCGGCGTCCTTCTTGACCTTCTCGCCGCCTCGTCGGGAAGCAGCAATTGATCGCACAGTGCGGTTAGCGAAGGCGCTACGCGCCGCAGAAACGCGCTCCTGCTTTGCAAACTCTTCAATGTCATTGCTAGCCAATGATCGGCCTCTCTTCAGGAAGACGGATAACCCGGCGGCGGCTTCGCAGAGCCAGCGCCGCACCCAGCGTCATCGTACCCACGCGGCCCACGAACATGAGCGCAACCAGTACGTACTGACCTGCAGTCGGAATAATCGGGGTGATACCAGTGGACAGCCCCACTGTGGCGAAGGCCGAAATAGCCTCGAAAAGAACCACATCGAGGGTGAAACCAGTGATCTCGAGCAGAATCAAACAGGACACCAAAATGATGGTGGCACCCACAAACGTCACGGCCACGGCCTGGCGCAATGAATCACGCGGAATGCGGCGGCCAAAGGTATCGATGTCCTTGTCGCCTCGGGCTTCAGCCAAGATAGCGAGCATCG
>DFNY01000062.1:4216-5747 GCA_002376595.1 Jonesiaceae bacterium UBA3555 | reverse complement strand
CAAGAGTTTGTCCTGCCAAGCCATCGGGCACAAGGTGTACGGGTTCATCCACTCGACTACCAAGAACCACACAAAACCTACGCCCACAAGCAATGCAGAGGTGACCACAGTGAGTTTGGCGTGCAACGACCAACGCGTGAATCGTTTGCGCTGACGGGCAATGTTCAGGATGACGGGGAATCCGAGCGAGCCAATGAACATACCCAACATGATGGGTACAAGAAGCATCCAGTCGCCAAAGTGCGGCGCCAGGCCTTCAGCGGTGGGCACAAAGCCTGCGTTGTTGAACGCTGAGATTGCGTAGAACGCCGAATGCCAAATCGCATTGCCTACCGAGTCGTTGAGGTAGATGAAGCGCGGGACCAGCAGTAACGCGATGATCAGCTCAAGTGACGTGGAGGTGATGATGACGACTCGGATGAGCGAACCAACCTCGCCAAGCCGGGTGGTCTTTGTTTCAGAAGCGGTGAGCAATCGTGCGGTCAGGCCGAGTCGGCGGGTCACAGCCAAACCCAGAATAGACGCAAGCGTCATCACTCCAAGGCCACCCACCTTGATGCCAAGCAGGATGACTGCTTGACCAAATGTGGACCAGTACACGCCGGTTGGCACGATGGTTAGACCAGTCACACACACCGCAGAAGTGGCTGTAAAGAGGGCATCAATGAGGGGAGCGCGTTGGCCACTTGCGGTAGCTGCCGGCAGACTCAACAGCGCAGTGAACACCATGATGACTGCGGCAAACACGAAGAGCGCAAGACGAGCCGGCGATTGCCGCGCGATCTTGTCTACGCGTTCGCGGCTCGCCCAAATGCGAGTCATCATTCGCGATGCCAACGAACACTCCTCATATAGTCAGCCAATAATTGCCCACTCGCTTCGACCCCAAGTCAACTCGGCTTAGGTTTTCGTTGCGTTGCGTTGCGGTTGCGCGCCCACCCACATCGACCCCAAGTCAACTTGCCTTGGGGTTTCGTTGCGTTGCGGTTGCACGCCCACCCACATAAAAAGTGGAGCCGCATAATGTTACTCCTTGGTCAAACTTTGCCACGATTCCGCGGTTCGTGTGCGGTAAAACGCAGGCAAAGGGGTGGGCGATCCTGATTCGTCTGGCCGCTGAGTGGCATCCTCAGCGTCTTGCCTACTGCACTGGTTTTCTTTTTGTGATGTACATCGCGGTATGTTGAAGTATGCCGTTTCGCGCTGCGCTCTCGTGGTCACGAGAATTGTTGAGTTATGACTTTGGTTTTGGGCACCCTATGTCTCCAATTCGTTTGGATCTGACAATGAGGTTGGCTCAGGAACTTGGCATGCTCAATCGCGAGAATATTTCTATTCTTGAGTCTCTAGTTGCTTCCGATGAACTCCTGCGGTTGGTTCATACCCAGGAATACATTGATGCGGTTCACTGTGCATCGGATGATGATGTTCCTTGCGCGTTGCGGGGCCTAGGAACTGAAGACAACCCCAGCTTCCCGGGGATGCATGATGCTGCGGCTAGGACGGTTCAGTGCTCTGTGGACGTTGCCAT
>DFNY01000062.1:3930-4204 GCA_002376595.1 Jonesiaceae bacterium UBA3555 | reverse complement strand
CCTGACGGGGCTGCGGGGTTCTGTGTGTACAACGATGCTGCTGTCGCTATTAGAGCGTTACAGCGCGAGGGTGCCGCACGCGTTCTGTATGTGGATCTTGACGCGCATCATGGAGATGGCGTGGAGCGCGCATTTTGGGATGACCCCAGCGTTGTTACGTTCTCAATTCACCAGAGCGGTGCGAGTTTGTTCCCGGGTACTGGTTTTGCCACCGATACCGGTTCTGCGCAAGCGTTCGGCACAGCTGTAAACATCGCGTTGCCTGCGAAGACAG
>DFNY01000062.1:0-3861 GCA_002376595.1 Jonesiaceae bacterium UBA3555 | reverse complement strand
GGCTCGTTCACGATCTCGCGCACGAGTGCGCTGATGGTCGCTGGCTCGCGCTTGGAGGCGGAGGGTATTCGGTGGTGGACGTGGTGCCGGTTGCATGGACGCATGTTCTTGGTGTGGTGACACACAATGAGGTGGACTGTTCGGTGACTACGCCGCAGCCATGGCGGGAGTTCATTCACGAGTATTTGGATCATACCCCACCAGCCAACTTGGGTGATTCGAATGGCGCGGCTGTTTTTGCGTCGTGGGATTCGGGGTTCAATCCGGATGACGAGGTTGACCGAGCAATTCGGGCTACCCGTAACGCTGTAATGCCGCATTTTGGCGTGGATTTGAGTTACGAAATCTAGCTGGTTGCGCGCTGTGCGTGTCGTTTTTATGGTGCTTGCGCCGGGTGTACCTGATTTTTGCCGCCGATGGCGGGGTGCATTTGGGCACTTTTTGGCTAGATTGCGTGGTTCACGATAGTGTGACATACGCCAGAGTCGTCGGTGGATGTCCTCCATATGGTTAGTGTCACCCAGCAAAGCAGGGTAGGCTAGTAGATGGACTTTTCCACGCGTAGATAAGAACAACTAAAGAGTGAGGAACCGACATGGGCTCCGTCATTAAGAAGCGCCGCAAGCGTATGGCAAAAAAGAAGCACCGTAAGCTGCTTCGCAAGACGCGTCACCAGCGTCGCAACAAGAAGTGACACTAAGTCTTTTTCTTCAGGCTCGATCCTAAACGGATCGAGCCTGAGTTGTTTTCTGGGTAGTTTTTGCTGCGGTCCGGCCAGTTGAGAGCGTTGTTGATCTGGTTTCCCGACGAGTCCCGCACTCAGCCCGTCGAGTGCGGTGAGTGGGTGTGCGGGCGGCGTCCGAGGATGTTGTCAGCGAAACTAGAGCCACATTGCAAACTCAGCCCCAAAACCGCCTAGCGGCGCTTGAGGAGTCGCTTGATCACGAGTGCGAGATCCCATGCGCCGCCGGTCCAGCTTGCGGTGGTGAGTGAGCGCTTTGCGGCTTTGCGTTTTCCACGGAAATCGCGGGTTGGCCAGCCTACTTCTTGTGCGTGCTTGCGTAGGCGTGCATCTGGGTTGATTGCACATGGGTTGCCCACGGTGTTGAGCAGCGGGATGTCATTGGTTGAATCGCCGTAGGCGAATGACTGGTTGAGGTCGATGGCGTATTCGGCGGACAGTGCGCGTACTGCCGCTGACTTGGCGTTTCCGTGCATCATGTCGCCTACGAGGCGGCCGGTGTAGTAGCCCTCGTGTGACTCCGCGTTTGTTGCTAGTGCTCCGGTGGCGCCAAGGCGTCGGGCGATGAGTGATCCCACTTCGGTAGGTGTGGCGGTTACTAGCCAGACTTGGTGGCCGGCTGCGATGTGCTGGTCTAGGAGTTTTTTGGTGCCAGGGTAGATCCGGTTTGCTAGGACTTGGTCGTAGACTTCTTCGCCTACGGCGATGACCTCTGCCACGGAGTGGCCTTTCATGAGGCTTAGCGCGCGAGACCTGATTTGGTCAATGTCGTTCTTGTTTTCGCCGAACATGACGTAGCGCAGTTGTTTGATGCCAAAAACAATGATGTCGCGTGTTCGGAAAAATCCGCGTCGGTAGAGTGCCTTGGCTAGGTGGAACGCGCTGGCGCCTCGGATGATGGTGTTGTCTACGTCGAAGAAGGCAGCGACGGTGGGGCCTTGAGTAGATGCTTGGGCGCTCAGCAGCTCGGGTGTGAGGGCGACGCTGTGTACGGTCGTGGTGTTGGGTTTTTCGGTAAGTGCACTTGGCGTTGGGGCAGGTTCGTGCACTGGCGCTGGAACCTGCGTAGTTGCGGGTTCTTGGGGCGATTGTGCTGGGTGCGGGCGCGGCTTTTCCGAAGTCACACTTTCATTCTAGGGTCTGGCAATAGAATGTTCGCCATGAGTGCTTCGCGTTTTTCGGAATTAGGTGATGCGTAAATGTCTCGCGTTGTGGTGTTTTCGCGGATGGGGTGTCACCTGTGCGTTGATGCGATTTCGGTTGTGCAGTCCGTGTGCCTTGATACTGGCGAATCGTTCGAAGTGATTGATATTGATTCGGATCCTGCATTGGTCAGCGAGTACTCGGACTATGTCCCTGTTGTTGAAGTTGATGGCATTCAACAGGGATTTTGGCGTGTTGATGAGGCGCGATTGCGTCGAGCTCTTGATTCGGGTCGGTGACGATGCCTAACTCGGGTCAGATTCCGCTGTCCACTTTGGAGCGGTTGCCGGCATATCTGCGAGCAATCGATGCGTTGGTTTCCCATGGTGTTGAGCACGCTCCGTCTGCCCTAATTGCGCAACGCTCGGGTGTATCGTCCTCGCAGTTTCGCAAGGATCTGTCGTTGGTCGGGGCGAGTAGTGGCGTGCGGGGGTCTGGCTATGACTTGGAAGCGTTGCGAGACCAGTTGCGCGAAGTGTTGGGGTCGGCTGATCGTGTGGGCTTCGTGATTGTTGGGGCAGGCCACCTGGGGCATGCGTTGGCTGCGTCGATGTCTTTCCGACGAGGTGGCTTAGATCTGTTGGGAATCTTTGACATCGATGAGGCAAAGGTTGGTAGCGAGATTGCGGGCATTGAGGTTCGCCATGATTCGCAGTTGGCCACGTTTATTGCTAACCACGGTGTTTCTATTGTGGTGATTGCTACTAGCCCAAGTAGCGCGCAGGACGTTGCGGACGTTGCGGTGAAGGCTGGGGCGCAGGAGTTGTTGAACTTCGCATCGGTGGTGCTACATGTTCCACCGTGCGTTGAGGTGAGGTCTATTGACCTTGGTGTTGAACTGCAGATGCTTGCCCTGCATGCCCGAGCTGGATTGGGTGCATTGTCTAGTCAGAGTTCCCAAGCGTCCGGCATGTGACTGAGTCAGGCATGTGACTGCGGAATGAGTCTGACTACTCATCAGAACTGATGGGGAACGCGAGAGGGGACGAACACTTGGTGTTCGTCCCCTCTCGTTTGTTAGATGTCTATCTCATGCAGCGATTGCGGAGATTTCAATGTTGATCTTGACCTTGTCTGAAACCAGAACGCCGCCAGCTTCGAGGGCTGCGTTCCAGGTAAGGCCGAATTCCTTGCGCGAGAATTCGATCTTGCCTTCGAATGCGGCGCGTGGGTTGCCGAATGGGTCCACTGCGGATCCGGTGTATTCAACTTCGAGCTCTACGGACTTGGTTACGCCGTTGATGGTGAGGTCGCCGGTTACGGTGAAGTCTTCTGGGGTACCGGCAACTGCGGTCGAGTTGAAGGTCCAGGTTGGGTTGACCTCTACGTTGAAGAAGTCTGCGGACTGGAGGTGTCCGTCGCGGTCTGGGCTTCCGGTGTTGACGCCGCGGGCGTCGAGCTCTGCAGTTACGGAGGAGGTCTCTACGGAGTCACCAATGGTGATTACTGCGGAGGTGATTGGCACGGTTCCGCGGACCTTGGAGATTCCTGCGTGGCGCACGGTGAACTGTGCGGTTGAGTGGGATGGGTCTGCGTTGTAGGTGCCGGAGTTGAGGCCTGCTGGAAGAGTCATGGTGATTCCTTGTTCTGTAGAAGTTGAGATCAGCATTTCCTACCCTGTTACGGAACCTTGCGTTCCACAACTTGAAGTAGTTGATGCTTCAAGTATTGCTTGGTTTCAACTGTAGACCGGAATTCGCGCTCGCGCAAGATGTGTTTGAAGATTCAACTATATTTTTTACCCCGTTAACCATCAAACTGCCCCTGAACTGGGCAAATGAACAATTTGGAAACCAGAACCTCTCTCGGGTGAGTCCAGAAGGCGAGAAAAGTCGTAGCCCACTTAGGTGGTTTGCCCGTTTTCGCGTAATTTACCAAGAGATGTTGGGCTTGGCCCGTCTTGATCATTGGAAGGT
>DFNY01000112.1 GCA_002376595.1 Jonesiaceae bacterium UBA3555 | reverse complement strand
GTCATCCATGATGTTGTCATCGTTGGTTCTGGCCCTGCCGGTTACACCGCGGCTGTGTATGCGGCTCGGGCAGGTTTTGCCCCTTACGTTCTTGCTGGTTCCATCACTGCTGGTGGCGCGCTCATGAACACCACTGAGGTTGAGAACTTCCCTGGTTTTGCTGAGGGCATCATGGGCCCTGATTTGATGCAGAACATGCAGCAGCAGGCCGAGAAGTTCGGCGCAATCATCGAGTGGGATGACGCTGTTGAACTTCAACTTGATGGTCCTGTGAAGACCATTGTTACCGGTGGCGGCGAAACCTTGCAGGCTAAGGCTGTCATTCTGGCTACCGGTTCCGCATACCGCGAGATTGGCCTTGAAGACGAGAAGCGACTGTCTGGCCGTGGCGTTTCATGGTGCGCAACCTGTGATGGTTTCTTCTTCAAGAACCAGAACATCGTTGTTGTTGGTGGCGGAGACTCTGCTATGGAAGAGGCTACGTTCCTTACTCGCTTCGCTAACAAGGTCACCGTAGTGCACCGTCGCGATGAGCTCCGCGCATCGAAGATCATGGCTGAGCGTGCTCAGAACGACCCAAAGATCGAGTTTGCTTGGAACTCTGAAGTCATCGGAATTGCTGGCACCGACAAGGTAGAGTCACTTCGCCTTCGCGACACTGTCACAGGTGAAGAGCGCGACATGGAAGCCACTGGTTTGTTCGTTGCTATTGGCCACGACCCTCGTTCCGAACTCCTCAAGGGCCAGGTAGAGGTTGACGAGAACGGCTACGTTGTTGTTCAGGGCCGCACCACCAAAACCAACCTTGAGGGTGTTTTTGCGTGTGGTGACCTCGTTGACCACACTTACCGCCAGGCAATTACTGCTGCTGGTTCCGGTTGCTCCGCAGCACTGGACGCGCAACACTACCTTGAGGCTCTTGCTGACGCCTGAGTCCCATCGTCAACTGGCTGCAACACTTTGAACCTTGTCTTATCTAAGGAGAACGTAATGGGTGCTCACACCTTTGAAGTTACCGACGAGACCTTCCAGTCCGAAGTTTTCGAATCTGAACTCCCGGTTCTGGTTGATTTTTGGGCCGAGTGGTGTGGTCCATGCCGCCAGGTCGCCCCCATTTTGGAGGAACTAGGCGCGGAATATGAGGGCCGTTTGCGTATTGCCAAATTGGACACTGACGCGAACCCTGAAATCACTGCAAAGTTCGGAATTGTCTCGATTCCCACCATGATTGTTTTTAAGAATGGTGAGATCGNNACAAGATGATTGAGGCTCTCGCCGACGTCTTGTGATGTTTCACGTGAAACATGGCCGGCTTCCAGCTCTGCTGGAGGCCGGTTTTTCTTTCCGACGAATCCCTAACTTCGTGGAAATTTGGCGCAAGTCGGTGGCTGAAAGAACGGGCCCAAACGACACTTCTTTCACTAAGTGTTGGGCACGCTTTCAAAGCTAATGCGATTGGAAGAAGGCGATTTATTCCAATTTTGGCGCGTAAGTGTGCAGGTTATGTCTCAATATTCGACAGACGCCGGACGCCTAACTCATGGACGTTGCAAAACGTGCGAAACTGAAACGGTGACCTCGAATACACCTCCCACACAGGGAACACGATTAGACCCATGGTTCGGCGCTTATGCGCAACGCGCACACAAGATGCGAGCGTCCGAGGTCCGAGCGTTGTTCGCGGTTGCCAGCCGCCCCGAGGTTGTATCACTTGCTGGTGGTATGCCTAACTTGGCTGATCTCCCACTTGATGACATTGCTGAATCTACGGCAAAGGTCATTGCCACCGAGGGCATGACGGCTCTTCAATACGGCTCTGGCCAGGGCCGCCCCGAGCTTCGCGAAAAGATCGTTGAAGTGATGCGCTTAGAAGGGATCGAAGCGCACCCGGATGACGTTGTTGTCACCACTGGTTCTCAGCAAGCACTTGACCTTGTAACCCGAATCTTCATCGATCCAGGCGACGTGATCGTTGCCGAAGCGCCCTCGTATGTTGGCGCGCTGTCGGTGTTCCGCTCTTACGAAGCAGAGATCGAGCACGTTCGTATCGACGACAAAGGCTTGGTACCAGAGGAACTTGAGCAGGCTCTGACACGCTTGAAGGCCGAAGGCCGTCGCGTGAAGTTCTTGTACACAATTCCTAACTTCCACAACCCTGCAGGCGTGACCATTCCATTGGACCGACGCCACGAGATTGTGGAGATCTGCAAGCGTCATAATGTCCTGATCATCGAGGACAACCCTTACGGACTCCTCGGCTTTGACCGTGAGCCTATGCCAGCAATGCGCTCTTTTGAAGAAGAGGGCGTTGTGTACTTGGGTTCATTCTCCAAGACGTTCGCTCCTGGCTACCGAGTTGGCTGGGCAGTTGCACCGCACGCCGTGCGTGAGAAGCTCGTGCTGGCACAAGAATCAGCCATTCTGTGCCCTTCACATGCTTCACAAATGGCGATCGAGTCTTACTTGTCCAACCATGACTGGAAGCGCCAGATTCGTGAGTTCCAGTCCATGTACAAGTCGCGTCGCGATGCCATGGTCTCGGCCCTTTCTGAGTACTTGCCAGAGGCAGAGTGGAATGTGCCAGACGGCGGATTCTACGTGTGGGTGAAGCTCCCACCTGGACTTGATTCGAAGACAATGCTGCCGAGAGCAGTGACCGGACGCGTTGCCTACACCCCTGGCACTGCGTTCTTCTACGACGGAACAGGCGCCGACCACATGCGCCTCTCGTTCTGTTATCCCGACGAAGCAACCATTAAGGAAGGCGTCCGTCGCCTTGCCGCAGTTGTGAGCGCCGAACGCGAGTCTGTGGAGATCTTTGGAACCACACCGCAACTAGATGATGTAACTGACGTTGACGTACCGGGACCAGATGTCGCATGAGCACTTCACCACACGTAGTAATCCTTGCTGGTGGGCTTTCCCACGAGCGTGATGTTTCATTGAGATCTGGCCGTCGTGTAGCTGACGCGTTGCGCAGCGCAGGCGTGAACGTTGAAGTTCTAGACGTTGACGCCGCACTAATCCCTTCCTTGAAGGCTAAGAAGCCTGATTTGGTGTGGCCTCTGCTGCACGGTGCATCCGGTGAGGATGGCTCACTTCGAGACATCCTTGAGCTTCTTGATCTCCCATACCTCGGCACTCGACTACGCGAGAGCCGTGTTGCCTGGAACAAGCCGGTTGCCAAGTCAGTCTTGGCTTCTGCAGGCATTGCTACACCACAGTATGTAACTCTGCCTCAATCACTCTTCCGTGAATTGGGCGCGAAGTCTGTCATGGAAGCCGTGGTGTCCAAGATTGGACTTCCGCTAGTGGTCAAGCCTGCACGTGGTGGCTCCGCTCTCGGTGTAACCCTAGTAAACGACGCTGCTCGCCTTCCTCAGGCCCTCGTAGACTGCTTTGCTTACTCAGAGCTCGCCATGATTGAAAAGGCTGTTACAGGCACCGAGGTAGCAGTATCTGTAGTGGAGACTGCACGTGGAGTGGAAGCCCTTCCGNNCTTCCGCCCGTTGAAATTGTGACGGACGGTCCGAATGACTACGACGCTCGCTATAACCCAGGTCGCACCCAATACTTCACGCCTGCTCGCTTGGATTCGAAGATCACCGCAGCGGTGCAAGAAACTGCAGTTACTGCGCACAAGGCACTCCGATTGCGCCACATTTCTCGCACCGACCTGATTGTTGATTCAGAGGGTACCGTGTGGTTCCTTGAGGTGAACGTAGCCCCGGGCATGACCGAGACCTCGCTTCTCCCCCAGTCGATTTTGGCGTCGGGCGAATCGCTTTCGGAGGTCTACCTTGACTGGGTGTCCCAGTTCAATCAGACCCACGCTAATCCAGCCGAAGTTACTTCAGTTGCTGATGAAGGTGATTCCGCACCTTCGACTAATGCAGATGCAGAAGAACTCAGCGCGAGTTGATTTCATGTAGTTCTCCATAAAGAAGNNCCCTTCTTTTTCGCAAGTTCATTTTCAGAATGAACATTTCATCAAACAACTCTCGCGCGGTCTTTTTGACCCCAAAATTCAGGAGCAACGTGATACATCGGGGTTTGAAGGGCCAGAACTCCTAATTTTGACGTGAAATGAACTCGAAAATCACAAAAACGGCCCTCTAGCAGCCGATTCGTGCGCCCGATGGGGAATCACACCGGTGTAACTTCGAAAATGCGCGAGAGGGTCGTTTTTGTAAGCCACTTTTCTGACACTTTCACTAAAATGTCAGAATGTTTCTGTGACTGCCAATTGGTTAGAGTCCAGAATCTTCAGGGGCGATGAGAGTTAGGATTCGGTTGAGGTCTTCAACAGTCGCAAACTCTACGGTCAGTTTTCCCTTGGTCTTACCCATGTCAACTTTGACTCTGGTGTCAAAGCGATCCGAAAGACGAGTCGCCAATTCGTCTGCCGCAACATTTCGTTCTGCTCGTGCAGCACGCGACCTTTTGACCGATGGCTTTTCCGATCCGAGCGCAACCGCTTCTTCAGTTGCCCTTACGGACATTCCTTCGGAAACTATCCGCTGCGCCAACTTCTCAATTTCATTTGAGTCAGTTAGGCCCAGCAACGCTCGTGCGTGTCCTGCCGAGAGCACCCCTGCAGCAACACGACGCTGAACCAGCGGAGGAAGATTGAGCAAGCGAAGAGTGTTGGAGATCTGTGGACGCGAACGTGCAATTCGGTTTGCTAGCTCTTCATGAGTGCATTCGAAGTCGTCAAGCAGTTGCCTATAGGCAGCAGCTTCTTCAAGTGGGTTGAGCGCAGACCGGTGAAGGTTCTCCAGGAGTGCATCTCTAAGCAAATCGTTATCATCGGTGTCGCGGATGATTGCCGGGATTGTCTCTAGACCGGCCTCTTGGGTAGCACGCCAGCGTCGTTCACCCATGATGAGTTCGAATCCATGCTCTACCGCTCGCACCACGATTGGCTGCAGGACTCCGATTTCGGCAATGGAATCGACTAGTTCTTGCAGCTCTTCATGATCAAAGTTCACACGAGGCTGCTTTGGGTTCGGCTTGATTGACGCAACATCAAGTTCAGCAAACCGTGCACCTGGTACAGGAACTAGATCAACTTCCACCACCTCAGCAGCAGAGAAGGCGCTGCGTGGTGTGCGACGCGTTGGCGTTGTTTCACGTGAAACATTCGAGGCAGGCGATGCCGTCCGAACGCCGGACTTCCCCTTGCCTTTGACCTCGTCTGGACTCGTTGGAGGCTTGATCCCAGGGTGCGAGGTAAGCAACTCCCGCGCAGAAGCGGACATCAGGGATGGACGTTGCTCCCCACCTGTCCCCTTATTCTGGTCGGGGAAGAAAACATCCACTGGGCGCTCACCTTCGGGCGCTGTGGGAATGAGCGCGCCCAAACCTCTTCCAAGGCCTCGCTTCTTCTCAGCCATTTTTCTCCTTCATTAACAACGTACTCACTGCTGATCGAGCTTGCCTTGTATTAGCCCTGAAGGGCGATCTCATAGGCCGCCTGGCGGTAGGCCAAAGCACCCGTTGAATTTGGCTCATAGGTAACTACAGTCTGCCCATATGAGGGAGCTTCAGAGATACGGACCGAGCGCGGAATTGAGGTTTCGAGCGTCTGCTGGGGGAAGTGTTCACGAACCTCGGCTGCCACTTGCTGTGCGAGATTCGTTCGTGCGTCATACATGGTGAGCAAGATCGTGGAGACGTGCAGACCCTTGTTTAGGTGAGACTGAATCATCTCGATCGTCTTCAAGAGTTGGCTAAGACCTTCAAGTGCGTAGTATTCGCACTGAATTGGTATGAGCACTTCCCTACCAGTGACGAACGCATTCAAAGTCAACAACCCCAAGCTGGGCGGGCAGTCAACAAGTATGTAATCGAGTCGCTCCAGGCCCTGGTCTGCGCGCTCCTGGATGTACTCATCGACTGCGCGTCGCAGACGTGTTTCACGTGAAACAAGTGAGACGAGTTCGATCTCGGCGCCAGACAAGTCAATTGTTGCGGGTACAACGAGTAAGTTCTCAAACTCCGGGCAAGGAGCAATTGCGTAGCTCAGAGGCTGCTCGTTAACCAAAACATCGTAAATCGAAGGAACGCCTGAGCGGTGATCTACACCGAGAGCTGTAGAGGCATTGCCCTGCGGGTCGGAATCGATTACTAGAACGTTTAGACCGCCTTGAGCCAGTGCTGCAGCTAGGTTGACGGTGGTGGTTGTCTTACCAACGCCACCCTTCTGGTTTGCAACGGTGAAGATACGAGTTGTAGACGGCTTAGGAAATGCAAGATCTCGCAAAGAAACGCGACGTCGAGTGTCTACCGCTAGTTGCGCTGCAAGTGGTGTGGAATCATCCGTTGCCGGAATCGCGGTAAGGATTTCTCGCAATCTCTCTTCGCGGTCGTCGGTAGCGCCTTCGGNNACTGCGGTATGCACACTTCAATTTCTATGACATCACAGGACTGCGACACTGAACTTCAGCGGAATGCTGGGGCTGCCCGAAATCGAAACAATAGTTCAACGTTACTTTGTTGTGCGCCATGCACACAGTCCTTACAGCGCATTTTCTCTGTGAGAAAGGATCAGGCAGTCATATATTCACTGTGGATACGTGCCTGAGCAAGTAAATCGGCTTCCAAACGCAACAGGGGCGATGTTTCACGTGAAACATCGCCCCTGTGTGGCTAGTAGCTGGATTCATTTGCCACGTCGTGTGCGCAACACGGTTGTTGATTCAACGCCCGCCACAGTACCCGCAACCAGGATTTCTGGTTCAGAACACTTGAACTTCCGCAGAACCTTACGGGCAGGCTCAATCTCATCGGCTACGGATCTACCCTTGAGTAGCACAAGTTCGCCATTCGTCGCAACCAGAGGAAGCGCCCAGCGCGCCAATTTGTCCAAGGCCGCAACAGCACGCGCTGTCACAGCATCGGCCTCAAATGCACCGTGGAACTCATCCGCCCTCCCCCGAAGAACCTCAACGTTTTCAAGGCCAAGCTCTTCCTTCATTTCGTTGAGCCAATTGCATCGACGTTCCATTGGCTCAATAAGCTTCACACTGGCGTTTGGGAGCATTGCGCCGATAACGATACCTGGGAGCCCTGCATGACTGCCAATATCTACAATCAAGCCCTGCTTAGGCAGAAATTGAACTACGGCAGCGGAGTTTAGAATGTGGCGTTCCCACAAGCGTTCCAGTTCACGAGGACCAATCAAACCTCGCATTTCACCTTGAATGGCTAGCTGATCCGCGAACATAGCAACTTTGTCAAAGGAGTCGCCAAAGAACTCTGCAACCTGTTCCGGGTTTAGTGATGCATCCATGTTTTTTCCTATCAAGAACAAAGGGTCGACATGTTTCACGTGAAACATGTCGACCCTTTGCCAAGTCACTTACTTAGCAGGTGAGATCTCGATGTAACGATCAGGGTCTACGCCGTGTGATTCGCTTGCCAATCCGGCTGCGGTTACCACATCGTGCACAACCTTACGCTCAAAAGCGTTGAGAGGCTCGAGAGCCAAGGCACGACCGGTCTCCTGAACCTTCGCAATCGCATTGTTTGCCAGAGCAGTCAGCTCTGTCTTGCGTGCTGCGCGGAAACCTGCGATGTCCAGCATGAGCCGTGAGCGGTCGCCCGTCTTTGCTTGCACAGCTAGACGAGTAAGTTCTTGAATTGCATCAAGCACTTCCCCATCGCGGCCAACAAGGTGCTTTACGTCTTTGTCATCATCAGCCACGATCGCAAGCGCAGCACGACCATGCTCCACTGCAATGTCGATGTCACCATCGAGATCAGCGATATCAAGCAACTCCTCGAGGTAGTCTGCAGCGATTTCGCCTTCTTCTTCAAGCAGCGAGACGCGACTGCGCGACTTGCCACCTTCAGGCTTGTTTGCCATGTTCACTCCTGTGTCAGTCAAGTAAAACGAAGTTTTATTTCTTCTTCTTGTTGCGGTTCTTCCGCTGTGGCTGTTGGCGCTGTCCGCGTGGGGCCTCAATGATCACTGGCGCCTCTGGCGCAATGATGATGCCCTTTTCAGCGGCCTTACGAGCCTTACGTTCGTTGAAACGACGTTCCGCTTCAGAACCAGGGGTAGGCATACGGTTGATGGTGTAGAACTGCTGACCAGTTGACCACAGGTTCGTTACTACCCAGTAGATGAGAACACCGATTGGGAAGTTCACACCCGAAATAGCCATCATTGCTGGCATGAGGTAAAGCATGATCTTCTGAGTCTGGGCCATCGGTCCAACCAGCGCAGATTCTGGCATGTTCTTCATCGTCAGCTGACGCTGGGTGAAGAACTGCGTCACCGACATGATGAGGATCAGGATCGCGGTGACGATCTTCACCTGCGTGCCGTCGGTGTTGAGGCCNNGTCAGCTGACGCTGAGTGATGTAGAGGGTCGCACACATCGCGATGATCAAGATTGCGGAAACAATCTTGGTGTTCAAGTCAGTTGGCTGGTGCAAGAAGGTGGCCGAAAGGCTCGCGCCGAATAGCTCAGACTTCTCTGCTGCCTGTGCAACGGCCTGGTCAATTGGACCAATTGCCTTCTTGGAGCCATCTGCAATACCAGACAAAGAGTTGAGCACTCGGAACAGACCGAAGAATACAGGTGTCTGCAACAAGATAGGCATGCACGAAGCCATCGGGTTAGTCCCGTGCTTCTTGTACAGCTCCATGGTTTCGCGTCCCATAGCCTCGCGAGACGCAGGATCTTGCTTTCCCTTGTACTTCTTCTGGATAGCCTGCATTTCAGGCTGGATCATCTGCATCGCACGTGATGCTTTGATCTGCTTGAAGAACAGAGGCATGAGCAGCACACGAATAACGATTGTCAAACCGACAATCGACAGAACCCATGCGATTCCGGCGCCATCTGACAACCCAAGGAAAACGAAAAGCTTGTGGCAGAGATACATGATCCAAGCCACAGCCCATTCAATGGGGTAAAGAATGTTACCCATGTGATTCACTCTCAATACGAGCGCGGACTAAACCACGAGAGACTCTCGTTGCCTCTCGTCTAGCGGTCGCGCAAATTAACGTTTCTTCTTTGGAGGAACGTCATCAATTCCTCCAGAGTTCCACGGGTTACAGCGAACTAGACGCCAGGCCGCGAGTCCTGTGCCTTTCACTGCACCATGAAGTTCAATTGCTTCTACGGCGTACCGCGAACAGGTTGGGTAGAAACGACATCTAGGGCCGCTCAGCGGTGAGATGTATTTCTGGTACAACCGAATGGCACCAATGAAGGCGCGCTTGGGAATCTCTAGGAACTTCATCAGTTCGAAGATTCCTGAGAGATTGTCGGGGCAAGTAGTTTGCGAAGACAGTTATCAAGATCGCGGCCGAGTTTGTCGAAGTCGACAAGGGCTGCCGCGGGTAGTGCTCGAATGACGAGTAGCGTTCCTGCAGGCAGTGATTGCGAATATGGTCTTGCGAGGCTACGTAGCCGACGCTTTACTAGGTTGCGTGTAACCGCATTACCAATGGCTTTAGATACAACAAAACCGACCAATGGTGGATCATTCACTTCCTTGCGGAGAGCGAGATGAACGACCATGGTCGATTTTCCTGTACGCACACCGGCTTTCACCGCCTGACCAAATTGGTCAGAACGGCGCATGCGGTGCGCCGTATTTAGCACCGAGCTCAGGCAGAGAGCTCAGCACGACCCTTACGGCGGCGTCCTGCGAGGATCGCGCGACCCGCACGGGTGCGCATACGCAGACGGAAACCGTGGGTCTTCGCACGACGCCGGTTGTTCGGCTGGAAGGTCCGCTTGNNGTCTGTCACGTCCACGATGGACATGTGGTCTGGTGCATTCCAACTCAGTAGAGCACTTCTTCTGAAGATTTCGCACTGAATGTGCCCCACTTTAGGGCAGGCGAAATTACTTGGAATGGCCTTAAAACGGTACGCCAGAAAAGGTCGCCAGGTCAAACGCTGGCAGCACTGTAGGGCTGTGTTGATGGTCACCATAGTGGTAGCTAGGAAAACGACCACAACATGTAGATGTCAGAAAATACTATCCGTTTCCTGAGGCAGCAGTTGCCCCGTTTTACAGTCCCTACTAGATTCGCGTTTCACACAGAGGGTGCCCTGCGTTCAACAGGTTATACCCAACCTTGTAAGAAGGTGTGGATAATTCACCGGAGTGTGGAAATCTTCATCCACAGTAACACCCAGAACTACACCGTTGAAAATTAACTACCGTGCTTGAACGCTGAAAAATAGCGCGTTACTCTACAAAGACATGTTTCCCACAGGTTGTGGAAAAGTTTGTGGATGAAGTGATCTATGGGAGACTTAAACTCCACTTTCACCGTTAATAATCCACAACAGGTGCACGCATGCATCCACAGGTGATTCTTGGTCTAGTAGTTAGGACACTCCTTCGTGATTTCACAAGACGGCTCGGTTAGCGAAGTGTGGGATCAAATACTCGAGGTCCTAGCGAATGACCCCGAAGTAACACCGCGAGTGTTAGCTTCCGTCAAGATGGCAAAAGTGATCGGAATCATCAACGGAACCGTCATCATTAATGTCCAAAGCGACATTCAACGAGACTTTTTGCAGAGTCGTGCATCCGACGGTGTTTTGGAAGCTATTACCAATGCGCTGGGTACCGAGGCGCGATTCGCAATCACCGTGGACCCCACGTTGGAAATTGAGACTGAAGTTGAATCAATTCCCCCTTCAGTCACCCAAGACCACACGCCTTCGCGCGAAGTCGCACCTGAGATTGCTGTAGAAGATAGCGTTTCTGCTCCCGCAGGTTCCGACGATAACCGGTTGAACCCCAAGTACACTTTCGAATCCTTTGTCATCGGTGCTTCTAACCGTTTCGCTCACGCAGCTGCCGCAGCTGTTGCTGAGGCACCTGCGAAGGCCTACAACCCGTTGTTTATCTACGGTGGATCCGGACTTGGTAAGACTCACTTGCTCCATGCCATCGGCAACTACGCGTTGAGTCTCTATCCAAACTCCAAGGTCAAGTACGTGAACTCGGAAGAGTTCACAAATGACTTCATCAACTCGATCCGTGATGAAAAGGCTGGAGCTTTCCAGCGCAGGCACCGTGAAGTCGATTTCTTGATGATTGATGACATCCAGTTCTTGCAGGGCAAGGAAGCAACGATGGAAGAGTTCTTCCACACGTTCAACACTTTGCACAACGCCAACAAGCAAGTGGTTATCACCTCGGATCTTCCACCGAAGCAACTCAATGGTTTTGAAGACCGCCTAAGATCACGCTTCGAGTGGGGTCTCATCACGGACGTTCAGCCACCTGACTTGGAAACTCGAATTGCTATTCTTCGAAA
>DFNY01000082.1:1598-2957 GCA_002376595.1 Jonesiaceae bacterium UBA3555 | reverse complement strand
TGGTGCGCTCCCACTTCGCTTGCTCTGCGTCGCGGATTGCGGACTCTACTGCGCGCAGGCGACCTTCGATGCGGGACATGTCTGCGCGGGGCACGTGTCCAATGTTTTCCCACTCATCTTGGATGTCGCGCAGTGCGTTCTTAGCTGCGGCGATGTCGGTGACTGGGAGTAGCGCTTCAGCCTTGGCTGCGAGTGCTTCCTTGGCAACAAGGTTTTCGCCGTACTCGGCGTCTACTGCAGCGTTGGCTGCTTCGCGTGCTGCGAAGAACGTGTCCTGTGCACCACGGAAGCGTGCCCAAAGGGCATCGTCGTCCTTGCGATTCGCGCGTCCTGCCGACTTCCATTCGGTCATCAGGTNNGCTCGCGCTACGAGCGCTTCCTTTACCTGCTTTGCGGAGGAGTTCTGCTTCTCCAGCTCCGCAAAGAAGTGACGGCGTTCGCGGTCAAACGCGGTTCGTGCATGGCTGAAACGCTTCCACAGTTCGTCTTCAACTGGCTTGGCCAAGCGTCGGCCGTTGCGCTGTGCATCCTTCCAACCATCGAGCAGCTTGCGTAGTTCTTCTCCGGCTGGACGCCACTGGATCTTGGCTGGGTCGGTGCCGGCAATCTTTTCTGCGGCTTCCACGATTTCGGTGCGGGCTTCGAGTGCTACGGCTTTGGCAGCGACGCGAGCTTGCTCAAGTTCGGTGCGGCGCTCCTTTGCAACCTCAGCCAGTGAGGCAANNGCACCAACAGCTGCGGGTTCTGCAGTTTCTTCGGTGAGCTTCTTGAGCGTGGAGTCGATTTCCTTGATTGCTAGGTCGGTGGTGGTGAGGCGTGTTTCGAACAGGCCTACCTTTGCGTCCAAGTCGAGGTAACGACGAACGTAGAGGTTCAGAGCTTCCGGCGCGGTAGCGTCAGGGAATTGGCCCACTACTCGTTCTTCGGTTCCGTCGGTGACGTATACGGTGCCATCTTCAGCTACGCGGCCAAAGGAGGCGGCTGCGGCGAACGCTGCGGTCTCGGCCGCTGACGGTGCTTGCGGAGTCGGTTGGCCAATCAAAGAAGGCTTAGCCATTGGCTTTGGTGTTGCCTTTGCCGGCGCACTTGGCTTCGGTGCGGATTGTGGCGCGGCGGACTGCTCCGTGGTGCTGGCCTGCTCAGTTGGTGTGGCCTGCTCTTCATCAGCGACTACAGCATCAGCTTCAGTGATGTTTACTGCGTCCTGCTGTGGGTTCTCAGTCATCGGCACTTTACTCCTTTGTTAGTGGCGAGTTCCTCAAGTGCGGGAGGAACTCGTCAGCGACTGCCCATTCGGATGGTGCTAGTGATGGGCGTTTAGCTGCGCAATAGCACGCGTCAATCAATAGTCTAAGGACA
>DFNY01000082.1:0-1450 GCA_002376595.1 Jonesiaceae bacterium UBA3555 | reverse complement strand
AAATGTGACGGTCGAGTCACTTGTGTGTTCTTTGCACAAGTGGGGCCAGTTTCGTGGGAAAATATGGAGTTATGGCTAAACCAACACCTCTTTCCGGCTTCCCCGAGTGGCTCCCAGCGCAACGCATTGTGGAGCAGCAGATCCTCAAGATCATCCAGGAGACCTTTGAACTCCATGGTTTTGCGGGGATCGAGACCCGCGCAGTTGAGCCAATGGAGCAACTGTTGCGTAAGGGTGAGACCTCTAAAGAGGTGTATGTTTTGAACCGACTCCAGGCGGCTGACGGTGAAGATCAGAGCAAAGATAAGCAGCTTGGTTTGCACTTTGACCTGACGGTTCCCTTCGCGCGCTACGTTCTGGAGAACGCGGGCCACTTGGCTTTCCCCTTCAAGCGGTACCAAATCCAGAAGGTGTGGCGTGGTGAGCGCCCACAAGACGGCCGGTTCCGTGAGTTCTATCAGGCAGACATCGATGTTGTTGGCGCTGGGGAACTTCCATTCCACTTTGAGGTGCAGCTCCCACTAGTGATGGCGCAGGCTTTTGAGCGTCTCAAGCCATTGGGAGTCCCTGACTTCAAGATTTTGGTGAACAACCGCAAGGTGGCTGAAGGCTTCTACCGCGGGTTGGGCTTGGATGACGTTGAGGGCGTGCTGCGCAACATCGACAAGCTAGACAAGATTGGTCCACAAAATGTGGCCCAACTGCTTACCGACGAAGTGGGCGCGTCACCTGCGCAAGCACAGTTGTGCTTGGATTTGGCGGGGATTAGCGGTACCGACGTTTCGGTTATTGACCGCGTGAAAGAGCTAGCCAGCGCGAACAACGTGTCACACGAACTACTTGATACTGGACTCGAAGAACTTGGTGCACTGCTGGCTTCTGCGTCGGTCCGTGCGCCTGGCACTATCGAAGCAAACTTGAAAATTGCCCGCGGTCTGGACTACTACACCGGCTCCGTCTATGAATCGGTTCTCGTAGGACACGAAGACCTCGGATCGATCTGTTCGGGTGGACGCTATGACGAACTCGCGTCAGACGGCAAGAACACCTACCCAGGCGTTGGCTTGTCCATCGGTGTTTCCCGCCTGGTGTCTCGTCTCATTTCAAAGAACATTGTGACGTCTTCTAGGTCTGTACCAACCGCAGTGCTCGTTGCGGTTATGGACGAAGAACACCGTGCAGCCTCAGATGAAGTTGCAGCGCAGTTGCGCGCCCGTGGCATTCCAACTGACGTGGCTCCAAGTGCCGCAAAGTTTGGTAAGCAGATCAAGTTCGCGGACCGTCGCGGCATCCCATTCGTCTGGTTCCCAGAGGGCACCAATCAAAACGGTGAACACGTGGCCCACCAAATCAAGGACATCCGCAGCGGTGCGCACGCCGAAGCTGACCCAACCACGTGGAACCCAGAAGACCTTAGCGACCTCAATCCTCTGGTTGCCGCCGCACTGTA
>DFNY01000111.1 GCA_002376595.1 Jonesiaceae bacterium UBA3555 | reverse complement strand
CCCCGGGGGGGGGGGGCCCCCAAAAAACCCCCCCCTCTGGTTGGAGGGGGGCCGCCGCTCGCGGCCCAACCACAGTTAGGCCCACCTAGCCCCACCCAAACAACCCGCCCCAACCAACCAACCAATCACGGCTGTTGTCGTACCGTTCGTGCGCCAGCGCATGTGAGCCTCCGCAGTCTCAGTTACTCTCCCTTAAGAACACTAGGAGTGGTGACATGACTGACCTCATTGTTGTGGGTGCTGGCCTGTATGGGCTGACGATGGCGGAGCGCTGTGCAAGTCAGTACGAATTGAAGGTGACTGTGCTTGATCGGCGTAGTCATATTGGCGGCATTGCGTTTAGCGAGTTTGACCCTGAGACTGGCATCGAGATCCACAAGTATGGTGCTCACATTTTCCATACCTCGAATGAGCGGGTGTGGGAGTACGTTAACCAGTTCACGCAGTTCACTGACTATGTGCATCGGGTGTACACCACGCATCGTGGCGAGGTGTTTCCTATGCCTATCAACTTGGGCACTATTAACCAGTTTTTCCGTGCGGCTATGGGCCCGGATGCGGCTAGGGATCNNGCTTCGCCTTCGAACTTGGATGAGCAGGGTGTTTCGTTGATTGGTCGTCCGTTGT
Source organism: Jonesiaceae bacterium UBA3555 (assembly GCA_002376595.1). Taxonomy (GTDB): domain Bacteria; phylum Actinomycetota; class Actinomycetes; order Actinomycetales; family Cellulomonadaceae; genus Timonella. Next base: position 11,101 of record DFNY01000111.1, on the reverse strand, counting down.
ATGACGCGTTTATTCGTGGGTACACGGCTAAGCAGTGGCAGACGGACCCTAAGGATTTGCCGGCGTCGATTATTTCTCGGTTGCCGGTTCGGTTTGTTTACAACAACCGCTATTTCAATGACACGTATGAGGGTCTGCCTAAGGATGGGTATACGGCGTGGTGCGAGAATATGGCGAATCATCCGAATATTTCGGTGCAGTTGGATACGGATTTCTTTGATGTCTCGCAGCCGCTAAATAGGGACAGTGTGGTTGGGTCGGTTCCGGTTGTGTATACGGGTCCGGTTGATCGGTTCTTTGATTTTGAGTTTGGCGAGTTGGGTTGGCGCACTCTCGATTTTGTTCGCGAAACGGTTGATACTGCTGACTTCCAAGGCATTCCGGTGATGAATTATGCCGACGAGTCGGTGCCGTTTACTCGTATTCATGAGTTCAAGCATTTCCATCCGGAGCGCACGTATGACTCGGGTAAGCGGGTGATTGTGCGCGAGTTTTCGCGTTTCGCACAGGGCGGCGATGAACCGTATTACCCGGTTGGTACGGTGCAGGATCGCGAGAAGTTGTTGCAGTACCGTCAGCGTGCGGCGGCGCAGGATGGTGTTCATTTTGGTGGCCGGTTGGGTACGTATCAGTATCTTGATATGCACATGGCGATTGCTTCGGCGTTGACGAACGTTCCGGGTGTGGCTGAGATGGCAGCCCGCTAACGCTGGGCTGATGGTTGCCCGCTAACGCCGGGCCCGTGAGTTTTCCGACGAGTAGGCGACTTGTGTGGTGTGGTGCAGTTTGTGGGTGATTGCTTGGGTAGTGACCTACCGATTGTGCGGTGTTTTCAACCAATCGTCGGTTCCCGATGCGTCGTTGTGGGTCTGCCGATATTAGAATCGAGCAAAACACCCATGTTCGTGCCTGCACAAGGATGTGCTTGTCTGCGCAGTGTGTGCTGCTCCGGACTGAGGTGACTTTCGCATACTTGCACGCACTTAATGAGGTAGTTCTGTGTCACAAACAACCACTCAAGTGGTGAACGTGGCTGTTGTGGATGACAGCGAGCGTGATCGGGAGCGGCTAGNNCTTGTTGCGCGATTATGAGCGTAAGTCTGGGACTACGTTTATTGTGCGTGAGTTCGGTGATGGTGCCGAGCTGCTTGAGAACTATCAGACTGATTTCGATTTGATTCTTCTTGATATTCAGATGGGCGGCGTTGACGGGATGCGGACGGCTGCGGCTATTCGCAAGGTTGATTCGTCGGTCATCATCATTTTTGTTACTAAGACTGCGCAGTATGCAACGCATGGGTATGCGGTTCAGGCGCAGAACTACATTTTGAAGCCGGTTACTCCGTTTGCGTTTGAGTCTGAGTTGGAACGTAGTTTGGGTCAGCTGCAACGGCGTGAAAAAGCTTCCATTCTGGTGGGTTCACGGTTGGCCCCGAGGCGTGTGGATTTGGCTGAGATTGTGTTTATTGAGAGTCAGAAGCACAAGATCACGGTCAATACTTTGACCGAGCAGATTGTGTTTACGGGGACTCTTAAGGAGTATGAGGACGTGCTGACGGCCCATAACTTCTACCGCTCTAACAGCGGGTACCTCATTAACTTGCAGCACGTTACCGCCATTGAAGGTGATGATTGCGTGGTGTCTACCGATGAACGGTTGAAGATTTCGAGGTCGCGGAAGAAGGGCTTGTTGGAGGCTCTAACTAACTACATTGGTGGACGACTGCGGTGATTTTGCAGCTGCTTCCGGATATTCCGCGTTGGTATACCGGTTTGGCCGAGTGGTCGGCTGCTCTGGTGTACATTCTGCTGATGCGACCTCGATTCGTGGGGTGGCGTCGGATTGGCGTGATTGCTGCTGCGCTGCCGTTGATGGTTGGCTTGCAAGTGTTCGCTGGCACGCTGCCGCTGTCTTTGTGGGTTGTGGGCATGGCTATGGCCATTGTTGGAATGTTTGCCTTCATCCATCTGACCTCGAATGTGAATACCAGGGACAGCTGGTATTTGACTGTCCGCGCGTTTGTATTGGCGGAGCTGGTTGCTTCGCTGGAGTGGCAGTTGTGGGTGCACTGGATCCCAGAGAAACCGACCCCTGATATTGGTTCGAGTGCTTACGTAATGAGCCTGGTGCTCCTGGTTGCCTGCTACAGCGTGGGCTTTGGCGCCGCCTATATTGCGGAGCGTTCTAACTTCCCGCGCGATCAATGGCTCGGTGTTGACGGACGCTCCTTGGTGGTCGCGTTTGCCATTGCGTTGGGCACGTTTTTTGTTTCGAATCTCAGTTTCGCTTGGTCGGAGACGCCGTTTTCGGGCAGCAACGGGTTGGATATCTTCTACATTCGTACTCTGGTGGACTTAGCTGGCTTCGTAGCGCTTTACACCCAGCAGGGGCATCAGCGGCAGACTCGCAATGAGATCGAGTTGGCTGAGTCAAGAATGCTGATTTCCTCGCAGCATGAACAGTATTTGCAGTCCAAACACAACATCGAAGAGCTCAACCGAATGCATCATGATTTGAAGCATTATGTTGCGGCGATTCGCGCAGAGGAGTCTGCAGATAGGCGCTCCGAGTACTTGCATCAGCTGGAAGAAACCATTCACGGATATGAGTCAGAGATCCGAACCGGGAACGCGGCTCTTGATGTGATTCTGATTTCTAAGTTTGAGCGGTGCCGCCGAGAGAATATCTCGATGACGGTAACCGTAGATGGCACCGTGCTCGACTTTATGGATTTGATGCGACTCAGCGCACTGTTTGGCAACGCTCTGGATAACGCTATTGAAGCGTCACTGAAGGTGAGCGACACCGACCAGCGGATCATTAACGTATCGGTGTATCGTGAAGCCGCGTTCGTGCTGATTCGGTTTGAGAACTTTGTGCAAGAACCTATCCGGTTTGTTGGTGGATTTCCGCAAACCACTAAGAGAGATCGTCAACGTCATGGCTATGGTGTGCCAAACATCAAGCATATTGTGGAATCTTATGGCGGCTCTATGACCATGTCTGTTCAAGATTCTTGGTTCTCGTTGCGGATCTTGATGCCTAGCCGAACAGAAACACCCGACCCGTCACTGCAGTGACGAACCGGGTGAGTCTCGAAAACGTTTAGTGGTTCTCAGCACGCAAAATAGTTCTCAGAACGCTGTAACCGTGCTCTTAGTTGAAGCCCACAAGAATGCGGGATAGGTGGTAGCCCATCCGCATGAGGAACTCTGCGGCCCAGTTGGAACGCGAAATCACGTATCCCACGATTGGCTTGCGTAGTTCTTTGTCTAGGTCGGCGTCGATACCGCGAATCTGATCCCAGATCTGGCGCTTTTTGGCGCGCGATTGTGGGGTGCCATCGCGGAGCAGGAGCACTGAGGAGACCGCTGAAACCAAGGTGGCATAGCGGATCATGTAGCGTTCCAGGCTTGCCGGCATGATCATAGTTTGGCGAGTCTCAGAGAGCGCCTTCACCATCAACATGTTGACATTGATCTGTTGATCAATGCGGCCAATCATGACCTTTTCGTTGACGGACTGGTCACTGCGCCCAATGAAGTACCGGTACAGGTCAACGTCTAGGTACTGCAGTGACTTCACTTGAGGCATGGGCACAAACGCAAAGTAGTTGTCTACGTAGAAGCTGTTCTCTGGCACCACTAGGTTGCATTCGCGCAGAAGGTCTGTGCGGTAAATGAGTGAGTGCATGAGCAGGTACTGCCAGGTCCAGAAGGACCGCACATCGTCCCAACCAAGCACGCGGTTACGGGGGAGTGCGCGGCGGTAGTGGACTGAACGTTTGCGGGCCTTGCCTTCTTTTTCGTACACAAAGTTGGTCACCAGCATGTCCAACGCAATGTGTTGTGCGTGGAGTTCACGCAGGCGCTCCATGACCTGGCCGTAGGCAGTTGCATCCAGCCAGTCGTCGGAGTCCACTACCTTGAAGTAAGCGCCGTTGGCGTTTGCCAAACCTGCGTTGATGGCAGAACCGTGGCCTCCGTTGGCCTTGTGAACGGCACGCACCTGGGTGGGGTTTTCTTGTGCAATGCGGTCAGCAATTGCGGCGGTGTTGTCGTGGGAGCCGTCATTAACAATGATGACTTCAACGTCGCTGTGCCCTGGAGCCAGCAGCGAGTTGATGCAGTGCTCCATGTACTCCTGGGAGTTAAAGCAGGGGACAACAATGGTGAGGAGAGGTTTCATCTCTACGGTTCACCGGTTCTTTCACTACGAGTTGTGAGGGGGTAAATGACCCCGCCCTCACCCAAGAATGTACAAGATTTTGGGTAACGGCGGGGCCAGATGCGTTGCTGAGGGACTATCAGTCGGTGCCAGCTACTTGAGCAGCTGCGACGTCTTCGTCTTCAGGAACACGTTTGAAGATGATCTTGAAAATAGGGAAGAAGATCCAGAACGATAGCGCCGAGTTGATCACCATGGTGATGATGTCAGCGATGGTTCCACCCGTGGAACCCATGTTCCAGGTCTCCATGAAGAGCTCGTAAATAGGAGCCTTGTAGAAGCCTTGCAGGGCGCCAGCGGCGAAGGTAATCAGGATGTAGGCGATTACGTACCAGAACGCTGCCTTGCCCATGGAGGTGTTCGACTTAAATGTCACGTTGCGCTGTGCAAAGAAGTTGATCACTTGAGCAATCAGAAGGGTGATCTGAACGGCCAAGAAGTAGGCCAGACCGCCACCACCGTGCGGTAGTGCACCGGCTGCGTAGTCAAAGATGAAGAACGGTGAAACACCGTCTGCACCGGTTCCTACCGGGAATGCCTGGAAGTTGGTTTCTACCAGGCTGGTGCCGTTGAAGATGCCCCTGAATGCAGGCATCAGGATCAGCTGGAGTGCAGTGACACCGTTGCTGAGCAGGAAGAACATGATGAACTGAGCGCGGCCTTGGTGTCGCGCTTCAAAGCGTCCCCAGGCTTCTCGGATTTTGCTAAACACGGATCAGTTTGCCTTNNTTTGCGGATTCGTGGGCAGTGCTGTTGTTTGGGGCAGTGCCGGTGGATAGCTCAGTGAACTCGCGGACGAGTCCTCGTTGCTGTGATTTGTTGGAGAAGAAGCCACGAACGGTCTTGCCGAGCCCCTTGAAGAAGTGTCCGTTCATGATCAGCAGGATGCCGTCAACTACGCGCTGATCAGCCAAGCCACCACTCATTTTGGCGATGGCGCGGAATGGCATTCCGTACTGGAACAGAAGGTTGAGGTCAGGCTTTCCGGTGCGGTCGGCCTTGGCTAGTCCGCGCTCGAGGTAGTACTTCGATACGAATCGGCCCAACCAACTGCGCGCGTACTTCAGGTCTGACAGAGGGGAGTTGTAGTGCAGGCTCTCGTCGAGGCTTGAGGTTGCAGGCTTGTGTCCGAGCAGGGCTGCAAAGTCGCGTTCGGTGAGAGTTGAAACCTTGCCGCTGCGGTAGGCCTCAATTGCCCACGCTGGGTTGTTTGCTGCTGAGGCCTCAACACCAGAGCTCGCAACTTCAGAAACAGCAACCTCAGACCCAGCCGCCAAGAACTTACCCGCAACGCGAGCAACCACCGAGGCATCGACAGATGCCGAATCCACCACGTCATGAGCATTACGACGCACCGAAACAGTGTGCACACCAACCGCAGGCAACCACTGCTGGGACGCAGCATTGAAGCGGCGGAATGAGTACTCGTCGAAAAGCAATTCCACCACGGTGCTAGCGCCAGGCTCCAACGAAACCTTGGCAAAGCCCTTGAGTTCCAACTCCGGCGCAAGACCCGGCTGAGCCGCACGATCCGCAGGAGTCACATACATCTGCACCACTTCAGAGCCGCTACGAGCACCCGTGTTCGTAACCGTGACCTGCACGCCCGACTCGGAAACAGAAAACCCTGAATACTCAAACGAGGTGTAGCTCAAACCGAAACCGAACGGGAACAACACCGGAATCTGAGCGGTCTCGTAGTAGCGGTAACCCACGTATGGGCCCTCCATGTACAGCGCGTTGCGGTCCGCGGCAGGGAAACGCTGAGCAGTTGGCGTGTCAGCCAACGACATCGGATAGGTCTCAGCCAATCGACCCGAAGGGTTCACCTCACCAGTCAACGCACGAACCATCGCAGGCGCGCCAGCCTGACCACCCAAGTAGCCGTGAATCAGCGCAGAACAGTGCTGCAGCCAAGGCATCTCGACAGCAGAACCGCCAGCCAAAACCACCACAATATTTGAGTTCACTTGGCGAATCGCACGCAACAACTCAATCTGGTTGTCCGGGATCCGCAAGTGGTCGCGGTCCTTACCTTCGGACTCAGCGTTGTCATCAAGTCCCAAGTACAGCAGCACAACGTCGGCCGCACGCGCGGCCTCCTGAGCAGCTTCCCGCTCAGTAGCAGTCAACGCTTCGCCGTGGCGGTAGGCTTCAAGCTTCGCGACGATGTCCAAAGCACTCGACTCAAGTGCAGCGATAGGGGTGGACAGTTGCGTTGGGTTTACCAACGACGAACCTGCACCTTGGTAGCGAGGAGTGAACGCGAACGCACCCAAAACAGCAACCTTGGTGTGCGCGGCCAAAGGAAGAATGCTGTTGTCGTTCTTCAACAGCACAATGCTCTGCTCGGCAGCCTGCTGCGCCAAAGCGTGGTGCTCGGCGTAAATGTGCGCACCGCTAGCAACAGGGTCGATCTGGTTGACCAGGTTCAGAACCTCAGCAACACGCTCATCCAACTTTTCCAAGTTGACGTTCTTAGAAGCAATAAGTTCCTGAACCGAGTTGAAACCAGGCGAAGGCATCTCAATGGTTCCGCCAGCCTCAATAGCTGCGATTGGGTCGTTGCCGCCGCCCCAGTCAGTGATAACTGCGCCATCGAATTTCCAGTCATCGCGCAGGATGTCCTGCAGAAGGTGGGCGTTCTCGTGAGCGTACGTGCCATTGATCAGGTTGTAGCTGCTCATGATGGTCTTAGGAGAAGAGTCCTTCACCATCATTTCGAATGCGGTTAGATAGATTTCCCGTAGAGTCTGCTCATCAACAATGGAGTTGCTAGTCATACGGCGAGTTTCCTGGCTGTTGACCGCAAAGTGCTTAGGGCAAGCAGCAATACCTGCCGACTGAATACCCGAAACATATGAGGCACCGAACTTGCCGGTCAGGTATGGGTCTTCAGAAAAATACTCAAAGTTGCGGCCACACAAAGGGCTGCGCTTGATGTTGAGACCAGGGCCAAGCAACACATCAACTCCGATGTGTGCAGCCTCGCGGCCAAGGGCAGACGCAACGGTGTGCCCCAACTGTGGGTCCCAGCTGTTAGCGATAGTTGCTGCGGTAGGGAAACACGTAGATTTTGCGGACTCATTGATGCCCAAGTGATCCGAAGGCCCCATCTGCTTACGAACCCCGTGAGGGCCGTCAGCCATGAACAACGCGCGTACACCGAGGCGTGGAATTTCGCGGGTTTGCCAAGTGTTCTGCCCGCTCAGCAGGGCAACCTTCTCAAAGAAGGTGAGCGATGCTAGCGCATCAGCAGTGTTTTGAGAATCACGCACAGGAGTCCTTCAATCGGGATATAGAGCAGTCACGGAAAAGGGAGGAAAGGCCCGGGAAGTAGCTCAGAACAGGGTTTCTGAGCCACCTCCCAGGGAACGTCTAGCGTTCAAAAAGTGGTCTAGGTCGACCTAGAACTACTTGGTAACCTCGGTGAGGTTGCCGTCCTGGTCCATTTCCCAAACCTTTGAGGTTTCTGCGGAGGTTGCGGTGACCTTGAACTTGTCGCCATCAACCTGAACGGTGGAGATGTACTTAGCTACAGCGTCTGATGGGTAGTAAGGCATAACCCACATTCCGTACTTCTGGGTTGGCTGCTCTACGTCAGAAGCGAGCATGATCTGGGTTGCTCCGCCAGCAGCCTCGAGCTGGTCGGCAATGATCTTTACGCCGTCCTTGAGATCAGCGATGAATGCTTCGCTTTCAGCAGCGTCGCTGCCGTTGCTGCTGCCTTCAGACTGGGAAGCCGATGACGATGGCTTTGCGTCGCCCTCGTCGGATCCACAAGCGGTCAAGCCGAGTGCTGCAGCTGCTGAGAATGCGAGAACCAGACCGGTTCGCGTCAGGGTGTTCTTCATGGTGGTGCTCCTTTGTGTTGCGATGTGTGGTGAACCGGTGGCCCGCACCTGCCTGTAGCGCACAGGCAGGTGCGGGCAACCAGTCGAATCCCTTAAAGGGAGGTCAAACTACTTAATTACGGAACCGTTACGGTCCAAACCGAAGCCGTAGCCGTAGCTGTTGCCAGCTGCGTCAACGTAAGGGTCGGTGTCGCCAGGTACGTCTTCCTGGCTAGCCTCAACGGTGTCCATGTTCTTTGGCAGCGTGATTGGCAGGCGGCCCTTGCTTTCAACAAGACCAAGCGCAACATCGAGCATTGCGCCGTCCGAGACACCGAAACCTACGTAGATGCCATCTGCGTCTGCTTCAAACTCGGCTGGAATAACTGCACCCGAAGAGATAGAAAGCAGTGCAAGAACTGGGATGTCCTTGCCGGACTTCTCAACAGCAGCAACTGCACGCTCGAATGCATCCAAGTCAGCTTCGTTCGAAATTCGCGAAGTCTTGCCAAAGTACGAACGGTTTTCCTTAGTGCCATCAGCGAGAGTGTCTCCACCAATGGAGGTCTTGCGGACGTTTGCACCATCAGCGGTGTACTCGCGGTACTGGAGTGACAGTGGGTAGAACTCGTTGGTGGTGAGGTCCAAACCAGCAGCAGTGAATGGGTCACCGTTGCTTGGGTTGTTCATTCCAACAAGAACCATGTCAACGTCGCTTAAGTCTGGAGCAACGTACTCGGTTACCTTCTCGTCAGCGTCAAGCTTGGCTTCGTCGGTAACAACTTCACCGAAGTACTGCTTTGCAGCTTCAATGTCGATTGACTCGCCCTCGGTGTAGTTACCAGGGCCAAACAGTCCATCGTGACCAGTGTCGAACGTGCGAGGGATGTACACCTTCATGTTCTTGTAGTCAGCAGCGGTAGCTTCACCAACTGGAGCACCAGAACCACGCTTGAGGGTTACAACAGAATCCTGCTGTGCCTTGTAGCCAGCCTCAACGTACTCTGCAGCACCAGCAACCGACTTGGAAACCTCGAGGTCCTGGTAAGCGTTCTCGTACAAGCCAACACGGAAGATGTTGGTCAGAATACGGCGGCCAGAGTCAGACCAACGTGAAGCTGCGTCCTGCTCGAGTTCACCGGCAGCGTGAGCCTCTTCCCACATCTTGTAGGCAGCCTGAACAGGCTTGATGTCGTTGTTTCCACCGAACTGGTCAATGCCAGCCTTCAGGATTTCAAAGTGACGCTGGTCAACGGTGAGGTCACCAGCACCCCAAGCCATACCAAAGAAAGCGTCAGGGTCTGAAGCGCCACCGGAAGTTACACCCCAGTCGGTCACAATAACGCCGTCATACTTGTTGTCAACGCGCAGGATGTCTACGCGTTCCTTGTCGTAGGCGGTACCCATTGCGTTGCCGTAACCTGGGTTGCCTTCCTTGTCCAAGATGATGGAATACGAAGTCATCAGACCACCGGAAGCCAACGCTTCGGTGAATGGCTTGAGCTGCTCAGCCTTGGTGTCTTCAGCAATCAGCGCGTACTTACCAGCGTTGGTGTGTGCCTCACGGCCACCTTCACCGGAACCGTCGCCAGGGAAGTGCTTGATAACAGTGGTGATGGAGCCATCGCCCCAACCCACAGCGTTACCGTCAGCGTCATAGGTGGTTTGGAAACCTTCAACGTACGACTTAGCCATCTCAGCAGCCATGTCTGCGTTCTCACCGAGAGTACCGGTGATACGAACCCAGCGAGGGTCGGTTGCAAGGTCAATCTGTGGGCTCAGTGCGTTAGCAAGACCCATTGCGCGGTACTCAGCGGAAGCTGCCTTACCAAAAGCCAAAACGGTGTCAGGGTCAAAGGTTGCAGACAAGCCGAGCAAAGCTGGCCACTGCGAGATGCCACCTGAAGCACCAGAGTATGAGTCCTTAGCGTCAGAACGCGGGTCCGAGCTGAAGTTCACTGGAATGTAAGGCTGGTCAGCGGAAGCCAAAGTTTCCGTGAATGCCTGCATTTCGTTGGTCCACTGAACCACTGGCTCAAGGTCGTTTCCACCCGCGAACAACACGTTACGCAAGTGCGAATCCGACAAGTATTCCTTCTGTGCGTCGGTCAAACCGTCGCCAGGTGCGCTCTCGTGACCCGAGAACAGCATCATTCCGGAAATCTGGTCAGTAGCAAGCTGAGGAGCCAAATCAGCGGCACGCTCTTCAGCAGTCTTACGCCAGTCTTCCCACACATCCAACTTGCCGTTGGAGTTCATGTCCTTAAATGCAAGCTTCGAACCGTCCACGGTTTCTTCGATGATTCCGAAGGCCGAGTCCTTAGCCAAAGTCAGGGTCTTTCCACCGTTAGGGTTCTCAATCACGGTGAAAGTGGTCAAGCCGTCAGTGCCTTCGCGGGTGGTGTATGACTCCGCCGACTGAGAGCTTGTTGCCTCAGGAGTCTTCTCCGGAGTTGCAGAACAAGCACCCAACAAGATCGCCATAGATCCTGTTATGGCGAGTCCCATAGTGAAGGATGATTTCCTCATGGATTCCCCACATCATTCTGGTAAGCCACGAGACCTCAACGGCTCGTGGGAGTGATTGAATGCGTGCGAGCCCCAAAAAGCGGCAACCTAGCCTGAACATCTTTGTTAAGTAGATATGGCACGGTGTGAGCGCATCATGGTGCCGCTCGCGTACTGGCCACGCTAGGTTGGCGGCAATACCCTCATGTGAACTCCATGCATGTTCGGACCTTTTTAACGCATGTTCCGTACAAAACAGATGGAAACCTCGTGGCAGAGGCGACCCAATCGTTAGCGGATACCCGATCCCACCCAAGGAACCAGCACCAGCCTTCGAGCTCCCACCCCTTACCCCGGCTACCTGACATTTTTGTTTGTTTTTTGGCGCCTCAGCGCCCGAAAACGAACAAAAATGTCAGGCAACCGGGCAGTCAACGTAGCGCCAAGCCCGCCCAGGACAGGACAGCACACCCCAGCCCCGCCCAGGACAGGACAGCACACCCCAGCACACCCCAGCCCAGCCCAGCCCAGC
>DFNY01000043.1:36568-36713 GCA_002376595.1 Jonesiaceae bacterium UBA3555 | reverse complement strand
CGAGAGAACATTGACGTGCTCGCGCTGCAGGAAACCAAATGCAAGGACACCCAATTTCCATTCGAAGCGTTTGAAGCTGCCGGCTATCAAGTCGCACACTTTGGCCTCAGCCAGTGGAATGGCGTTGCAATCATTTCTAGGGTGG
>DFNY01000043.1:34883-36413 GCA_002376595.1 Jonesiaceae bacterium UBA3555 | reverse complement strand
AGCACCGCTCGACACTGACGTGTGGGACCGAGAGTTCTTCGACGGCAAAACCCACGTAACCCAGCCGGAACGCGACGCCTTCGCCGCATTCGCTGGCACCGGGTTCACCGAAGTCAGCCGCACCTTTATCCCTGGCGAAAACACCTACACCTACTGGGACTACCAGCAATTGCGGTTCCCCAAGAACCAAGGAATGCGAATCGACTTTGCCTACTGCTCCCCAGCGCTGACCAGTGCCGTGAGTGAAGTTGTGATCGATCGTAACGAACGCAAAGGCAAGGGCGCGTCAGACCACGTGCCAGTCATCTTGACCATCAACGAAAGCTGACCAACTGCGCCAGCGACTGCAAGTTGCCCCCTCTAGGATGGCCCACTTTTACGCATGTAAGGTGGGCCATTTCTGTGCGCGAAACCTACCGTTGGCAGGTGGGGTCAAAGAGCGCCAACCGGACTATGTTTTTCCTCTTTCGGCCACAACTTTCTGCAAAACCACCCATTTTTAGCGCACGAACCACCACTGGTAACGGGTGAAAGCCGCCACACTTGTCATGTAATTTAACGCTGTGACCGGCTCTTTCACAGGTCCTCCAAAATGCCTATCCACAGTCAACGGTGACAGGTCCCCGCAAAGCGTTTACTGTTGGTAAGTCTCAGTTTTTTAGCACTACTAAGCGCTGAGATGCCAAGGTGATCGCCTAACGCTACTGGCGCCTTGGGTCCTGGACTTTACCAGTAGCGGTGGGGGAACCACTTTTGGCTGCACTGGGTTGCAGCCTTGGGGTGAAGCCGATGCGAATACACTTCATTACCCGTCTTGGGTTTTGAGTATGTGTTTAGCTCGGCCGGGGCATACCTCGCTCCGAATCCGACAGCTCACTTCACAGGCGTGTTGAGGTAACTAAATATGACTGATAGTCACTTTGGCGCGCCTGTTCGCGCCACAAGCCCGCAGGCAGATGTAACCCCTGAGCTTGAAACTCGCGCATCTCGTCGTGCTGCCGCGCTTGCCGCAGCCGCTCCTGCACAGCCCGAAAAGTCTGGAAGTTCGTTCCGCCGTCGCATCGGTACCTTGGCAGTTGCAGCTTCGGTTGCTACCGCTGGTCTAGTTGCGGCTCCTGCAGCCATGGGTTCGCAGGGTGCTTCGGCTTCCGCAGCGGTCGTTGCTCCAACTAAGGCAATCACCGCTAAGAAGACGGTTAAGAAGACCAAAGCTCAACTTTCTGTGAGCTACTCTGCGACTTCTTGGACCAAGGGTTCTACCCCTGGCACCGTAACGGTCAGCGTTAAGAGTGCTGGCAAGGCGGCTACTGGAACCATCAAGATCTACTCCGGTTCCAAGCGCGTTAAGACTCTGACTTTGAAGGATGGCAAGGCAACTTACACCTTCAACAAGAAGCTATCTTCGCGCACGCACAAGATGCGTGTGGTGTTCTACCCAACTGGTTTGACCAAGAAGACTGCTCTGACTACTACTTCAAAGACTGTGAACGTGAAGGTTTCACCCGCTCCGGTGAAGGCTTCTGCGGAATC
>DFNY01000043.1:34525-34852 GCA_002376595.1 Jonesiaceae bacterium UBA3555 | reverse complement strand
AGGCTAAGAAGTATGTTGGTGTGCGTTACACCTACGGTGGCACGACTCCAAAATCTGGTTTCGATTGCTCTGGTTTCACTAGCTACGTATTCAAGAAGGCTGGTGTAGCTAGCCTTCCTCGTTCATCCAGCGCTCAGAAGAACGTTGGCACCAAGGTTTCCAAGGCAAACGCTAAGCCTGGTGACCTGGTATGGACTCCTGGTCACGTTGCAATCTACTTGGGTAACAACAAGATCATTGATGCTCCTCGCCCAGGAAAGACCATTCAGGTTCGTACCATGTGGCAGGACAACCCAACCTTTATCCGCGTCTGATAGCCGCAGATAG
>DFNY01000043.1:19758-34499 GCA_002376595.1 Jonesiaceae bacterium UBA3555 | reverse complement strand
TACCGTGACGGTTGCGCCTTCGTAGGTTTGGCCTGCCAAGATGAGGCGTGCAAGTTGGTCACCGATTTCGCGTTGTACGAGTCGGCGCAATGGACGTGCACCATACAGTGGGTCAAATCCGATTTGTGCCAACCATTGCCGTGCAGCATCGCTGACGTCAACGGTGATTGACTTGTCTGCCACGCGGGCTGCGATTTCCTTGACCTGGATGTCCACGATTCTGCTGAGCTGCTCCAGATTGAGCGGTTCGAATACCACTACGTCGTCGAGCCGGTTGAGGAGATCGGGTTTGAAGTGGGTTCGCACTGCAGCCATTACGGCGTCGTTCTTAGCGGCGTCGTCCAGCATGGGGTCAACCAAGTACTGCGAGCCAAGGTTCGAGGTGAGCACCAGGATGGTGTTGCGGAAGTCCACGGTTCTACCTTGACCGTCAGTAAGGCGTCCGTCGTCGAGCACTTGGAGCAAGACGTCGAACACTTCAACATGGGCTTTCTCAACTTCATCGAGCAGCACAACCGAGTATGGACGGCGTCGTACTGCTTCAGTGAGTTGGCCGCCTTCGTCATAACCCACATAGCCTGGAGGGGCACCGACGAGTCGAGCTACGGAGTGCTTTTCTGCATACTCGGACATGTCAATACGCACCATGGCGCGTTCGTCATCGAAGAGGAACTCGGCTAGGGCCTTAGCCAGTTCGGTTTTACCCACACCGGTTGGACCCAAGAAGAGGAACGAGCCCGTTGGCCGGTTAGGGTCACTGACACCCGCACGCGAACGGCGAACTGCATCAGAGACTGCTTCAACGGCCGCGTGTTGGCCAATGAGTCGTTCTCCAATGACGTTCTCCATGTGTAGGAGTTTTTCGCTTTCCCCTTGCAACAGTCGACCTACTGGCACACCAGTCCAGGCAGAAACTACCTCAGCGATTTCGTGGGCGTCTACCTTATCCCCCACGAGTTTCTGCTGTGGTTCTTCTTCTACCCGGGCTTCTTCGTCAGAAACTGCCTGCTGGAGCTCGCGTTCGATGTTCGGGATCTCGCCATACAGAATCTTGGATGCTGTAGCGAGGTCTCCGTCTAGTTGTGCGCGATCTGCTTGGGCTCTCAAGTCGTCGAGCTTCTTACGTAGTTCGCCGGCGCGGTTCAGTCCGCCACGCTCGCGATCCCACCGAGCGTTAAGTGCGGCCAGACGTTCGTTTGCGTCTGCGAGTTGCGCTTCGACTTCTTCAAGGCGCGTTTCTGCACCGGTTGCGTCTGAGTCTGCAAGTGCCATCGCTTCCATGCGCAACCGTTCAATGGAACGGTTAAGCATGTCAATTTCCACTGGCGAAGAGTCCATCTCCATACGGAGCCTAGAAGCTGCTTCGTCGATGAGGTCGATGGCTTTGTCTGGCATACGACGTCCGGTGATGTACCGGTTAGACAGGGTTGCTGCCGCAACGAGTGCGCCATCAGAGATTTCCACCTTGTGGTGCGCCTCGTACCGGGATTTCAGCCCACGCAGAATCGCGATGGTGTCTTCAACACTTGGCTCACCCACGAACACTTGTTGGAACCGGCGCTCTAGCGCTGGGTCCTTCTCAATGTTCTCGCGGTATTCGTCCAGAGTGGTTGCACCAACCAGTCGCAGTTCGCCTCTAGCAAGCATTGGCTTAAGCATGTTTCCGGCGTCCATTGCACCTTCGGAACCGCCACCCGCACCAACCACGGTGTGGAGCTCGTCGATAAATGTAATGATCTCGCCGTCAGAGTTCTTGATTTCATCAAGAACTGACTTGAGGCGCTCTTCAAAGTCGCCGCGGTACTTTGCTCCCGCCAACATGGCAGTGAGGTCCAGTGAAATCAGCTTCTTGTTGGCTAGAGACTGGGGAACATCATTGGCAACAATGCGCTGCGCTAGGCCCTCAACCACAGCGGTTTTACCCACGCCTGGTTCACCAATGAGAACTGGGTTGTTCTTGGTACGGCGAGAGAGCACCTGGATGACTCGACGAATTTCGGCGTCGCGGCCGATGACAGGGTCAAGTTTGGCTTCGCGGGCCGCCTTGGTTAGGTCAACTCCGTACTTTTCCAGAGATTGGTATGTGCCTTCTGGGTTCTGGGAGTTTCCGTCTTTGCTGTTGGTGATTTGAGGTAGCTTCTCTCGGATTGTGTCTGCCCCAGCGCCGTGACGCTTGAGGATGTCTGATGCACTGGATGCGGTCTCGGCCAGCGCGGTGAGTAGGTGTTCACCTGAGATGTAGGTGTCACCTGCGTTTGTTGCGATCTTTTGGGCATTGGCAATGACGAGCCCTAGAGCACGGCCGGCACGGATTTGAGGTTCGCCGGAACCACTCACTGTTGGTAGCGCGACGAGTGCGCGCCTAACATCTGAGCCGAGCGCGGTGAGGTCAACACCCAAGAGGTTGAGCAAGGTGACTGCGAATCCGTCTTGTTGCTGTAGCAGTGCGCTGAGCAAGTGCACTGGTTCTACTTCTGGGTTCTGTGCCGCAGTAGCACTTGCAATTGCATCGCTCAGAGCCTGCTGCGACATAGAGGTGTACTTGGTGTCCACGTGTTCTCCTATGTCTTTAATCTGTTGTGTGCGCGGTTGGGAACAAGGCTCAACCTGTCCACAATGTTCAACGATTACAAAGTTGAGTCTATTCCGCTCAACTTTGACGCGCATCTTCCATAGTGGGATTTACCACCGAAACATAGGGTGAAGTAACAATACCCACGAATATTGCGGCCGAATTGTTGCAATTCCTCATAGTTTTTCCTCACAGCGAACACATAGGCTTAAGCCATGAAGAAAACCCTCAAAGTAGCCGCTGCGGCGGCGCTTGCGCTCTCCCTCACCGGCTGCATGCGCATGCACGTAAACGTAGACGTAAAAGCCGACGACACCGCCTCCGGCAGCATCATCATGGCCTTCTCAGACGAGATCATCGAACAATCTGGAATGTCCATCGATGACCTCATGGCTAGCATGGAATCCGACTCCGAACTTGGCGGCGGACTAGCCCCAGAAGGCTCCACCGAAGAGGACTACTCAGAAGACGGCTACACCGGCAAAAAGTACAGCTTCCAAGCCGAACCACTTGGGGACTCCTTCAACGACGACGAAATGTCCATCACCCGCGAGGGAGACGAATTCGTAGTCAAGGGCAACCTAGACATGACCGATGACACCGGTGAAATCGACATGTCCGACCCAATGACCGCACAAATGATGTCCTCCATGGACGTTGCAGTGTCCTTCACCTTCCCAGGTGAGGTGATCTCCTCCAACGGAAAGATCGAAGGCAACAAGGTCACTTGGGTTGCCAAGATCGGCGAAAAGAACGAGATGGAAGCCCGCGCTTCAGCAATTGAAGGTGGCGGAGCCGCCCCGTGCAGCGAGCCAGCCACAGAAGAGCCTTCGGAATCACCATCTGAAACCTCCAGCGCGCCTGCAACGGACCAGCCATCGGCGTCACCTCAGGAGAACGAAGATTCCGAAAAGGACAGCAACCTCGTCTTGGTCGCAATCATCGCCGGAGCAGCAGTAGTGCTTGCAGGAATCATTGCTGCGGTAGTCATTTCAAAGAACAAGAAGACTGCCGCCGAAGCGGCAGCAGCAACCGCGCCTTACGCACCACAGGCATATGGACAGCAGGGTTACCAACCTCAAGGCTACGAGGCCCAGGGCTACCAGCAGCAGCCACAGCAGGGTTACCAACAGCCTGGAGCTCCTGTGGAGTACCCGCAGCAGTACGGTCAACCAGGTTCAGTGAACCCCGGATACACCGACCCAGCGCAAGCACCACAGCCACCTGCGCAGCCTTACACGCCTCCAGGACAGGTGCCACCAGCACCACCCCAGGACTGAACATCTGAACGCTCCTCATCCCGGAGCGACTGAAACAACGGTGGGCGAGACCTCTCTTGATGTCTCGCCCACCGTTGTCTACGCGGAGTTGAGGCCCAGTAAAAGAATCACGATTCAAGAGGGGAAACGGTGCCGCTGCAAAAGTATCGGCGCTAAGGTGGGGGCATGAAGAAACTACTCGCACTTGCAGTCACAGCAGCCGCAGTGGTCTGGTTCAAACGCTCTGGCAGAGCAACGAAGCTCGCCGCAACTGCCGTGTATCCTCAGCCTCCGGTGGACCCTCAAGATCCACGAAATCCCCAGCTCTAACACCACCCTAAATCGTACTCACTTAGGAGTTCCGTCATGAGCCCTGCTACTCGTTGGAAGCCAGACATCCTCGGCAACGACTGGGTTGCGCGCTCAATTCCGCTGGGCTCAGACGACGAAGGCCCTCTTGATGCCACTCTGGTGCGGAAAGCTGGAGCAAGAAACTCTCCACGTGCAGTGCTCTACATTCACGGCTTCGTTGACTATTTTTTCCAAGCCCACGAGGGTGAGTTCTTTGAACAACTCGGATACGACTTCTACGCCATAGATCTACGCAAGTACGGACGCTCCCTGCACCAAGGACAAACGCCAAACTACGTTGAGAATCTTGCGGACTACCGATTTGAACTGGACGCTGCAGCACGAATAATCGCATCCGAGGGGCACACCGAACTCATAGTGCTCGGACACTCCACCGGAGGCCTCGTGGCATCTTTGTGGGTTAATGCGCGCACCAACCGCAGCGAACATGACCTTGGCATAGAGATCACCGGGCTCATTCTTAACTCCCCCTGGTTTGACTTGAACAAGCCATGGATTACCCGTGCCCTGGGTACCCCACTCATTGCGGAACTGTCCAAGTTTGCCCCACGGCTCAAGGTCGGCTCACTGAAGCCTTACTACGGCCGCGCGCTTCATAGTTCGGCAGAGGGAGAGTGGGATTACGACCTAGCTCTCAAACCGCACGAGGGATTTCCCGTACGCGCTGCATGGTTCACGGCAGTACGCCGTGCCCACGCCCAAATAGCGCGCGGCTTGAACATTCACTGCCCAGTGCTGGTTTTGGCATCAGAACGTAGCGGCAACGCCGAGAAGTACCATCACGAGCTCGTCACCACTGATTCCGTGCTCAACGTTGAGCACATCGCGGCTGGGGCTTCCAAGCTGGGCGCCCAGGTCACGTTTGTGCCCATTGCGCAGGGCGCTCATGATCTGGCGCTCTCCCCTGAACCCCTGCGAACCTCATACTTTGATGCTATGCGCGCATGGCTGGCGGGTCTTTCAGTTAACTAAACGACTTGGGTTACTACGGCGAATGCTTCACTCAGGTTCGCACCTTCAACCTGTGCAGGCTTGCAATCAGACGTCAAAATTCGCTGGCCCTTTGCCCGCCTTGTCCGGTCCAGCGCCTTTTTCTGCGTTTCGGATAGCGGTAATCCGGGCTTCTAGGTGCGCGGCAAGTTCCTCTTCAACCTTGGGGTTGCGCTCTACAGCACGTCTGCGCGCCAGATCAGCGTCCAACTGGTCAGCAGATAGTTCGTCAACCACCAAAAGGTCTTTACGCATCTGGTCTGTGCGGGCGCCAGCCCGGCCTAGCATGTGCGCTCCCACCGGTGCAGTGAGCAATTGGAAGATGATGACGAGCAGGAGCAGACCTACCACTCCCCAGCTGCGCACGCGAAGGGCTTCAGCGCTGATCATGAGAATCAAGCCCAGAGCTTGAGGCTTTGTAGCTGAGTGCATACGCGCAAGTAGGTCAGGGAACCTGAGAATACCTACGCCGGCAGCGAGTGTAAGGAAGGCGCCAAGGAGCAGGAATATCGCTGCAATGACATCTGCAATAGTTGACCAGTTCACAGTTCGCTTCCTTTCTCTTGTGCCCTACGACGAACTTCTTCATCGTGCGCTATTTCTTCTGGAGTGCGCACCCGGCGTTCTTCATTGGGTTCGTGGGCTGCGAATCGTGACATCGTAACCGAGCCAACGAACCCAACTAGCGAGAGCACCACCAAGATAGGGAGCGTGTCAGTTCGCTTGGACAAAGCAGCTTCCAGGGCAATCGCACCGATAACCACGGTTGCAAAGACGTCCAGTGCAATCGACCGGTTGAGCATGGTGGGCCCGCGTTCGGCACGGATGAGTGCCAGGATGCCTGCTACAAAGAGCATGGCCGCACAGATTATTCCAACTACGGTCATAGCGCTGCCTCCGCTCGTTCTGCGGTCGTCTTCTTAGTCAGTGACACTCCGGCACGTTTCAGTTCCTCTTTGGACGCCATCGCTCTCATCACGCGTGCTTCCAAGGCCAGTACGTCAGCTCGCACTTTTTCAACGCCGCCGTACAGTTCCAGATCAAGCACGTGCACATACAGAGTGTTGGTTACCTGGTGGGCTTCAATAACTAGGGACCCTGGAACCAAGCAACTGAGTTCTGCAGTGATGGTCATATACAAGTCAGAGTCACTGTTGAGTTTGACCCGCACTATTGCCCCATGCGGAGTCTTGTTGAACTGGAAAGCCTGCCAAGCCACTTGGAATGATGACATGAACAGGTCCAGCAAGAACCTTCCCAGCAGGATCAACACGAACAGCGGACGGNNTGCGACCTTCGTATTCAATGGCTGGCAACGGCATGATGAGCACTACAACTAGGCCGATGATTGCGCCGGCCACTAGGTTGCCCCAAGTGAGGTCACCCCACAGCAGAGTCCACACAACCGCCAGCCAAAGTACCGTCCACCACTGGATTTTCTTGGTGCGCTTAGTCAGTTTCATTGTTCACAGCTCCTTGGTCAGGAGAGTTGATCACGTCAGATTCATCCACGGGGCTCGGTCCATCGAGCGGCGTCGATTCGCCTTCTCCGCGGCCCTCGTCACCTAGTACCGCGTTGATGTACCTTGAGTTGTCCATCATGGTGGATGCAGCCCTGTTGGCGTAGTCGTACAGGGGGCCAGCAGCTACCGTGATGGTGAGAGTCAAAACCACCATGAGAGTTGCCGGTCCAACCATTCCCTTGGGAAGGTCAGTGTTTCGCAACGGTTCTGGTGAAGGCTGCCAGAACGCTTTGTTCCAGGCCTTCACAATGGCGTACAGGGTGAGTAGCGATGCCACGACTGAGCCGATAACCAGCGCGAATGCAGTTGGCGTGCCGAGTTCAACACCGGCTTCGAGCAATCCGACTTTCCCTAAGAACCCTGAGAATGGCGGGATACCAGCGAGGTTCATGGCTGGGATGAAGAACAGTATTGCCAAGAACGGAGCGGTTTTTGCCAGCCCGCCCAACTTGGACAGCGAAGTAGTACCACCGCGGCGTTCTATGAGTCCCACTATGAGGAACAGCGTTGTTTGCACCGTAATGTGGTGCGCTACGTAGAAGATCGCGGCACCGATTCCGGCTTTCGAGCCCAGTGCAATACCAAAGATCATGTAACCGATGTGGCTGACCAGTGTGAAGCTCAAAAGACGTTTTATGTCGTCTTGGGCTACCGCACCCATGATGCCAACCAACATGGTGGCTAGCGCTAGCCACATGAGCACGTCATTGAGGCGGCCGTCTGGGAACAGCAAGGTTTGGGTACGCAGGATTGCGTAGACACCGACCTTGGTGAGCAGGCCAGCGAACACTGCGGTAACGGGTGCAGGGGCAGTGGGATACGAGTCTGGCAGCCAACTTGAAAGCGGGAAGATTGCCGCTTTGATTCCGAAGGCGAGAAGGAGCAACCCTTGCAGGACTATCGCAGTGTTGGGGTCGATTTCTCCCAGTCGTTGCGCGAGTTGCGCCAGGTTCACTGTTCCCGTGGCCGCGTAGATCATGGCCAAGGCAATAAGGAAGATCAGCGAAGATAACAGCGCGACCACTACGTAGATGGCACCGGCCCGAATTCGTTCGAAGGTGCCACCGAGGGTGAGCAGAACGTAGGACGCGGCCAGTAGGATTTCGAATCCTACATACATGTTGAACAGGTCGCCCGCGAGGAATGCGTTTGACACTCCGGCAGCCAGCACCAGATACGTGGGGTGATAGATAGACACAGGGGCTTTGGACGAATCCGCGATTCCCTGCGCGGCTGAGTAGAGCAGAACGCATAGAAGCACAGCTGACGAAACGAGCAGCATCAGTGCAGAAAGGCGATCCCCAACGAGGTTGATTCCCACTGGCGCAGCCCATTCGCCCACGTTCACAATGAGTGGGCCTTGGTCCACGGCCCACATCATGCTGCCAGCCACAACCACCATCAGTGCGAGTGCGGTGACCGCTACGATCTGCTGGACCTTAGGGTGCCGGTAGAGCGCCAGCGCCAGTCCCGCTGCGGTCAGCGGAATTACCACGGGCAGGGGCACAAGCCAACTTAGTTCAGTCATTCTTGGCCTCCTTGTCCGTGGTGTCTGGTTCTTGGTCCGCTTCGCTTGAGGTGTTGTCTTCTAAGGCCTCTTGCTCAACGTGCGCTCCGGGCTCAGTGAGATCGTTGTCTGGATCTTCCCGACGAGTGTCTTGCTCTTGGGCAGCCTCGTACTGTTTGGTCCACCATTCGGCTTTGTTGCGCAGTTCTGCCCGCTCCGTTTCGTTGGTGGCGCGCTCAGCAAGTTCGCTGTAATACTTTGCCTTTTCCTGGGCGAGGAAGGCGTCGTCGCTTTCGGTGAGGTGTGAGGTCTCATCGCGAGCTTCGGCCGAATCGTCGTCTGGGTTGAGCTCAAACTCTGACGAGTCTGATGAGTCGTGTCCGTCAATGGTTGGCGCATTGCGTGCCGCAATGCGCGCAATGCGGCGGTCTTCGAGGTCGTCTTGGACTTCATCGTGACCGAGGAGCTGCCATGACCGGTAGGCCATGGCCAGCACGAATGCGGTGAGACCCAAGGTGATCACGATTGCGGTCAACACCATTGCCTGCGGCAGTGGGTCACTCATCTCAGCATCCGGCGTAGCTCCCACAATTGGGGCTCCACCAGCGCGTCCGCCAGACACCAAGAACAACAGGTTGATGCCATTGCCTATGAGGATGACACCAAGAAGCACTCGGGTCAGTGAACGTTCGGTGAGGAGGTATACGCCCGCGGTAACAAACGCTCCGATTGCCAGAATCAACATGATTGATGGCGACATATCGATCAGAGGAATGTCTTGGGAGCCGGTGTCCTGCGCTGCATGCACGAGAGCGTTGAGTGTCGGGGTCATCGGTTCGCCTCCTCTTCACTGTGGGTTCGGGTTGCAACTGGCAGCGAGTCTGCGGTGTCCATCTGTTTGTCTATTTCAGCTCCGAGGGACCGCAAGATGTCGAGCACTAGGCCGATCACCACAAGGAACACTCCAATGTCGAAGAAGAGCGTTGAAATGAGTTTGACGTCTCCAAAGATCGGCAGTGTGAAGTACCAGATGTGGCTTTGCAGAACGGTTCCGCCTAGAAGCATGGTTACTACGGCAACGCCAGCAGAGAGGAACAGTCCACTTCCTAGTAGGAGACCCGGATGCACGGGTGCGGCCTCACCAAGTTCGTACCGGCCACCGGCCAAGTATCGAACGATCAGAGCAATTCCCACCACTAGTCCGGCTGCGAAACCACCACCGGGTGCATTGTGGCCTGAGAACAACAAGAACAGTGCAAACACAATCATTGAGTGGAACAAAAGACGTGCCACTACTTCAAAGATTACGGACCGGCGTTGCGGTGCCAGGGTGGCCCCAGCCCGAATCCACTTACGGAACCTTTGGGTGGTGCGCACCTGAGCTGGAGTGGTGGTCAGTCCTGCCTCAGCAATCGACTTGCGACGCAAAGATTCGTTCTTATCCACGGCAGTTTGGTTTGACCACACTGCGCCACCGGCAGCCTTCTTAGGCGCGTTGTCCACACGCAGAATTTCCCCGGTTCGACGGCTCAAGAAGATCAACGATGCTACACCCGTTGCGGCAACGAGAAGCACCGAGATTTCTCCCATGGTGTCCCACGCGCGGATATCGACGAGAGCTACGTTCACGATGTTCTTGCCGCCACCGAATTCGTAGGCTTCCTGCGGGAAGTCCACCGAGGCTCGCTGGTGAACTCGAACGTTAGGAACAATCAATCCGAGCAGCATTACAAACGTACCTACAGCCAACGCCAGCGAAAGCCGGCCAAAGCGCGATGCCTTCAATGGGCGGTCGGAGAAGTACTGCGGCAACCTTCGCAAAACCAGAACCATGACTACCAGAGTGATGGTTTCTACCAACACTTGGGTCAACGCAAGGTCCGGGGCGCCGTGCAAAAGGAACAATCCCGCCACCGAGTACCCGGCAAAGCCCACCAGCACTACGGACTTAAGGCGGCGTCGGGAACGAGCAGCCAGAATCACTGACGGGATGATGATGAGCACTGCGACCAGTTGCCCCGGTGAGTCCCACAACCGGACTTGATCAGCCGATGGCAAAGCGTTGCCGAATACCAGCAATGATCCAGGCCCGATAAGCATCACAATCAGGATTGCGGACAGGTAATACGGGAGCGAACCACGTTGAGTGACCGCCGTGAGGTCAGCAGCGAAGTTGTCCAAGATACGCATGAAGCGGCGGTACAAGAGTTCTGCGTCAAGCAGTCGCGGCCACACGCCCTGGAAAAATTCCACGGGCTTACGCAATGCAAACAAGATTGCGCCCACGCCTAGCACTGAAACTGTGATCCAGAAGCTTGGACCAAAACCCGCCCATAGTGTCAGGTGTCCCGCGTGCCCGTGCGGATACTGCAGAGCGTAGGCGGCAATGGGCTTCTCAAAGAAGCTTGGCACACAACTNNGATTTCGGTGTCAGCGGGCGTGCCGTCAGCGTGAAGTTTTGGAATTGGGATCACTGGTGGCTGACGCTTGGAAGCAAAGGCCCCCCAGCAGAACCGTGCACCGTAAGCAACGGTCAGCATCGACCCAACCACAACAGATACCAGAACCACAGTGCCCACCCATGGGGCCAGCACCGGAACACCATCATGGAGTAACGATTCGAGTACAGCTTCCTTAGCCACATATCCGGCGAGCGGCGGGAACCCAATCATCGAGAGGGTTGCCACCGCACCAGTTACCGCAACCAGTGGCATCTTCTTGCCCACGCCGGTCAGTCGCCGCAGGTCACGTGTGCCCGTAGCCGCATCGACCACACCCGTAGTCAAGAACAACGCAGCTTTGAACAACGCATGCGAAGCAATCATGGCCAAGCCAGCCAGCGCAGCTGATTGCGAACCAAGACCAACCATCAGCACGATGAGGCCCAGCTGCGACACTGTTCCGTACGCCAAAATCAGTTTGAGGTCATGCTGACGTAGTGCGCGATACCCGCCCAAAATGAGCGTTCCGCAACCGAGAATGACAATCAACGCTACCCACACCGACAGGTGAGCATACGCAGGAGCGAAACGTGCAATGAGATACACGCCGGCCTTCACCATTGCCGCAGCATGCAAGTATGCAGATACTGGAGTTGGCGCGGCCATGGCGCCCGGCAACCAGAAGTGGGTAGGAATGAGGGCGGCCTTCGAGGCCGCACCAATGATCAAACACACCACACCAGCGGTGACCACAGAACCCTGCGGAGGGTTAGCCATCAAACCTGAAATTGAGAAGCCAGTCTCTGCGTGCACGCCCAAGATGACTACGCCAACTAGCATTGCAAGGCCACCAGCAGTGGTGACGATAATTGCCTGCATGGCGGCTCGTCGGGAAGCCTTGCGCTCAAAGTAGTGACCAATGAGCAGATATGAGAACACCGTTGTGAGTTCCCAGAACATGAACAACAGCATCAAGTCATCGGCGAGCACCAAGCCCACCATGACGCCAGCAAACGCCGTCAAGACCCCACAGAAGCGTCCGAGGCCTTGGGCTGCTGGAGAGAAATAGGCCGAACAGTAGATCAGCACGCCGGCTCCAATGCCACCCACTATGAGCAGCATGAGCCAGGACAATGTGTCCATTCGGAACGAGATGTTGATTCCAAGCGCGGGAATCCAACTTAATGACTGTGTGGGATAGTCACCGGAAAGAACCCGGCCAGTCATGGTCAACGCGTAAATTGCCGCGCCGGCGGGGGCAGCAGCAACGATAAGGAAGGCCTTACGGCCGATCCACGAAACCAATGCGGGCGCTATGAGGGCCATGATGACATGGGCAACGAGCAGTATCAGCACGTCCGCTCCGTCCTGTTGTGGGCGGTGGGAAACAGCGAATGCGCCAAAGATAAGGGCTAAGAGTTAGCCTTGCACCCCAGTCATGTGGACAGCATCCTTCACAAAACAAGCACCATCTTTTGGTGCTTACCAGAAACAATTTTACCAAGAAGCGAGCAAAATCTGACGCTCGCGTTGGAATTACTTGCTCAGATAAGTCACAGAAAATAGGGCAAAAACCGGGAACAAATATCAAAGCGCAGCCGAATATACCCTTAAAAGCCTGAAAACCGGCAAAACGGAGCAGCCTTGGCGGCCTTCNNTCAAGTACTGTGCCGGTGACCGGGCCCTACGCTCTATGCTCCGGGATCGGGCTCGGGGCCAGCTACAGCGTACTTGGACCGGGCCTCATGCTCTGGGGTCAGGCCCTGTGCTCTGGGGTCAGCTACAGCGCACTTGGATCTAGAAGGAATCCATCCTGGTCGGCGACCTCACCAGAAGTCGCAACCACAAGCGATCGAGCAACCGCACGAACCAGACTAGCCATCTTGGTCTGCTGTCTACGCAACTCGAAAGACGGCGTCTCGCGTTGCCAATCTTCCAAATCCCGGGGCACCCACCTAATGGCGTACTCAACCACCCCTTCTTGAGCCCAGTGGGCCGCAGCCAAAGCACCGGGAAGTTCGTCTGAGCCGCCTACCTCAACAACGATCAGATCACCGTCAGTGCCTTCATAGAACATCGAATAGGTACTGAGGGGCTGCATTCCCCTCAGCGCATCCAGGTCAGTTTCGTCAGCGTCAGCGTGGAGCTGAGACACCTGCTCACCGTCCAAGAATCCAACGTCGCGGGCAACATATGCGCCCGAATCCACCGGCCCATCCCATTCCACCTCGTTTGGCATGAAGCGTAGATCAGGCAGTGCCAGTTGGCCGTGCCCAAGAGCCGCCATGGGGTCTAGCCACACGTCTGAATAGATCACTAGGTCAACGTTTGCTGCTGGATCAGGGGTAACCGTGCGGTACCTGTGCGTGTCTGCGCCCGGATGATAGGTCCTGCTTGGTTCAGATTCTCCTGCGTCAAAGACCACGCAGCCTTCGAGGTACCGAGCCACGGCCACCGCTGCCAGAACTTGGCGCAGCTCTTCTCTCACGGGGAGCCCTTGAGCGAACACTCGGTTAATCCCGTCCCGGTCCCCCGCACCGGGCCATGGCGCTTCGCCCCGTTCACGCAACGTCTCCAGCGCCCACACCACTTGGGTGGTGGCTGGGAACTGCGCAGGATGCGGCACGGAGAGGGGATGCGGACGCAGCGAACCTAACTCAACATCGAGCGAAGCGCCTGATTCTGCTACATCAGTGGGCAAAACCCGAGATGCGTAAGGTCCGCGCAGCACGGAACGCGGCGAAAGCCGCAATACACCGGGCTCCACGTCGACCACGTTGCCTTCGAGTTCGGTCAGTATTGGCCGAACCTCCCACGAGGCTCGGGGTTCCTTGCACTGGAACAAGAACTCCATGTCATCGGGGTCTACAAAGTCTGGCACTGCAAGAAAGTGCGTCACACCGTTGGAGACGCCTTCGTCCTGGGTGGGCCGCTGCGGGAGTGCTGGTTGCGCGAGCCTGAACGTATTCATGCCATGCCTGATTTCTGTTGCTCTTAGTCTTCGCGGGTGACGTCTACCTTGTAAAAGTTCTTGTACGAACGGGACGCAGTTGGTCCGCGTTGTCCCTGGTATCGCGATCCGTACAACGGTGAACCGTACGGGTTCTCGGCTTCTGAACTGAGTTGGAAGAAGCAGAGTTGGCCAATTTTCATGCCCGGCCACAGGAGAATAGGAAGGGTTGCCACGTTACTAAGTTCCAGCGTGACGTGACCTGAGAAACCTGGGTCAATGAATCCTGCTGTGGAGTGAGTCAGTAGACCCAAACGCCCCAACGACGACTTTCCTTCAAGCCGGGCAGCAATGTTGTGGCCAAGAGTGACTTGCTCGTAGGTTGCCGCAAGGACGAACTCACCTGGGTGCAAGATGAATGGTTGGTCGGCTTCGACTTCAACTAGGCGCGTAAGTTCGCTTTGTTCCACTGATGGATCAATGAACGGGTACTTGTGGTTGTCAAAGAGTCGGAAGAACCTGTCCAGACGTACGTCCACTGAGCTTGGCTGGATCAATGTGGGGTCATAGGGTTCAAGCCCCACGTTCCCAGAGTCCAGTTGGGCTTTTATATCGCGGTCTGAAAGCAGCATTCTGGGTGTTCCTTCTTTTCGACGATTCGTTGGGTTGTGCAGATCCGCTTACGTGTTTTTGGTGCACAGCAGAGCATTTATCCATACACTGCGGGTAAGCGTTGTTCTCACCCTAGAGTAACTATTGACCAGCGATTAAGAGCAATGCTCCATGGGTTGATTCCATAGATAGTAGGAACCTTTTATGACAACGCCAAGTCCTTCCGAAGTAATTTCTGGTTCCCGAGTAGTTATTACCGGAGCAGCCCGGGGCATGGGCGCCCTGTATGCGAGGCTCGCCGCTAAGCAGAGGGCTTCTCACCTGGGCTTGTGGGATGTTGACGAGCAACTAACAGGCGACCTAAAGCAGGAACTTTCATCTGGTTCTCTGTCTGTGCTGGTGGTGAGCGAGGACCTCTCTCAGCTTGAAGGCATCGCGCGCGGTGCCCAACTCATTAGGGATTTCATGGGCAGTGTTGATGTACTGGTGAACAATGCCGGAATAGTACGGGGCGC
>DFNY01000043.1:0-19737 GCA_002376595.1 Jonesiaceae bacterium UBA3555 | reverse complement strand
CATTCAATCCGGCTTGAACTACGCAAAAAGGGCAACACCTCCGTTGCGGTAACCACTTTCTGCCCTAGTTACGTGTCTACCGGAATGTTCGCTGGCGCACGGGGGCCCTTGCTCACGCCGATTATGACACCCGAGGTTGCAGCCGAGGCTGCCTGGGAAGGAATGGTTGCCGGCAAGCCATTGGTGACCAAGCCGTGGACAGTCAAGTTAGCTATGGCGGTGCGCGGAGTTCTTCCCGTTGCAGCGTGGGACATGGTGGCAGCTCGGGTATTTAAGGTCTACAGCTCCATGGATGCGTTCACTGGCCGGTGATGGTGGCCACAAGCCTGAAGTAAATATTGCACACCGTGCAATATTGCACCTAGTGTAAGAATGTGCCAGACATGCTGCAGACCACGCGACCAGACACATCCGCCCCAGCAGGCGAACCCACACTCTCACGCCGCGAACAAAACAAACTGTCCACCAGACAAGCAATTGCCACAGCCGCACTCAACTTGATGCGCGCACACGGCCACGCCGCGCTGACCGTGGAAATGGTTGCCGACGAAGCTCACGTATCTCGGCGCACATTCTTCAACTACTACTCATCGATAGACGACGCGCTCGGTGAGCACATACGAGTAGTCCTGGAAACAGCGTTCGAAGAACTCGACGCCGTCTCCACAGATACCTCCATATTTGATGCAACGTTCATCGCTTTCAGCGCACTTGTCACCTCGCGGACACTAGAACCCGTCGCATTCCTCTGTGCAGCAGATACCCACACGCCCTCACTACGTGCAGCGGCCCTCTACTACTGGCAAGAGTACGCTGAGAAATTCGCGCAACGAATCATTGCTAAGCGGCCAGAACTTGACCCATTCGAGGTAGCGATTTACGCCCAAAACACAATCGGAGCATGCAATATTGCCTTCGAACATTGGGGCGCCACACTCGCAGGTCCACCCACGGACCTAGACCTCAAACACCTTGAAGCGCTACTGACCCGCGCACTCGAAGTTCTCCGCTTCGGCTTCACCTCAATTTCCGAAAACACCACAGAACAGGGCGCATAACCCATGGCACAGTTCCTCTACAAGCTTGGACTAGCGGCCTACGACCACCGCAAAAAGTTCATTGCAGGATGGCTGGCAATTCTCGCAATCATCGGATTACTCGCGGGCCTGTTCATGGGCAAACTCTCAAACACGTTCTCGCTCCCCGGCACCGAAACAGAGCGCGTACTGGCCCTCATGCGTGACGAACTCCCAGAACTCTCCGGTGGAAACGGCACAATCGTCTTCACAACAGACAACGGTGAGCCTTTCACCCAAGAGCAAGAAGACGCCATCGCCCAATCCATCGAGGCCCTGACCGGCATCGATGCAGTGCGTAGCGCGACGGATCCCTTCAGCCTCCAAGCAACCCTGGACAGCGCAGCCCAAGGAATCACCGACGGCCAGCAGGAAATAGCTGACAACGAGCAAAAACTCTCAGACGGCCGAACCGAGATCACCAACGGTGAAGCGCAGCTCGCACAGGGTGAGAANNGTGAGAAGGACCTCGAAGCAGGCGCCGCCGAGATCGAAGAAAACCAGAAGACAATCTCCGAAGGCTGGGCACAACTCGAAGCAGGCAAGCAAGAACTCTCAGCCGGTGAGTCCCAACTCGCTGCTGCACTCGCGCAATTGCAAACCGGCGAAGCTCAACTCGCTGCAGGGAAGAGTGAACTCGCTGCCGGCGAAAAGACCGCACGCGAGTCACGCGACCAAATCGAAGCTGGAAAGAAGGCTCTCGCAGCGGGTAAGCAGGAACTAGCAACGCAGCGCAAGGCTTTGGAATCCCAGAAAGCCGCCTACGAAGCCGGCGTGCGAGAACTCACCAACCAACTTGGCGTAGCCACACTCGCTCAGGTCCCAGCAGCACTCGACGCTGCCGAGTCACAAGCCAACACCCAACTAGGCCAACTACAAGGAACCAAGAACCAACTTGAAGCCAACATCGCAGACCTCCAAAAGGCTCTGTCAGACCTTGAGTCAGCCGGACTCACCGAAACCCCAGAGTACGAGCAAGCAGCCACCGGCCTAGCCACCGCACAAGCCACCCTTACCGAAGTCAATAAGGGAATCACCACGGCGCAAGCGGCACTCAAGAAACTCGAAGAAGCCCGCACTGGATACGACACCCTCGCGGCAGCAACTGAACCACTGGCGCAAGGCGAACAAGCCATCAAAGCTGGCGAACAAGAACTCGCGGCAAACGAAAAGGCCCTTGCGCAAGGCGAGCGAGAACTCGCAGCAGGAGAGAAACAACTCCAAGCAGCCCGCGCCCAAGTCGCAGCCGGCGAATCCGAACTTGCTCAAGGTCGCGCCCAATACGAAGCGGGCGTAGCAGAACTCGAAAGCGGAAAAGCCGCCATCGTCGAGAATGAAAAGAAACTAACCGACGGTGAAGCTGCCCTAGAAGAGGGACGCAAAAAGCTTGAAGAAGGCCGCGCAGCAATCGAAGACAACCGAGCAAAACTGGAAGACGCTCGCTCGGAAATCTCTTCTGGTGAACTTGCCCTAGCCGATGGCAAGAACCAACTCGCACTAGGAGAACGCACAGCTGCGCTCACCGCTAACACGCGTTTCGTTTCAGAATAAGGCAACACAGCAATTGCCCAAGTCATCTTCTACGGCCAAGCTGAATCCCTCACCACCGAACAACGTGATGACATCAAGGCAATCGCTGACGGCCCCGAAGCAGTCGGTGTGAAAACCCTGTTCTCCAAAGAGATCATGTCTGACCTGAACTCGGTATTCGGAGCCGCCGAGATGATCGGCTTCATCATTGCAGGAGTTGTGCTCCTCGTAATGCTTGGAACCCTCATCGCAGCTGGACTACCGCTGCTCATGGCGATCCTAGGGGTTGGAGCAGGCGTAGGCGGAACCTTGGCATTGTCATCACTCATTGACATGCAAAGCATCACGCCAGCGCTCGCGCTCATGCTGGGACTCGCANNACCGACACCGCACCCAACTTGCCACTGGCATGCCACTACGTGAATCTGTGGCCCGCGCAATTGGCACAAGTGGAAACGCGGTTGTGTTCGCTGGCCTCACCGTGATCATCGCTCTTGCAGCGCTCGTAGTGCCAGGCCTACCATTCCTGGCAATCCTCGGTGTTTCCGCGGCATTCACTGTGCTGATGTCTGTACTGCTTTCCATCACCTTGACCCCTGCACTGCTTGGAGTGATAGGCNNGCATCCGGCGTACAAGGCGGATCCGTGGCGCAAGCCGCACACGCACACACTTCCGCCAGCTCATGGTGGGTAGGTACTCTTACCAAACTTCCATGGCTTGCAGCACTCGCAAGCGTAGCCGTACTTGCAGTGATCGCCCTTCCAACTCGATCACTGGCAACGGCCCTCCCAGACGGAGGCTCAGAGCCATATGGGTCCGACGCACAGCAAGCCTACGAACTAACTTCCTCAGAGTTTGGTGAAGGCTACAACGGACAGCTCATTCTGCTCACCAAGTTGCCGCAGACCGGAACCGAAACCGGCGCTGAAGAGACGCAACTGGCCGTAGCCGAAGCCGTAAGCAAGGTGGAGGGCGTAGCAGTTGCAATACCTGTAGCCGTTAACGAGAACCAAACATACGGCGCCATCCAGATCGTCCCAACCACCGGACCGGCATCGCCAGACACCGAAGCCACAGTCCACCGCCTACGCGATGCCCTCGCAGACATCGAGAAGGCCAACGGCGTAGAGGCATCCGTCACCGGGCAGGTTGCCGCCCAAATCGATGTGAGCGAGAAGATCACCGCAGCGTTGCCACCCTACCTGGCAATCGTGGTTGGGCTCTCGCTGGTACTGCTGCTTCTAGTATTCAGATCAGTAGTGGTACCAGTCATTGCAACCGTAGGCTTCCTACTTTCGCTTGCAGCGTCGTTCGGCGCGACAGTAGCCGTGTATCAGTGGGGTTGGTTTGGAGAGATATTCTCGGTACACAATCCCTCCCCGATTCTCAGCTTCCTGCCCATCTTGCTCACCGGAATCCTGTTCGGCCTTGCTATGGACTACCAAGTGTTCTTGGTTACCGCAATGCGGGAAGCCTACGCACACGGCGGGAACGCTAGGCAAGCAGTTCGCTCGGGATTCAACTTGGCAGCGCCCGTTGTTGTTGCCGCAGCGCTGATCATGATCTCCGTGTTTGCTGGGTTCATTTTCTCCCACCTCGCCATGATTAGGCCGCTCGGTTTTGCCCTAGCAATTGGTGTACTGTTTGACGCCTTCATTGTGCGGATGACATTTACGCCGGCAGTCATGCACCTGCTCGGAGAAAAGGCTTGGTACATCCCACGCTGGCTGGACCGCATCCTGCCAGACGTAGACGTAGAGGGCGCCAGCCTTGAAAGCGTTGAAGCCGGTTCTGGGGCCTCCAACACCAGCACGTCAGCTTCTGAGCAAGAATCAGAGGACAACGACTTCGATCTGGTGGACCCACGCGGTAGGTAATGCTTGGCGGATACATAGAGTGAAGAACGGTCGGAAGATTTATTCTCCGGCCGTTCTTTGCGCATTCTGGCCTGCCGTCGGGCCGCACTGCGCTGTTGGCCGCATCTCACGGGACGGGGTCGGCGGACGGACGGGCAGGGCGGGACGTGCAGGTAGGGAGGGAGGACGGACCGGCCGGGACGGTTACCAACCGCTCGGCCGCTCCTCCGCCCTACCCGCACACCATGCGTTACATGTATTCACAATGTCTTGGATTATGACCATTGGTTGAAGGCTCAACCACTCAAGTTCAGACTCGAGTCATGGCTTCCTTTTTCACGTTCCCAAACCCCGTCAACGAAAAGGCGGCTCGGGTTGTAGCAACCGGCGTTGTTCTACTTACCGTGGCCACGCTGGCAACTCAGAGTTGGGTTCTTCTGCTCATTCTGACAGCAGGATTCCTTGGCCGACTCTTGGCCGGTCTAAAGTTGTCACTCTTGGGGACTCTCGCGTCCCGATTCATTGCTCCCAAACTTGGAGCGGCAAAGCTAGTACCAGGCCCTCCAAAGCGTTTTGCTCAGGGCATCGGAGCGGTAGTTACTATCACCGCAAGCATCCTCTACTTCACCAACCATGAGACAGCTGCGTGGGTAGCCCTAGGCATATTGCTGGTGGCTGCGAGTTTGGAAGCTTTCGCTGGTTTCTGCCTCGGTTGCACCATCTTTGGAGTTCTCCAACGTCGGGGCGTCATACCGCAGTCAGTGTGCGAGGCTTGCAACAACGTCTCTAGACGCCGTACAGCCGAAGAGGTTGATGCTGAGCTCAACGCGAGTTTTAAGCGCATACCTACGCTCTGACACTCACTTTTTGCTGTGGCCCCCTTTCACGATGGGAGGGGGCCACACCTATTTGTTTTGAGTCAGGCATACCCAATGAGTCATCCACAAGCCTGTGGACGACTCATGGACACCGCCTGCAACCGCTCCCCCTTGACAGCGCTTGCGAGCCTCCTGGGCACATCTAGTGTCTTGCAGTGGAAGACTCCCCTATATATCGTCTTTCACCCTGTGGATTGTGAATCAGTTAGGCGATGGGATTCCAGACTGTGAAGCCTTTTCCAACCCCAGCGGGTGAAACTAACTGTGGATAATTCATCCCAGAAATCGCTGATATCTCGCCGTTTCCACAGCCCCGGGTTTGTTATGCACAGTTTCATCCACAGGAGTGTGCAGGCTAACGGCAACTTATCCCCAACCAGACCCGCGACCTGTGGAAAACGCCGAAGAGAGTTTTCTGACAAATTTGACAGTAAACGCTGGCTACACCACCAATTTAGGAAATTAGGGACTTAGGCCCCGAAATCCGTACTGACTATTTGTGAAATAATGTCATAATGCCAAAGATTATCGGGGGTTCCCTTCACGAGCACCGGGAACAGACGCGTCAACGCCTTTTCACAGCACTAGCAACACTGATGGAAGAGCGGGGATTTGACGTCATTTCTTTTGCAGAGATCGCTGCAGCGGCGGGCGGTGGGCGCCCCGCGGTGTACAACCACTTTGCTGACAAAGAGGCCCTGCTTCTCGGCTACATTCAGCACGAAACCTCAAAGTACGTGGAGAACCTACAGCGGTCAATCGCAGACATCAAAGACCCCGTAGAACGGCTTCGCGCCTACATTAGAGCGCAAGCGCGCCTCAACAGAGTCTTCCACGTCACCCCTGGAGCTGAACTGCGCACCGTCCTCTCCCGCGGCGCCGCCCAACGTCTGCGCGAGCACGTGACTGTCATTGAGGAACTCCTCCACGAAATCCTAGGAGCTGGCATCTCCTCAGGCGATTTCCCTCCGCAGGATATCCCCACTTCCGTTGCGCTCATCAACGCCTGCCTAGCTGGCAGGACAGCGCCCGAGGACAGCGCAGAGAGGGAACGTGCTACGGCGGCAGTTGAAGACTTTGTCATGCGCGCAGTCGGCGCCAGAATCCCAGCTGACAGCTTCCGCAGATACTGACACTCTGCAGATACCGACGCTCCGCACATGGGCACTGCTACTCGAGGCTCCCTAACTCATAACGCTCCGCATCAGGGCGCCGCAACTCGGTGCGCTCCAACTCGGTGCGCTCCAACTCATAACTCCCTGACTCAGGGCGCCGCAGCAACCACTGCCCAATGCCCAAACACGGCAAAATCCACGCAATCACGCCCATTTTTTTATGACAGATTGCTACAAAGATTAACGTCATAAGGGTAGGCAACCCTAACTCATTTACCTATTATTGAAATGACAGTTTGTCAGTTCTGGTGTCAGCCACACCAGAACGCCGTAACTTCCATTTTTGTAAGAGGTAAAACGTGACTGCTCCAGTCGTTGAGACCAGCCAAGATGCCCCACTCTCGGTACGCCTGTACACCAGCACTCGTGAGGTGCACTCGCAGGCCGAGAACATGCGGTTCATTTCGGAACTCATGGGCGGAACGCTCAACATTGACGCGTACCGTGACCTAGCAATCCAGCAGTACTACCTCTACAGCGCCCTAGAAGAAGCCACCGAGCGGGTAGCAGCGCTGCCCCAGGCTGACACCCTGGTGTTCCCAGAGTTGACTCGCACCCCTTCAATCGAAGCGGACCTGGAATTCCTGGTGGGCCCAAACTGGCGAGACGAGATCTCCCCGCTGCCAGCAACTCTCAAGTACGTTCAAGTGCTCAAGGAATCTGCTGACTCGTTAGCTCTCTACGCAGCACACGCATGGACCCGTTACTTGGGTGATCTGTCCGGTGGGCAGGTAATTCGCGTAATGCTCCAACGCCACTACGGCATGGATGAAGAGGGAACTAGTTTTTACAAGTTCAAGGAAATTGTTAAGGCCAAGCCGTTCAAGGACCTGTACAAGGAACGCTTGAACGCGCTGGAACTCTCAGAGTCAGACTTCGAAATCACCGTGCACGAAGCCTCCCGAGCTTTCGCTCTGAACCACGCGTTGTTCGCTGAGCTCGGCGCGATTCACTGCAACTAGTACTCAGTTCTTTGGCTGAGTAAGCAACGCAAAGAGTTCTTCGGTGGTGTCTGCGATGTAGGCAGCGCCTGCGTCATGCAGTTCACCTTCTGGAGCGTACCCCCAGCGCACGCCGACAGTTGCTATTGAGTGTGCAGCAGCGCCGAGCACGTCATGCTCTCGATCCCCCACCATGATGATGTTTTGCGTCTTAGGCAGCTCTCCAAGTTCTTGAGTGAGAGACTCCAGCGCATGGGTGATGACGTCGGCTTTGGCTGACCGGACACCGTCAAGAGTTGCGCCTGCGATGAAAGTGAAGTGGTGCGCCAGCTCGTAGTGTTCAAGTATTTGGCGTGCGAACACTTCTGGCTTGGAGGTTGCAATCCCCATGGGAATTCCGGTGGCATCGAGGGCGTCAAGTAGTTCACGAATTCCGGCATACACCGAGTTATTGAACATTGCTCCGGCCACAAACTTTTCTCGGTAAGCCATCAAAAACGGCTTGATCAGTTCCGGCGGAACCCCATGCTTTGGCGCACTCACGTGCAGTGGTGGGCCTACGAACGTTGCAAGCTCTGCCTCGCCGGGAACGGGCAACCGAAGGGACTGATACGCGTAGGTCACCGATTCCAGAATTCCAGGGGCGGAGTCAGTGAGGGTTCCGTCGAGGTCAAAGAAGTAAGCATAGTTTGCGGAAAGTACAGGCGGTACAGCTAACTGGTCAGCCACCCTGGTATCCTNNGATTCGTAGCTGGCGGATGAGTTCCACTGTGGTCCCAGCGCCCTCTAGGATCATTTCCTCGGGTGACGCCGAGATGGTGAGCCTCGTTGAAGGGCCCCACCGGTCATCGTATTTTTGGCCCGGAGCTGGAGTGAATACCACTGACAGTTCGAACTCTCCCGCCCCGATTTCCGTGACGGGACGCTTGGTCCGGTGAGCACCAGCGTTGAGGATCTGCCCAGCCAGATCGTCGGAAAGCACAATGCGGGAGAGGCGGTGCGCCGCCGATTCCACTACCAGCAGTTCCACTGCATTTTCCGACGACACCACAAGCAAACCTGACGGCTCGCGCAGGTCTGTGGCCACTGTGGTGACTTGCCCCGTGGCCGGGTCAAAACGGCGCACGGCGCCGTTGTAGGTGTCTGCGATTGCGACGCTGCCGTCTGGCAGCGCAGCCACGCCCAATGGGTGCTGAAGGAGAGCTTGATCGGCGGAGCCGTCTCGTAGTCCGAAGTCGAAAAGCCCCTGTCCAATTGCGCTGTGCACGCAACCTTCGCCATCGATCCAACGCAGCGCTGAAGTTTCAGAGTCAGCAACCCAGACACGCTCGGACTCATTGCTGCCGCTTACTGACAGCCCTGACGGCTGCGCATACCAAGCGGTGTCAGGAGTACCGTCTTGAAGACCTTCGTTCATGGTGCCGCTGAACCATTGGGCAGTGTTTGCGAGTGGATCAAACGACCAGATCGTGTGGTNNTGCCATAGCTACCAGCACCGCGTTGTGGACTGGTGACCACACCACATCCCACGGCGAGGTCAACCGACCCTCGTTTTCTTGGCCACCAACCATGTACTGCTTGCCGTTACCGGCGAGCGTGCGAACACGTCCTGTTTCCAACGAAACTCCGCGCAAAGCGTGGTTGACGGTATCGGCCACGATCACGTCATAGCCCACCTGGTCCGCGAGTTCGCGCGGCAGCAGAGCAAGACCATTAGGTTCAGAGAACTCAGCTTCGCTGGCGTCACCATCTTGGAAGCCGCGCACCCCAGAGCCAATGCGCCGCACCAGCGTCTCGCCATCCGCAGCCAGTTCCGCAAGACTATGGTGGCCCGCATCCGCGACCAACAAGTTTCCGTTGGGCAGAGCCACAACCTTTGCCGGGAAGCGTAGCGTTCGTGGTTCTGGTTCCGGCATAACAAAGGGGCCGTCTCCGCGATGCAAGGTGCCCTTGGCATCATGCTGCGTGATGAGATCTGCAACCAAGGAGTCAATGTTGGCTTTGTGTCCCTCGCCAGCCATATGCGCCACTATGTAACCCTCGGGGTCCACCACTACCAAAGTTGGCCAAGCCCGAGCCGTGTACTCACGCCACATGAGCAGTTCGGGATCATCAAGGACCGGGTGGTGCACTTCGTATCGATCGACTGCGGCAGCGAGCGCCACCGGGTCAGCCTCGTGGACAAATTTGGGGCTGTGAATACCAATAACTACAACTGTGTCTGAGTACTTCTGCTCCAGTTCACGCAGTTCATCAATAACGTGCAGGCAGTTGATGCAGCAGAAGGTCCAAAAATCGAGAAGCACAATCTTCCCGCGAAGATCCGCGAGCGCAATGTCTCTCCCGCCCGTGTTGAGCCAGCCCCTCCCCTTCAATTCGCTAGCGCGTACCTTAGGAAGGTTCGACTGAAACAGGGACAAGGGGCCATTCGAAGTGCTCACCACTCAAGTGTGACACCGAAAGGTGGATCAATTCCAACTGAGTTGGCATGGGGAGAAGTGCTTGGCTAATGCGCACAATCGACCAGTTCTCCACGCATTTGTAGGTCTTGCGGGCCACAAGGATGCCACTGGGAAACGATTAAGCAGATTGAACACGTCCACGCATCTAGAGAGGTTGGACATGTGAAGGGCCGCCGAAAACGGCCACAGCTACACCGCGCCGCGAGACATAGGAGTCACGTGGCCTGAGTGCCCTTCATCGCTGCGAAGCACGCAGCAATGTCATTCATGACAATCTCATTCACAACGCGAAGGAGTACAAATGAAAGGCGAACCAACAACACTCAAACGAGCAGTCGCAGGCAGCGCAGCCGCGGCCCTCGCCATAGTGGGAGCCATCGCATTAGGGGCACCCGCTCAAGCCCATGGCGGTATGACCTACCCGGCCGACCGCGCCTACCAGTGGTATCTCAACGGGTACGAAGGCGGTGCAGCCATAGGGCAAGGCGGCAACATGGTTCCTACTAACCCCGTGTGCATTGACGCCATTGCAGAAGGAACCTACTCCTTCTACACCTGGTATGGAAACCTACTCCCACAGGTAGCCGGGAAGCATGAAGAAACCATTCCAGACGGATCCCTGTGCGGACCAAACCCGAACTTCACGGCCTACAACGCAGTTTCTGAGCATTGGCCCACCACCTCGCTCGAATCTGGCCAGGACCTCACCTTGAAGTACGCGGCCAAAGCACCCCACCCAGGCTGGTGGTTCACCTACATAACCAAGGAAACATGGGACCCAACCCAACCACTGAGGTGGGACGACCTTGACCTCATTGACAAGCGCCTCGATCCACCACTGGTGCCCGGAGGCGTCCAAGGTCCCGAGTACACCTGGACCGTCTCGCTACCAGAGCGCACCGGACAACACATCATCTACGAAGTGTGGGAACGCACCGACAGCCCCGAAGCGTTCTACACATGCTCTGACGTGGTCTACGGCGAAGGAGGGTCTACGGATGGTGGAACAACGGATGGGGGAACGACAGACGGCGGCGCCACTGACGGCGGAAGGACCGACGGCGGAACGACAGACGGGTCAGACGGAACACACGGCGACCACGGAACCACCGAAGGAACAACCGACGGCGGAAGCACCGACGGCGGAACGACCGACGGCGGAACAACCGGCGGAACGACAGACGGCGGAAGCACCGACGGGCAGCCGCTCGCATGCACGGCGTCTTATGTCACCCATGGGAACTGGGGTTCAGGCTTCCAANNAGCTGGAACATTAGATTTGATCTGGGCAACTCTGCAACTGTGGCCAACCTCTGGGGAGGACAGGTCTCTGGCACCGGGCCGTACTCTGTTTCTAGTGAAACCTGGAACGGATCGCTAGCAACCGGCCAAGAAGCAACCCTCGGATTCATTGGCAATGGAGCAGCTCCTGCTTCATTGGATATCACGTGTAGTTAATGATGCAGGGTGCCGCATGCGCAATGATTGATCTGTGGATACGCGCATGCGGCACCTAGTGTCAGTACTTCCAGACTTCAATGCGACCATCACCGGCTCTGCTGTTTTGACGCCAAGCAGCGTTGTTGTGGAGGTCGCAGTTGACGGCACCGTACAGATATTGAAGTGCTCCTTTGAGCAAGAAGAACGCACTGGATTGCATGTTCAGACAGCGTGGGAACACCCGATGGCCCAGATTCTGCAACTCAACGAATATCCTCACTTCGGTATGACTGCGGCCGTCATGGAGCGCGGTGACGCGAACTCACATCCCCGAATCGAAGACACCGCACTCATCTGCGCCTTGATCCACCAACTGCACGTTGCCCCGGTTCAGCCTGCTCCCGACGAACTCCGTCCGCTAACCAGTTGGTTTTCCTCCCTCGTCGGCGACTCTGGCAAAACCAGCGCCCTAGAAGCCGAACTGGACACTGCACGCCTCCCGCGTTGGGCGCTCGACACTCTGATTGCGGGTGCTCAAGAGGCAANNACTGCTTGCGAATCCTCACCCACGGCTGGCGCCGGTAGCCCTGCACGGAGATGTGCACCATGGGAACATTCTGCCGTTTGCGCCTCACCCGGCGAAGACCCCAAGCACTGAGCACTCCACCGCGGGCCACCTTGATAGCGGGCCCTCGAGTTGGAAGTTCATTGACCCCAAGGGGCTGTTCGGCGAGCCACTGTTCGACTACTGCAACCTGCTCTACAACCCTGACCTCACCCAAGCCGCTGAGACTGACCTATTTGCGCATAGAGCGGGAATCGTCGGGAAGCACCTCACTGCCACCTACAAAACAGAGCTGCACCAGCGATATATGCGGTGGGTGTTGGCATACGGGGCGCTCTCAGCCGCGTGGCATCTAGAGGATGACGCACCGGCGCAGGCACTACCCACATTACGCATTGCCCAACTAGCGCTCGCGGAACTGCGTGCGTGATCTGCGCTTTTTGCGCAGACTTAGGCCCAACAGCACTTGGCTTTACCCGTTCTGGCTGGTGAAATAGTTACACAAGCCAAGGGGGAAACATGCCAGCACTGTACGACATCGTCGGGTCAATCGTTCTTGTAGGACTCGTATTTCTAGTAGGTCGGTTCATCTACGTGCGCGCGTTCAACAAACGCAACGAACACTAAACCATTTAGGCATTTGGGCCGTACTAACTAGTCCCGCTCAGTAGACCTGCGTGAGGATTCCTTCGCGGACATTTGCGCCAACATCTCGTTATAGGCGTCTAGTTCCTCGTCACCGAACGCATCAACCTGACGGTCCCTACGCTTAGCCGCACGCTCGTCACTTTGCGACCACGTAACCGCAACTATCAAAGCTAGGACGATGGTGGGAATTTCACCAATTCCCCACGCGATTCCGCCTCCACGCTGCTGATCCACAATTGCGCTCTCGCCCCACGTGCGGCCCATCAGTCCAAACCAGTCAGGCGCCAGCAAGATGTTGGAACCCATCAGCGTCACACCAAAGAACGCATGGAATGCCATGGTTGCAAGCAACAGAACTAGACGTTGTGCGTGCCCTGGTCGGTTTGGACCCGGATCGATACCAATGAGTGCGTTGGCAAAGAAGTAGCCCACCAGTGAGAAGTGGACAATCATGATCAGGTGCCCAAGGTGGGTGCTCATGGCCGNNGCAAAGTTCACTGCAGCCACAATAGGGTGCGAGAAGAACTGACCGTATCGCGAGTGGATAATCCCCAACAACCATTCTCGAGGCCCACGGGACGCGTCCTTACGCGCAGGCACTGCACGCATCATCAGGGTCACTGGCGCTGCGCTGGTAAGGAAGATCGGAATAACCATAGCCAGCATCATGTGCATCAGCATGTGCGAGCTGAAGAGGACTGCACCATACACTGCGGGTCCGCCACACGTGACCCAGAACAGAATGACCATGGCGAACGTCCACGAGGTTGTTCGAAGCCAAGACCACGAATATCCACGTTTGCGTAGTTGCAATACCCAACGCCAGTACACGAACAATCCTGCAGCGCACAGGAACGCAATGAGAACTTCAACGTTCCACTGAGTGAACCAGTTACCGATTGTCTGCTCGGGTGGAAGGTCACGGCCCATCACAATGTAGGCAGGGCTTGGATCAGATGGAGTGGCATCGGACTCGGGCGGGTTAGTTCCACCAAGAGCAACCGCCACCCCAGAGACTGCTCCCATCACCATGATTTCAACGGCCACTAGGCGCCAAAAGACTACCGGAACGCCGGAGTTCTTTGCCTTAGGTGCTGACTCCAAGGACTTCACTACCTTGGCACGGTGCAACCAACCGAACACGCCCAATACCGCGAACAACGCCACTTTCACCAGCACAAGTACGCCATATTTGGTGCTCAACCCTGCCGGGCCACCCACGCGAATGATGGCGCTAACTAGGCCAGAAACTGCAACCAAGACATAGCACCAACCGGCAATAGTGGAGTACCTGCGGACCACCGAAGCGAAGTCTGCGGCAGGCGTGGTGGGCATGACGTAGAGCAGTGCTATTGCAACAAGTGCACCTATCCACACCGCAGCCCCAACCAAGTGCATGGCCATGCCGGACACCGCTTGGGTGTGGTTAGCGCCGCCAGCCGAGTGGCCCATCGAAGCCAGCAGAGCGAACGACGATGACGTTACTGCCAGAGTCCACATGGCCCCAACA
This sequence comes from Jonesiaceae bacterium UBA3555, assembly GCA_002376595.1. GTDB lineage: Bacteria > Actinomycetota > Actinomycetes > Actinomycetales > Cellulomonadaceae > Timonella. The sequence goes on along the minus strand of DFNY01000043.1, from coordinate 5,655 downwards.
GGTCCGCGCACAGCAAACGTGAGCACCGAAACGATCGCCGCCACCAGCGTGANNGTACCCGGCCAGACGGAATCTTGGTAATGTACGTGACCCACTGTTGGCCAAAGTTTGGATCAGTGAGCGGAACACCAATCATGTTTGCGCCAGTAAAGAGAAGCCGAGATAGCGATGCGAGCGCCCAACCGGCAGCACCTAGTGACGCAATCAACATGGCGTTGTTGAAGGTCACCGATGGCTTCTTACGGTTTTTGGCGGGTTTGCTGGCTGGCTTGCTGGCGTTAGCGCGGGCCGCCTTCTGCGCCTTTTCCACCTCAGCTTCAGTCATATCAGCGAATCGCTTGGTTCGCGGTGGGCGCGGCTTTNNTAGCCCACTGTTACTGCCAGAAGCAGTTCGGTCAGAACAATGGAAATGGCTAGTCCAACGCGCACAACTGGGCCCGGGTCCAAGATGTCTTGCGCGCCAAAAGCTGTGGAATAGAGGGCACCAAGGAGCAGCGCACCTAACGCAATTGCACCGGTGGCTACTAGCGCGATGAGTAGTGTGCGTCGCATGTTGGTTCGGTCCACGGTGTTGTGCGTCTGGTGCGGGGCAGAGGAGATCACCCATCCACTCTATTGCTCTTCATCCACATCCCGGAAACTTCGCAGTTTTTCCACACTTGGTAGCCCCTTTCGGAGCATACGTTCAGGCATTGCTGGCATACTGGCACAGTTAGAAATGCGTGCTTTCACGTAACCCGCCACTGGAAGGCTGTCCTGTGTCACGAGGTCAGGGAAACATCTCACCTGAAGAACTCGCCCGAGCTAAAACGCTCCTCGAGCACATCACATCAATCTTTGACACCAAAGTGGTGGGTCAGAGCGAACTGCGAGTGTCGCTGGTATCCACGCTCCTTGCGGGCGGGCACATTCTCCTCGAATCAGTGCCTGGATTGGCAAAAACCACTGCGGCAGAGACGCTCGCCCACGCTGTGGGCGGCTCGTTCCACCGCATTCAGTGCACGCCGGACCTCATGCCCAACGACATCGTGGGTACGCAGATCTACAACTACGGCACAGGGTCGTTCACTACGCAGTTGGGTCCGGTCCACGCAAACGTAGTGCTTCTCGACGAAATTAACCGCTCGTCTGCAAAGACGCAGTCGGCAATGTTGGAAGCCATGCAAGAGCGCCAAACTTCCATTGGCGGCACCGAATACCGCTTGCCTGATCCGTTCATGGTGCTGGCAACTCAAAACCCCATTGAAGAAGAAGGCACCTACGTTCTGCCTGAAGCACAGATGGACCGCTTCCTGATGAAGCAAGTGCTGAACTACCCCACCGGCAGCGAAGAACTCGAAATCCTGAACCGAGTATCCACCGGTGCGCAAGACGCAGAGATTTCCCTGCCAAGCATTTCAATTGCAGACGTTAAGTACCTGCAAGGCCTAGTGGACCGTGTGTACGTAGACACCAGCGTGAAGCAATACATTGTGGACATCATTTCCACCACCCGCGGACTGGGCCAGTACCAGATCAATGGACTCACCGATCAAGTACGCGTCGGTGCTTCACCACGAGGCTCCATTGCTCTGATGCGAGTAGCTCAGGCACTAGCAATTCAGGCTGGACGCGCGTTTGTGGTGCCAGATGACGTGAAGCATGTACGCCACCGCGTGCTCCGCCACCGAATTGTGCGCACGTTTGATGCCCTCGCCAACAACGTGAGCGTAGAGCAGATCATTGACGCAGTCTTTGACCGGGTGCCCTCTCCATAACGGTGAACTCAATCATTGGTGCTATCCAACTGAAAGGAGATGACCATGAGCAACATTTCACGGCTCGCACACGTACGTGCGCACCTTGAGTTACCCGTATTGAGACGTGCCGCAGGACTCCTTGAGGGTTATCACCGGTCCATCTTCAAAGGTCACGGGCAAGACTTCGACGACCTCTCGCTGTACGCCCCCGGAGACGACGTATCTGACATTGACTGGAAATCCTCGGCACGTGCCGGAATCCCCATCATTCGCAGATTCGCTCAACAATCCAACCTTTCCGTGGTCATTCTGGCGGACACCGGCCGAAACATGGCTGCTCTGTCCTCAGCTGGAACACCCAAAAGCGAAGTAGTCCTCTTCTTGGCTTCCATCACCGCCTACGTTGCTAGAGACCGCGGAGACCGAGTCGCATTGGTGGCTGGAGACTCCGAACGCATCGAACACCTACCCCCGCGCGCCAGCACCCAAGACCTCGAAGTCATGCTGACCAAACTCGATGCAATGTATTCCGTGGACGCACCACCCAGCGACCTACGGGTTCCCATTGACCGCGCGTTGACATTCTTCAAACGTAAATCGCTGTTCATTGTCATTACCGACGAAGTACGCCCAGCACCAGAACATGAAGAAGAACTGCGCAAACTCAGGGTCAAGCACGAGGTCTTAGTGCTTAATGTGTCAGATGCCTCCCCGTTTTCTGGTATCCGTCTGGGTGGGTCCAATACGGTGCAAGACGTAGACCGACCCATGAACCTTCCCCGCTTCTTAGGACGCAACCGCCAGGTACAAGCGGAGGCTGCAGCCCACGTGCGGGCCCAACGAGAAGCAACCGAAGTACTGCTCAAACGCAACGGAATTGTCAACGTTGTTGTTGACTCCACCGAAGATGCAATTACCCGTTTCACTACCGCGGTACGCCGTCAAAAGCACCCGAAATAAGCACACAACAGGCAGGAAATAGCAGAAAAATGGGCGAGTTAGTCGAACCAACAGGATTCAGCGGCATGTGGCTGCTGCTCATCCTGATACTGGTTGCTGCCCTCATCCTGTGGTTCATTTTGCTGCCCATCTTGACCAAGAAGAAAGTGCAAAAGGAGTTTGGGGCTCATGCCTTTGATTCGGCGGCGCCAGAGAAACGCGCACGGTCACTACGCGATCAATACCATGAGCGTCTTGACGCACTAGTGGAACAGCATGCGCAAGGTGTCATCACCGAACGCGAGCTCCACTTGGAAATGTCCGCGACAATCCGAGAGTACGTTTCCGTGAGACTCGGTGTTCCGGCACGCACCATGACGCTTACGGAACTACAGGCAAACCCAACAACTAAGCCAATGGCATCGGTCATTGCGCAGTGCTACCACCCCGCATTCTCACAGGCCGGAACGTACGAGGCTAGTTCCTCGCAGGCGAATCCGATGCCCATTACGGTTGCCAACGCTCACCTGGTGGTGAACGAACTATGACCGACAGCAACATCACCCATTCCCTCACCTGGCCGTGGGCGATTGGCGTAATTCTTGGTGTAGCGCTCCTAGTGGTTGCGCTTGCAGCGTTCCTCAACATTCGCAAACCACGCACCCACACACCTGACGAATCGCGCACCCTGTGGGTAGCCAATTCCGGATACATTCGCGCACTACCTGCGTTCAAGCGGCAGGTTCGCGAGTACCGAACCGTCCAGGCACTGGGCGTACTAGCCTTGGTTGCTGCACTCATTGGCGCGTCCTTCCTAGCTTCGAAGCCCGTAGCCATAGAAACCAAAGACCCGCGGATGGCCAACCGCGACATCATCCTGTGTCTCGATGTTTCCGGTTCGATGCTTGAGTACGACCGCGAGCTAGTGAACGTGTTCTCCCAGCTCACAGAGAGCTTTGTGGGCGAGCGCATTGCGCTTTCGATTTTCAACTCAACCTCGCGGTTGGTGTTCCCACTCACCGATGACTACACCTTGGTCCGCGAACAACTACTCCAGGCCTACCGCGCGCTGGACCCAGCAGCAATGTACGACGACGACGCATTCACCAGATACCACTACTTCACGGCGGGAGCCAACACAGTCATTGGTGAAAGCTCGTCACTCATCGGAGACGGACTAGCAAACTGCGCCCTGGCGTTCGACGAAAACACGCCACCTACGGCAGATGGGGAAACCCCGCAGGAACACTCCAACTCCAAGCAAGAGGGCTCACAAAACCAAGACTCTGCAGAAGACCAATCCCCTTCACCAAGCGCAGAAGAGCAACGATCACGGTCCATAATCTTTGCAACCGACAACGATCTACGCGGTGAACCTATCTACACGCTCCAAGAAGCAACAGATCTTGCACTGAGCAAAGACATCTCCCTCATCGGTCTCTATGGCGCGGGCAGCCAGGCCATGAACGCCGAACAGGAATACCGGCAAATCTTCACCAACGCAGGCGGAATGTACTTCTACTCAGACGACGCCGAAATGATCGACTCCATTGTGGCCGACATCCAGAGCCGCCAAGCCGTGGAACAAGATGCCGCACCGGTCATTACAATCACCAATGTGGTGGGACCTTGGTTCGCGCTCCTAGTGGTTGGGATATTCGCGTACTTCGTAATCCAACGGAGGCTTGGCGAATGACCTTCTCTCCACTTTTCCCCGTCCTGCCCTACACGCTAGTACTTGTTGCGGGGCTCATTGCTTTAGCTCTTTTAGTGTTCAAAGACCGCAAAAACGGAAACCTCAACCCGGCTTCGTGGATGCGCAGGCTAGGGATTTTCGCTCTCGTAGCCTTCATCGGGTACGGACCAGCAACGATTGAAGAAGCCAGCGAGGCCGCACGAGCAAACGTCGATGTCTACTTTGTGGTTGACCGCACCGGATCCATGAACGCTGAAGATTTCAACGGGAAAGACACCCGACTTTCTGGGGTGCGCAAGGACGCACAGGAAATAGTGAAAACCCTAGAGGGCTCACGATTCTCAATCATCAGCTTCGATTCCACCTCAAGCCGGCAAATCCCACTCACAACCGACACCGTGGCAATCAACAACTGGTTCACAAACCTCAACCCAGAAATCACCATCTACTCCTCCGGCTCCAGCATCAGCCGAGTCAACGAAGAACTACGCCGAGTGCTAGAAATCGGCGCAGAAGAGAACCCCCAAAACCAGCGCGTGGTTATCTTTATGACCGATGGCGAGGACACCTCAGACACAGGTCCAGGAGACTTCTCCGCTCTGGCTCAATACATCAAGGGCGGAGCAGTCCTTGGCTACGGCACAGAAGAGGGCGGCAAGATGCGGGAATACGACCCGTACTTGGCAGAACGCGGTGAAGACCGCCCCTACATCATGGACTACACCCAGTCACCCGCAGCCGAAGCCGTATCAAAGGCAGACGTCGCTGCGCTCCAAACCCTCTCACAGCAACTTGGCGTCAAGTTCATGCACCGCACCACCGCAGACTCAGCCGCAGGAGCAGTTGACGGAGTCAACCCCGAACTAGTGCAGTCCGAAGGCTACCGGGTTGTCAAAGTGGTTCAACTATTCCTTTGGCCGTTCACCGTAGCGTTGTCGGTGCTGTTGGTGTGGGAACTCGCAGCGTCCACCTCCCGTCTCACTAGGAAGGTGGGCTGACATGGCAAAGCNNCAAGCATCACCAGCCGCCCTCGCACTCAAAGCGCTACGCAAGAAATGGCTACTGTGGTCGTTGCTTCCAGTGCTACTAGTGCTGGTCGCACTTGCATACCTTGTGTACTACATGGGGTGGAACGCCTTTGGCGTATCCAAATACAAGGACGCAGACTTCCCAAACGCCGTGTACGGGTTTGAACACACCGTTCACACTTTGCCGATGGACCAGTGGATCTACCACTTCAATATGGGTACGGCGCGGATAGCCGGAGGAGCTTACTCCAAG
>DFNY01000047.1:815-7203 GCA_002376595.1 Jonesiaceae bacterium UBA3555 | reverse complement strand
AGCGGTGGATAAGATCTCCGAACGGTTGGTTGGGGTAGCAATGTTGCGCTCGATGAGCTTGGTCATCACACCACCCTTGGTTTCAATACCAAGGGACAGTGGGGTGACGTCGATCAGAAGAACGTCCTTGCGCTCACCCTTCAAAACACCAGCCTGGAATGCTGCACCAACTGCAACAACCTCGTCAGGGTTTACACCCTTGTTAGGTTCCTTGCCACCGGTCAATTCCTTGACCTTTTCGGTGACGGCTGGCATANNAAGCACAATGTGGTCGATCTCGTTGACCGAGATTCCTGCATCGCGGATAACAGCCTTGAACGGAGCCTCGGTGCGAGCGAGGAGGTCCGCAGTCATCTGCTCGAACTGTGCACGGGTGAGGCGGGTGTCCAAGTGGATTGGGCCGTTCTCGCTCATGGACAGGTACTGCATGTTGATGTTGGTGGACTGAGCGGAAGAAAGTTCCTTCTTTGCCTGCTCAGCAGCTTCACGCAAACGCTGGAGTGCGATCTTGTCCTTGGACAGGTCAACACCGTCAGTCTTCTTCACTTCTGCGATCAACCAGTTCACAATCGCGTTGTCCCAGTCGTCACCACCGAGGCGGTTGTCACCGGAGGTTGCACGAACCTGAATGGTGGAGAAGTCGTCATCGTCCTTGCCAACTTCAAGCAGGGAAACGTCGAACGTTCCACCACCGAGGTCGAACACGAGGATGAGTTCGTCTTCCTTGCCTTTTTCCAAACCGTACGCAAGTGCTGCTGCGGTTGGCTCGTTCACAATACGCCNNAACGTTGAGGCCAGCGATCTGTCCAGCGTCCTTGGTTGCCTGACGCTCAGCATCGTTGAAGTAAGCAGGAACGGTGATTACTGCGTCGGTGACTGCTTCACCCAAGTACTCCTCAGCATCGCGCTTGAGCTTGCCCAAGATACGAGCGGAGATTTCCTGTGGGGTGTAGTCCTTGTCATCGATGGACTTGCTCCAGTCCGTACCAATGTGGCGCTTCACCGAGGAGATGGTGCGGTCAACGTTGGTGACAGCCTGACGCTTTGCAATCTCACCTACGAGTACTTCACCGGTCTTTGAGAATGCGACTACCGATGGGGTGGTGCGCATACCTTCTGCGTTAGCGATAACCGTTGGCTCGCCACCCTCAAGAACAGCAACACAGGAGTTGGTGGTTCCGAGGTCAATACCTACTGCACGTGACATATGAATGCCTTCCTTTCATGAGCCACGGTGTGAATTTCTGGTTCCCGGGCCAACCTTCCGCGATCCGTGTCTGCGTGCTCATCGCTTGGGATAAGTACCGCGGATCGGTCGGCTGCTGCGGGTAACAGTCCGTGCCTCAACAAAACATTGAGTCTTCCACACTCAAGTTTGCTACTGGCTTCCAAGTAATGCAAGTCCAATTTCTAAACTTGAGTCTATGTCACTCAACTTTGAATGAAACGTGTTTATTCCACAGCAAAGCGACGGTTACGTAATGCCTAGTCAGGAAGTTGGAAGCAGCCGGANNCGGAGCACAGACTTACGCCGAGGGCGGAGCTTCTCCAGAAGTCTTGAACACCTCAGTCATTGCTCCAAGAAAGGAAGCGATGGTGAGCAATTCTTGCTCGGAGTAAGAGTGGGTAACCGCTCGCATCCGGTCATGCATGACCCCGAGCCGGTCCTTAACCTCTTGGTGCGCATGGTCCGTTGCGGCAATACACACAGAACGCGCGTCGGCTTTGTTCTTCACACGCTGCACGTGGCCCGAAGCCTCTAGGCGGTTCAATAGCTTTGCAGTAGAAGCTGTGGTGATACCCAAACCAGTTGCAAGTTGGGCGGCAGTGACAGGTACGCCCCGGCGTTCGCCGGCAATAACAATCTGGAGTGCACGCATATCCGTGACACCCATATCCATTCCGCCAGCCGTTGCCCTTCGCATTGCTAGGTCAGCCCTGCCAAGTTCACGAATCGCTTCAAGAACGGCGCGCTCAGGCGACTGTGCGCCATACCAATACGTANNACAAACAATGGATGTGCAATGCGCGTTAGCCCACTTACATCCTCCCAGTCCAGGTGGGCAAGGGTATCGTCCAGAAATGGCACTTGTTGGGGTGACCGCACAGTCATTTTGCGGCGCAGATGCTCGGCCTCATACTTCAGTTGACCTGAGGTCACCTCCATATGGTGCGCAACAACGCGCATGCTCCCGTCGCCCGAACAGAGCTCTCCGGAACCAGGCTCCCCCACACCATGCACCTCCCCGCCAGCCAGGCTTAGCTCCGGCAAGACTTGTATGAGTGACCTATTGAACGTGAAGGCTCTACTGGTTGCTTCGTTGCGCAGGTATTCCAAGTACGCCCCAACTGCGCCCATCGGGTCAGAGACCCGCTTGAAGCGAACTAGTTGCGGATGATTGTTGTAACCGCGGGTTTTGCCAGCAAGAACAGCCTGCGCAAGCAGGGTCTCGCGCCAGCAAGCAACTAGCGCCTGCCTGTCTAGGAGGGCAGGTGCCAGCGACCACATACGCACTTTTACTCCTTGCCGGAAGCCAACTTGGATGGCCACCAGATCTTGCGTCCAAGGTCGTATCCGAGTGCTGGAACCAAAATGGTTCGTACAACGAAGGTGTCTAGAAGAACACCGAATGCAACGATGAACGCCAGTTGGACAAGGAACAGGATTGGAATCACCGACAACGCCGCGAACGTGGCAGCCAGAACCAGTCCAGCAGACGTGATTACACCGCCAGTGATAGCCAATCCACGAGAGATTCCTTGGTGTGTTCCGTGATGCAAGGATTCTTCACGCACGCGAGTCATCAGGAAGATGTTGTAGTCGATTCCCAAAGCAACTAGGAACACGAATGCGAACAGTGGAACTGCAGGTNNCGTGGTTGAACACGAGTGCTGAAACCCCGAGTGCGCTACCAAATGAGAGCACCGTTGTGGCGATAAGCAAGACTGGTGCGACTACGGAGCGCAGCAACAGACCAAGAATTACGAGGATTACCGCAAGGATGATCGGGATGATCAGGGTACGGTCCTTGATGGAGGCTTCGTTGGAGTCAATGTTTGTGGCGGTAGTTCCGCCCACCAAAACAGAGTCGCCTAGTTCGGCACGCAAGTTATTGACTGTGTCCTGTGCCGATGCGGAGTCGAATGCGTCTTCCAGAGTTACTTGGAACATGACGTTTCCGTTTGCCACTGTCGGCTCGGCCGGCTGGTCACCGTACGAAACTAGACCGTCGGCGGTGAATCCAATGGATCCAGATGCGGAGTCCTTGGAAGTAACCGCTACTGAGGCGACTCCGGCCGTGTCCAGAATTTGTGACCCAATGGATTCCAGTTCGGCTTCGGGCGCGATGACGTAGGCCGGGCTACCCGATCCGCCCGGGAAGTGCTTTGCTAGTTCGTTTTGGCCGTCTCGTGCTTGTGATTCACCCAGGACTAGTTCACTTTGGGCAACGCCATCTGCCTTGAGGCCGAACACTCCAATGCATGCAACTACGAGCAGCACAGTTGTGGAGATCCACATGGTCCGAGGCTTGCGGGAGATCAGGGAAGGCAGTTTTGCCCACAAGCCCTTGGCTGGAACTTCGTCTTCTGCTCCGTGGTTCGGATCGAAGTGTGGTTTGCGTGGCCAGAATGCTGCCCTGCCAAACATGTACATGAGAGCAGGTAGCAGGGTAAACGCAGCCAGCATGGCGAACACAATTCCGATGGAGGCAATTTGGCCTAGGTCGCGGTTTGATTGAAGTTCTGAGAGCAGAAGGCAGAGAAGACCAGCAATGACAGTTCCGCCCGATGCAAGGATCGGCTCAAAAGATCCCTTGATTGCCGCGAGTGTGGCGTGCCACTTGTGAGGGTGGCGCTTGAGTTCTTCTTTGTACCTGGAAACGTAGAGCAGACCGTAGTCGGTAGCTGCGCCGATCACAAGGATGAACAGGATGCCTTGGGTTTGGCCGCTCAACATGATGATGTCGTTCTGGGCCAGGGTAAATACCGTGGCTAGAGCTCCACACAGTGCGAAGAGGGAGGTCATGAGCACGGCGATTGGCAAGATCGGCGATCTGTACACAATGAGCAGGATTACCAGCNNGGTCTTGTGGGAGTTTGTCGGCTACGACTTGTTCGAGTTCGCTGACGCCTTCTTTGATGTCTGAGGTTGCGTCGAGCGACACGAATACCTGCAGTGCCTTGCCGTCTTCTGACGGGATAGCTGGGCTGGATCCCAGAACTGTCTCTATTTCATTAGGAAGTTGTTCCACTAACCCTTGAACTTGCCCAATGGTTTCCTTAGACAGTTCGGAGTCGCTTGAGAAGAGCAATATTGCTGGGATTGCATCGTCTCCGAGGAAGTCTCCGCGCTGTTTTTGCACCTGTGTGGCTTCTGCGGTTGATGGCAGGTAGGCGGTTGGGTCATTGTCCGACACTTCATCGATTCGTCCGAAGAGCGGGGCACCGTATGCTGCGAGCCCCAGCCACACCGCTACCAGAACGAGTGGGATGAGGATTCTCAGCCATCCCGGTACGCCAATCTTCCGATCTGCGCGCGGGTTTTCTGCGTTCGCCTTGGTGGAGCGTGTTGGGGTGTTCATCAAGTTCCTATGGTTCGCGGGAGAGGCTACTCGAAAAAATACCTAGCCAGGCTAGATAAACAGTATGTCAGAAAGAGGAGGCGGTCAAAGCGAACGCCTCCTCTTTCCCTAAAGAAATGAATTCACTTCGTTAGGCACAGCGGCATCAAAAGTCACGCAGTGGTGATGGTCTCCAACAGCACATCTACGTTTCCGCGGGTTGCGCGTGAGTAAGGGCACTTCTCGTGCGCCTTATTGATGAGGTCTGATGCCACACCTTCTTCTACACCTTCAAGTTCCGCCACAATCTTGGCGGAGAAGTTGAGGCCAGCCACAAATTCACCTGAAATTGCCAAGGTTACGGTCACCGCTGAGTCGCCCAGAACAATCTTCTCACCGCGTGCCACGGCCTTCAGCGCACCATGGAAACAAGCAGCCCACGCTGAGGCGAACAACTGCTCTGGGTTGGTACCAGGGCCGTCGTCCCCGCCCATCCCAGCGGGTACTGAAAGTGACACGTCCAAGCGATTGTCGTCGGTTACTACGCGGCCATCGCGGCCACCCCAAGAAGTGGCTGTGGTTGTGTATAGAGGCTCAGACATATGTACTCCATTTCGCTTATCTGCATCCCTACCGCTGAGATCCAGCACAGTTGCGCGATCCCACAAAGTGGCGGGCAATGGATGAGAATAGTGGATTTCACGCCACCAGCTTCCCTCGTGCTGGTGTCTACGTCTCATACTTTCACGGCTAAGAAGGGTTGTCCTTACGAGGCTCACAGCGCACGGATGCGTCATGTGTTATGGCGCAACCAAATCACGAGGAAACCGAATCACGAAGGCCCTACACAGACCGCCTCGCCTAACGCGAGTGACATAAGTTCATCCTGTGGAACCGGCAATTGTGCTACCACCGCATGACGCCAGAGGGGATGGCGCGAACCTAACATTGCAATATGTCTAGTGCCCCTACCGTTCTTCCTGCTGAAGTCCCCACTTACCAGAGCAAGCCTTCGCGAGTGTGGCGAACTCCGGGTGGCTGGTTTCGTAGTTCCTCAGCTTCCCGCGTGGAGGGCATTGACCTTGCTCGAGGTATCGCACTTTTGGGCATGATGGCCGCGCATTTTGGTGCACCAGACCAATTTGACGGCTTCTCCCTCACCAGCCTTGGCGCAGCTAGCCACGGCAGGGCTTCGATTCTGTTTGCCACTTTGGCTGGAGTGGCTGTGGCTCTGGTGAGTGGCAGATCAACACCTGTCCAGGGTGATCGGTTGCGTGAAGTCCGAGCGAAGCTCGTGGTGAGAGCCCTGTGGCTGTTCGTTATTGGCAGTTTCCTCACCATGCTCAATTCGAACATCATGGTCATCTTGCCCACTTATGCGGCCTTGTTTCTCACTGCAACCTTGTTCCTCAAGGCCCGACGCAGGACTTTGTTGTGGTGGGCACTGGGCACAGCAGTTATTGGTCCTTTTGTGACTGCAGCGATTCAAGCGTTGGCAGTTGCTTTGGGGTGGTCTCTGCCCTTCCCTGAGGCATTCTTTAATCCCGCGTACTCCTACATTCAGTGGATGACCTTCATATTTGCGGGAATGATCGTTGGCCGCACCAATCTAACCAAGCTAAGAAACGTCGCCGCGATTGGACTGCTTGGGGTTGCTTTGGCTCTTATTGGTTACGGAACTGCGCCTGCTGCTGCTAAGGCCGTGACCTGGATTGCGGAATCTGTGAGCGGCAAAGACCTGAGCGAGAGCGCGTCTTTGGAGTATGACTCAACTATGAGCGGCTCGGCTGATGCTCTTTGGTTTGGTTCGGCTTCTGGGCTTGGTT
>DFNY01000047.1:0-735 GCA_002376595.1 Jonesiaceae bacterium UBA3555 | reverse complement strand
GGTCGATTGCTCCTCATACCGGAAGCACCAACGAAGTGGTGGGTTCACTCGGGGTCGCTTTGGCAGTCATTTCTTTGTGTGTTGCGTTGACCTTTAAGACCGCCGCGTGGATAGCCCCTCTAGTTGCTTTCGGTTCGATGTCTTTGACCATGTACTGTGCGCATGTGATTTCGTATCGCTACTTGATGGGGACGCTCAACTTTGGCCAGTTTGATTGGACGCTGTGGCTCTGGTCAGCTGGCATAGGCATTGCAGTGGCTTTCGTATGGCGAGGATTATTTGGAACGGGCCCTCTTGAGCGTCTGCTTAATCGATTGGTTGGGAAATGCTTGAGATTTTTCCGAACCGATGAACTCATCACACCCTCACCTGCACTGACTCTCGAAAACCGCTAATTTCCGCGAGAAAACTGGCCATTTGGCAATCGAGCTAGCGTTTGGTGCAGTTCGAAAGGATTCTCGATCATATTTTTCAACGCGCGCGCCCTTGTGAAGTGTGGTTATCTCGTTTTGTGAGGTGCTACAGCACGTAGCCCGCTTAGGAAAGGAATCATTATGAGTTTTATTGCATGGATCTTGATCGGTCTGATCATGGGTGCGATTGCTCGTTCGGTGCTCCCTGGCCGTGCAGAGGGTGGTTGGGTCATCAGCCTCGTAGTGGGAATTGTTGGTGCAATCCTCGGTGGTTGGATCGCCAGCATGATGGGAAGTTCCTCAAACAACGGATTCTTCGACC
>DFNY01000196.1:13399-16920 GCA_002376595.1 Jonesiaceae bacterium UBA3555 | reverse complement strand
GTTCTACCACCGACAGTGGAAGTCCTGTGGTGGTTTCAAGGAACTCTTCCCGGAGTTCGGCAAACACCTATTCACCAAAGATCATGGCGTATCTGCGTCCGAAGCGGATGATGAATGCTTGGAGCGTCACTGCGACAACACCGATTGCGATGATGGTGTTCACAAAGGTCAGTGTGGTGCCGCGCTGAACTTCATCCACGAGTCGGCCGAGCAGGGCTGGTCCGGCTAGGCCTGCAATCGCTGCTGCGCCGTGCACTGCAATGATCACAACGAGTGATTTCTTGTGGCGCATCACCAACTGTTTGGCGTATTGCCTAACCGTGGCGCCATCGGCTACGGGTAGTTTCCCGTTTTCTACGGTTGCCGGAGAGGCTTGAGTGGTTGTCATCAGAGCTTCGCTCCATCTTCACCTTGCGCAGGTGCTTCGTTGTCTAGTTCTCGTCCAACTATCGAGCCGTATAGTCGACCCAAATCGTCGGAGCGATTGAGCAGTTCATGGTGAGTACCGGTTCCTGCGACCTCACCATTGTTGTCCAACACGATCACAGTGTCTGCGTGTTCAAGGACGAGTGGGCTGGCAGTGACCACGAGTGTGGCTTGACCTTTGCGGTAGTCCTTGAGCTTCTTTCCTATGCGTGATTCGGTGTGGGCGTCCACGGCGCTGGTTGGCTCTATGAGAATGAGGTGGTCAGCCTTTGTTAGCAGGGCACGTGCTAGCGATACTCGTTGACGCTGTCCGCCGGAAAGGGAACGACCCTTTTCTGGGAGTTCCGAATCCAGGCCCTGCGGCAGGGACGTGAGCACGTCGTGAGCATCTGAGACCGTTAGCGCTTCGAGCACCTCTTCATCGGTGCGGGTTTCACGCGTGACCAAGGTGTCGCGCAGTGTTCCTGAAAAGATGTGCGGCGTAGCTTCTGAGAGCACCACTGAGTGCCGCAGCGTTGCCTTGTTGAATTCTTTGAGCATGTGCTGTCCGAGCGTTACTGGGGTTTCGGCCTCAGCCGCGTCATCGAACCGCGACATGCGGGTTGCTATTGCTGCGGATGCATCAGGGTCAGCCGCAACGAGTGCAGTGAACGTTCCAGGTTCAAGAACAACTCCGGAAGTGACATCCGTGAGCGAAACCGAAGGTTCGATCTCTTGCACCGTTCCGGTGTCAGGAGTGCGGTTGTTCACCGCAAGCACCTTAAGCACACGGGTTGCGGCCACCTTGGTGCGAGTGGCAATTTGCATGGTGGAGATCAGGTTCTGCATTGGCCACGTAAGGAATGCGGCATAGCCGTAAAACGTGATGAGCTGTCCTGGCGTGATGGCACCGCTTAATGCTTCACGGGCACCAACGAACATGATGAGCGAAACAAACAGACCCGGCAACAGAACCTGCAAGCCGTCCATGTTGGCTTGTACTCGAGCGACGCCCACCCCAGCGTCTTTGACCTTTTTTGATTGGTCGCGGTAGCGGGAGACGAATACTGATTCGCCGCCGATTCCTCGTAGGATGCGCAGACCGGTGACGGTGNNCGTGTCTGATCCGAGTGATGTGAGTCGTCCGGTGACCTCACGTTGGAGTTCCTGCTTCTTTTGCAGGGGACGCACTAGGAACGCCAGGATTGCTGCCACGGTTGGTAGTCCTAGCGACAAGATAAGTCCCAGTTTTAGAGAAGCCGAGAACATGTAAATGGACACTGCAACGTAGGTGGCTACTGATCCAATGAAGGTGGCGGCTTGGAAGTAGAGGTCACCGATGCGGTGTGCGTCTCCGGTTACCGAACTCACAACTTCACCGGTGGGTAGCTCCACGGTGATGGCTTCGCCGGCACTGGCGGATTTGCGGCCGAGGAGCCGGGCGGTTGTGAGCGCTGCCCGTAGCCACATGAGAACGTCTATTCGGTGGCCGACGCCTGATGCAATTACCTGAATAAGACCAGAAGCCAGCATGATGCCGGCCCAACCAAGTAGTTCGGGGGTGATTCCGCGCTCTAGCCCGGTGTCAAAGGCATTGCCAATAACGAATGGACGTACTGCGGGTGCCAAGAAGGACACCATGCCAGTGAGTACGGCAGCAGTAAGGAGCAGGCTATTCTTGCGCGCTAGCCACGTGACGTAGCGCAGGGGGCTGGATAGTGCTTGTTGGTTTGGTTCTATGACAGGTATCTTCCACACAACAAAATAGATTAGATTGAGGATCAGACATTAGAGAATTTATTTTCTTGGTAACACACTGAAATGAGCATGATGACGTCCCCCGCAGACACCACAAACAACACTTCGATCATCGATTCGGCTTCAAAGGCTCTGACTCGATACCGAGTGATGGCCATTATCACCGGCGTGATGTTGTTGCTCTTGTGCGTAGAAATGTTCATTCTGTATGGCTTGAGGGCCACTGACCTCAAGCCATATATTGCCTGGATTCCGTTTGCGCACGGGTGGATCTATGTGGTGTATCTGATCACCGTCATTGAGGTGTGGGTGCGGTTGCGTTGGAACTTCAAGCGCCTCGTGGTCATGGTGCTGGCCGGTGTGATTCCTGTGTTGTCGTTTGTTGTTGAGCACAAAGTCACTGCGGAAGGGCGTGCGCGCATCGCCGCAGCACGTGAGCTCGCACCTACTGCTTAGGCAGTGGCGCACTTGGGAACATGAACATTCGACGTGGATCGGTGGTGTTGTTCCNNAGCTGTATTGGCAGCGGAGTCTATGGCAACTCCTCAGGCGGGATCAGACTTCGATGTGAACCGGCAGTGGACCCAAGACGAGATGCAGGCAATGCGCACAAGACTCGTCGAAAAGGGGTTTGTTGAGGAACTATGCCCTTCTCCCGCCAGACTGACGGGGCTGGGTTCGGTCTTTCACGCGAGCGTTATCGATGCAGGGATCTGCACTTCCCAACGCGCCCTGTTTGCAGTGGCTCAGGGTAACGCGATGCGTGTGGGCGCGCAGGAACGGGGAGCGACCTGCGAGCAGATGAGTGTGGGAAACCAGCCGAATTTGGCAAATAGGGCCCCTCTGTCAGATAAAACGTTGGAAAGTCCTACATCGTCGATCTGGATCTGTTTTTCTGACGTCAGCAAATGGGCCCAACGTGGTGGTACTACCTACGGCAATACTTTTTTGACCCCAAGTAGCAGAGCCGAATTCGTAGCACGTGCACAGGCAACCCAAATATTGCAGCACGAATACCGACACTTTCTTCAATGGATGGCGCTTGGAAGACAATTTCCAACCGCCTATCTCGCCGCCGGAACCGACCCCTGCACAAACGTCCTTGAGCAGAGCGCTGGCCTAGATGCTGGGGATTACGTCTGCACAGCCTCGGCGCAGCAGTAAGCGGCTAGGTGTGCAGAATCACGAGACGATCGGGCAGTTAGCCCACAACACACAGTAGAATCGTGTGGTGACCAATACGCAAGGCTCTCAACCACGCCCAGTCCTCGTGGTCGATTTTGGAGCCCAGTACGCCCAATTGATTGCGCGCCGTGTGCGCGAAGCAAAGGTGTACTCCGAAATCGTCCCTCACACCT
>DFNY01000196.1:11296-13381 GCA_002376595.1 Jonesiaceae bacterium UBA3555 | reverse complement strand
ACCAGTTCTTGGTATCTGCTATGGCTTCCAAGCAATGGCTAGCGCCCTTGGTGGAACCGTTGCTCAGACCGGAGTTCGCGAATACGGCGGAACCGAAGTAACAGTGTCAGACTCAGGAACCCTCCTTGACGGTTCAGACGCGCAACAGCGCACCTGGATGAGCCACGGTGACGCTGTACACGCAGCGCCAGAAGGCTTCACAGTTTTGGCAACCTCACCTGGTTCACCAGTTGCAGCATTCGAAGACACCAACCGCAAGCTCTTTGGAATGCAGTGGCACCCAGAAGTGAAGCACTCACTTCAGGGCCAGGCGGCACTGGAGAACTTCCTCTACAACGGTGCCGGACTAAGCCCCGACTGGACCCCTGACAATGTCATTGCGGATCAAATCGCTCTCATCCAAGAGACCGTAGGCAGCGACCGCGTCATCTGCGGCCTGTCCGGTGGCGTTGACTCATCCGTCGCAGCTGCACTCGTACAGCGCGCAATCGGCTCCCAACTTACCTGCGTATTTGTAGACCACGGCCTACTGCGCGCTGGCGAAGTAGAACAGGTTGAAAAGGACTTTGTAGCCGCAACCGGAGTGCAGCTCAAAACCGTTGATGCCCGCGAACAGTTCCTGAGCGCACTCGCAGGTGTCACCGACCCTGAGACGAAGCGAAAGATCATTGGTCGCGAATTCATTCGTACTTTTGAAGCAGCCGCACGCGAAATCGTTGAAGAAGCAGGAGAATCAGGCGCCGAAGTAAAGTGGCTCGTTCAGGGGACCCTTTACCCAGACGTTGTGGAATCCGGCGGAGGCGAAGGTGCAGCGAACATCAAGTCACACCACAACGTTGGTGGACTCCCAGATGACCTGCAGTTCAAACTTATTGAGCCGCTTCGTGCTTTGTTCAAGGACGAAGTTCGCGCAGTTGGCCTAGAACTTGGTGTCCCAGACGAAATCGTTTGGCGCCAGCCATTCCCAGGCCCAGGCCTAGGTATCCGAATCGTTGGTGAAGTAACCGCTGACCGTCTGGAACTTCTCCGTGCCGCAGACGCAATTGCACGCGAAGAACTCACCAAGGCTGGCCTTGACCGCGACATCTGGCAGTGCCCAGTTGTGCTCCTCGCAGACGTACGCTCAGTGGGCGTGCAAGGCGATGGTCGCACCTACGGACACCCAATCGTGTTGCGTCCGGTCTCCTCCGAAGACGCAATGACCGCTGACTGGTCACGAGTGCCTTATGAAACGCTTGCGGTTATTTCTACCCGCATCACAAATGAGGTAAAAGACGTCAACCGTGTCGTGCTTGATGTGACATCCAAGCCGCCTGGCACCATTGAGTGGGAATAAGTTTTGAAAAAAGGACGTAGGCATAGGACTCAATGCCTACGTCCTTTGTCATTAACCACGATATAAATATCTTGTTGGTTCTTAGACATCACCACTCACACACGGAAAGCGGGTAAAACCCATGTCCACCAAAGTCACCGTAGGCCAGAACAAGACCACCAAGATCCTCGGTATGATCACCGGAATCCTCGGCGTTGTAATGCTCATCGCAGGTCTGGCTGTATACATCTTCGCTTCTGGCTACCTCAAGGACGAGCGCATCACCGTTGCTGGTGACGCAGCTTCCTTCGCAGGCAAGCAAGTAGCTGGCCCATTCACCGCATTTGCTCAGGCTGACATCATCAACCACCACGCACTCGCAGATGCAAAGGTTGAAACCCTCGACCCAGCAATCTCCAACCCAGAAGAATTTGCAAAGGAACTTGGTAACAAGACCTACGCAGAGCTCGGCGAAATCGCCAACAAGTACAAGGCTGAAGCTGCAAACGGCGACGCTGAAGCACAGGCAAAGGCAGATGCTGCAACCGCCAAGCGCGCAACCGTTATGAACGGCTCCTTCCTCCGTGCATCACTCTTCACCTCGGTTGTTTCCTTCGGTGTATCAGTACTCGTCATGGGTGTTGGTGTTCTCTTCTCCATCGTTGGTTACGCAATCGTTAAGCTCTCCGACGGCCCAGCAGTAGAGACCGAAACCGTTACCACCTCTGCGTGATAACTCTTTTCGAAACTGTGATCCTCTCGGTGTAGAA
>DFNY01000196.1:10903-11289 GCA_002376595.1 Jonesiaceae bacterium UBA3555 | reverse complement strand
TCAAAAGGTAGATTCGAATACGTATGGCCTACACCGAGGAGGAAATGTGAGTTCCCGTATCACTATCAAATCGCATCCAGGCGCAGGCGCCGGAGGATTGATTGCGATCATTGCCGGGGTTGTCATGATCCTTGCAGGCGGCGCAACGTGGGGTTTGGTTGCTACACAGCTAGCAAACGAACGAATCACTGTTTCGCAAGACGCCCCCTTCTNCCAAGGCGCGCTTGTACAAGATCCATTCACTGCGTTCTCTCAGGCAGAGGCCATCAACAAGCACTCGCTTGAGATGAGTGGAAACCGAACCTACTCCGAAATCCCAGCTGACGATCCCGTTCGCGCGGACGTCATGAACGCATCCTTCTTGCGTTCCTCCCTCTTTACCTCGG
>DFNY01000196.1:6107-10790 GCA_002376595.1 Jonesiaceae bacterium UBA3555 | reverse complement strand
GCCGAGAGCCTTGATGCTCGCGCCGCTAGCGACACGCCACTGACTGACTCGCCTGTTGCTGACTCTGCGGTAGGGGCATCCAGCCTAAGCACGCAGGCAGTGTCTGGCACTCCGGTAGTTGAGCCAGCAGTAGTTGAGTCTGCAGAAGGGGCGCCTGCTGTGGTTGATCAATCGGCGGTCGATCTTGATGGCAGCGTGTCTGGCCATGACACCCAACTGAGNNCTAAGGCATATTCGCAAGCAAATTCGGATGAAACCGACGTAGCTAGTGCATCCCCATTGGACGGTCCAGAGACGGATCGTGTTGTGTATGATCCTGCAGTCCACGGACCTGCCGTATCTACACCGATTGTTTCTACTTCTTCCCCACACGATGCGGATTCAAGTTCACCGGTCGCTTCAGACTCACCTGTGGCTTCAAGTTCACCGGTAGCTTCAGACGCGCCATTCGCGCAACCGGACGCGGACTCCAAGAGTCTGCCTTCCTTCGATGAGTTGATTGCTCAGGACGGCGGCGGACCGCTGCGACTATCTCGTTCTGAAAGGCTACTGGCCGAGTCTAAGAATCGTAGGGATCAAGACATTGAGCGCACGGGACTAACCGGGACCATACCAATCGTGGGCGCTAGCGGCCCGGTATCACCTAACCAGTCTGCTCCGGTAGCTTCCCCATTCGAACCGATCAGTGCCTCAGCTTCCAGCCCGTCCAAAGCAAACCAGAACGATTCTGATGTAGATCCGAATCAAAACACCGCAGCAGACCCTACTGACGCAGTCCAAGAAGGCTTCGACTACAACAACCGAGCCCAAGGATGGCAGTCGCCGCAAGACCGACTAAAGTAGAACCATCGAGGCTACACAACGTGAATGGGCTGGTACCCGGATGTATTCCGGATACCAGCCCATTCGTCGTGAAGTGGAGAAACTATTGGCGCAGTGCTCGTGTCAACGAGCCTGCCAGCAAGACCACACCAGCCACTCCCAAACCAATGATCAATACGATTTGCATGTCGAATCGGTAGCCCAAAGCCGTCAGTATGAGCAGCACTCCCACGAAGCCTAGAAGGAGTCCCCACACGATTGTTGAGATCCTAGCTGCAGGCTTCGCTGTAGGCGTTGGTTGCGTTGGATCGAGTGAATCGTTGGATGTCATTTTGNNAGATGTCTTGCCCAACAAACCCTGAGTGCTTGTCGTCGCCGTCGCGGTAGTCGCCGATACCAAGTGCCGAGGTGATTACTACAGGAACATCGTTGGGAACAATGATCACTGCATTACCAATGCCACCGGCGATCGGCACAGACAGAGCCTCTTCCAAGTCTTCCAGTTCTGAGGCCTCAATTTGGGTGAGGTCCAGCGTGAAGTCACCAATTCCAAACGCGTAACCGTCTTCGAGTTCGGATGCGAGGGTAGGCGTCACTGTGCGGTCTGAGATTGCGTGGAAGTTGCCATTCGTAATGTTGACTCCGAACAGAAGCATGGATGAAGTGATCACGCCGATGATCAACGCAACTACTGCAAATCCACCGGCAGCGCCCGAGGAACGCCCCATGAACCCGTTAATCACCACCATGAGTCCGCCGATGGTGAGGGCTGCTCCGCTCAGAAGCGCGACCATGTTGACACTGTCAGACAACGCTCCGGTGGCTTGGGCAGCGAGCAATCCAGCGGTCACAATTAGGAACAACCCTAAAGCGGCAGCGAAGGAAACGCCCTTTCCTGCAGGAACAGGCTTTGCCGGTGGAACCCAGGCGTAGCTTGAGTTGGCGGATGCTGGATCATTAGCGAACTTCTGAGTGCCCGCGTCAGGGTACGCGTCGTTCCCAGAAGGTGAGTACCCGCTACCGTATGCGCTGGTGTGAGCCTCGGCGCTGCCGTATGCGGCATAACCGTGGGATTCGGCAGATGCACTCCCTGCGGAGCTCTTGCCATCCGTTGGCAGGGCGAACTGAGCGGTTGGCGGAACGCCCTGTGTAGTCGAAATGATTGCAGNNGCAATTGGTGAGCTCACCGTCGCTCCTAAAGAGGTGGAAGTGTATGGATCTGTTCGGGTGGACGCCTGGTCATCTGCGTGGAACTGCCCGGCTGGCGGCTGGGTGCTAGTTGAACCGAAGTCGTCCCCTGTAGGTGGTTGTGAACCTGAAGATTTGGCTTGAGCCGTCTTTTGGTTGTTCTCGTAGATTTGCCATGCAACAAATCCGCAGGCAGCCAAGAGCGCAAGCCAGAACAGAGCGATTAACCCACCTGGGACCCTAAACACCGTGAACATTGTGGGGTTGCCCAAACCAAGGATCGCAAGTACGGCAATTGCGACCAGGGCCCCACTAAAATTTCCGCGTACCGCTTCCTCAGCGTGAATGCGTCCGTCGCGTTCTTCAGGGAGCAATGCCCACGCTGCGGCGTACACCAAGAGTGCGAAGCCGGTGGTCGCGATTCCCAAAATAACGAATACAACTCGAATCAGTAGGGGATCCATGTTTAGGCGGCGAGCAAGCCCTCCTGCCACGCCTCCTACCCAGCGTGATTCGGAGCGGAAGTAGCCTGAGCGCCTAATCGAGTCAAAGAACTTGCGTCCGGCGTGGTTTCCGTTAGACGGGGAGTTCTGTACTGGTGGTACCCAGTCGTTGTGAGCGTTGTGTGCTCCGGCTGGTGGCTCGGGAGCACCGTACTGGTTGTTGAATGAGTCGTTCATAGTCATAATTCTTCGCTAACCTGCCGGTTCACACTATCGGGTATGTCCCTGATTTGTTGCTGGCTCTGAGTCAGGGTGCAGATCACCTACCCTGAGGTAACCCTGATTTTGGTTGTTTTGGGGCGTCGCCCTTCGCTGTTTTGCACATATCTGTGTGAACATCATTAGGTGTCTATGTTTCTGCCTAATATCGATCAGCGGCCGCGCTTACCGTTGCGGCGCCCCGAAAAGGGGCAGCGCCTCGCTGGGGTATGCGCAGGAATCGCACTACATTTGCGCGTCGATGTGCGCCAGGTTCGGATCTTCTTTGTACTTCTTGCGGTTGCGGGCGGCCTGGGCGTTGTAGCTTACGGCTTCTTGTGGATCACAATTCCTCGGGGTGACCCGTTTGAACTAGAGCGGGAGTTGGACCCTAACGCCCGGCTTGCAAAGCCCTTATTTCTCGACGACGCTTCCGCAGTAGGCCAAAAATCGCAGGTATCGCAATGGCTTAAGAACGTCCCTATTCGGGACGTCGCTTTGGGCGTCATTTTGGTGACCGTTGCGTCGCTACTCATCGCAGATAGAGTCTTCGGCTACCAACTGCAATGGTCATGGGTGCTTTCTGGCTTTGTTGTACTCACGGGATTGTTACTTGCGTGGGGGCAACTTGATGCGGCCCAACGCGGAAATCTGCTGAAGTCGGCTGGCGGTCGAACGCCCACTTCACTGCTGCGCTTGGTAGGCGGAGTTGCTTTCGTGATTATCGGTGTTTTGCTCCTCGTTGGGCAGGACGCAGGAAAATCGGTGATGTGGCAGTCGCTCATCGCATCAATTGCGGTGCTAGTGGGAGTCTCTTTAGTACTTGCGCCATGGTGGCTGCGTTTGCTCAACCAATTGGGGGAGGAACGCTCAGCTGCAGCCCTAGCAAAGGAACGCGCGGAGATTGCCGCGCACCTGCACGACTCCGTGTTGCAAACCCTCGCACTCATCCAACGTTCCAATGAACAACCTGGCGAAGTCACTCGCTTAGCTAGGAACCAAGAACGAGAACTGCGTCAGTGGCTTTACAACGAGCGAAACACTGCGGGCACTTCGATAGCCGACGAAGCCCGTGAGGCAGTTGCTGAAGTGGAGAACTCTATGGTGGCAGCTCTCGGTGGAGATCACACCGTGTCCATCGATTTGGTAGTAGTTGGAGACGACACCCCGAACGATGACACCGAAGCACTCATCGCGGCGATGTCTGAGGCGCTCAAGAACGCAGTGAGGCACGGCAAACCACCAGTGAGTGCCTACCTAGAGGTCCGAGATACTGCGTACGAGGTATTCGTTACCGACCGTGGTGAGGGCTTCGACCTTGCAGACATCGCGCAAGACAGGTTCGGAGTACGCGAGTCAATCATTGGGCGAATCGAACGGCGCGGCGGAACCGCAACGATCAGGAAAATGGCTGTTGGTGGAACCGAAGTGGCCCTGAGAATCGAACGTGTCCCCACCCCGTAGCATGTANNGCAAATGACTCAGCCAATCAAAGTTGCGATCATCGATGACCACGACATGTTCAGAGCCGGAGTGCGCGCAAGCCTAGGCGAAAACGTTGAGGTGCTGTGTGAAGCCGCCGATGTTGATACCGCAGTTGCGCAACTCCATGCGCACATCCCTGATGTTGTGCTGCTAGACGTGCACATGCCCGGTGGACAGGGCGGAGGTGGCGCTGAAGTTTTGATCCGGTGCGCTGACATCGCGTCCCGTTGCAAGTTCCTCGCACTGTCCGTCTCCGATGCGGCAGAAGACGTTGTGGCCGTGATTCGGGCTGGCGCTCGCGGGTACGTTACAAAGAACATTTCAGCCCCAGAACTCGTTGACGCGATTACCCGTGTGAGCGAAGGGGATGCAGTCTTCTCTCCGCGTCTTGCTGGTTTTGTGCTTGACGCGTTCGGCGCGCAAACTCGAGAGACCGCAGTTCACGATGACGAACTCGATCGTCTCAGTGCACGCGAGCAAGAGGTCC
>DFNY01000196.1:0-6098 GCA_002376595.1 Jonesiaceae bacterium UBA3555 | reverse complement strand
AGCACAATACCCTCATGAGAACTCCCGTCTTGCTGGCATGTGCACATGGAACCGACAACCGAATCGGTCAAGCAACCATCTCGAGCATCGCTGCTCAGATACAAGCGCGCCTGCCCGAGACACGCGTCATTGAAACCTATGTTGACGTCCAACACCCGCAGGTGGGGGAGGTCTTGGATGGGGTGGAACCAGCTACGCCTACTGTGGTAGTTCCGCTGTTACTTTCTTTCGGGTATCACGTTGGATTCGACATTGCTAAAGCTGTGGAGAAACGCAGCGCCACCGGCCCAAGCTGTGCAAGTACGCCACTAGGCCCTCACAAAGACTTGGCGCTCATCCAACAAGATCGGATTGAAGCCTTGCAGGTAGCCGGTGATTGTGTGGTTGTTGTTGCAGCAGCCGGCTCATCTGATGCGCGAGCACAGAGGGATGTTGAGCAACAAGTGGAGTTGCTTCGTGCGGCTTTGGGCGGGCACGTTCAAGTGCGCCACGGCTATCTGAGCGCTGCAGAACCAAAGGTCCGCACGGTTGTTGAAGAAGTGCTCGAGACGTCACCAACAGCAACAGTAGTCATCAGCTCATATTTGCTCGCCCCTGGGTTTTTCCAAGACAAACTGGACAAGATCGCGGCGAATGCCAACGAACGGGTTGGAGCCCAGACCGTGCAGGTCACGCAACCCCTAGGAGCAGNNTTCACACACCTATAGAGCAAACAATCGCTGCCGCTAGTGCGTTTGGACAGCTCAGCGTGCTAGTGGTTCAGAGTGCTGGTGGTTCAGCGTGTAGACAGCTCAGCGTGCTGAGGGTTGACAGTTCAGCGCGCTGAGTGTTGAGCGGATCCGAAACCTTCGAGCGATTCGCGTAGCACGTCGCCTCGTAGTACTACATCGCCGATGACCGTAATGGCTGGTGGAACAACTCCAACCTCGCGTGCACGTTGAGCGAGTGTGGAAAGAGTCGCAATGGTTGTGCGTTGCCGGGCTCCGAATCCATCTTCGATGATTGCGCACGGCGTATCTGGTGAGTTCCCTTGTCCTAGGAGGGTACTAGCCACACTTTCCAGTTGCGCCACTCCCATGAGCAGAACGAGAGTGTGGTCCTGTGCCACCGGTACCTCAGTGAGCTGCGAGTGCGCGGTAATGACAGAGAAGCCGCGCGATACTCCGCGGTGAGTTACTGGTATTCCCGCTGCCGCTGGGACGGCAATTGCTGAACTTATTCCAGGTATGACGCGTACTGGGATTCCTGCTGCCCGGGCTGCGTCAAGTTCTTCTCCTCCGCGGCCAAATACATATGGGTCGCCGCCCTTTAGTCGCACTACCCGCTTTCCTGCGAGAGCCCGCGATACAAGTAGCTCATTGATTTCTGATTGCGAAACAGGATGGTTCCCTCCACTTTTGCCTACGTCTAGCACCTCAACGTCCTTGCCCATCCACGTGAGTACTTCCCGGGGAGCCAAACGGTCAATGATGAGTACCTCTGCCTCATCAATGGCTCTTTGTGCAGCCAAAGTGAGGAGTTCTACTGCGCCGGGGCCACCGCCCACGAGTATTACCTCTCCCATTGCAGGTGTGCGCCTTGCTGGAGCCGGTGCTCGGTGTGTCGCCACTGTCGTTGTCCGTAGCAGTGAAGCGATCTTGTCTCGTAGAGTGACTGTGCGGCGCGGCTTCGGCTGAGAAGTGCGCGAAGATACGACTGCGATCGTGGCATCGCCGTACTCATGCAGGGCTGGAGCCCACGCTGTTGCACCGCTGGGGTCACCATCCTTGAAGCAGAAGATTCTCAATTCCTCTGCACGCTGGGCCACAGCATTATCTACATCGCTGATTCCTGTTGCGGTTGCAGTAATCCACGCACTATCAAGATCACCAGGTTCGAAGCTCCGAGGAACCCAACGTGCCTGAGGTGTACCAGTGGTGCGGTGCGAGAAATCGATCGATGCAAGTAGTTCGGTCATGTCGTCACACAGTGTTGGCGCAATAACCGTTAGTGCAGCTCCTGCGCGTACTAGCAGCCTAGCCCTGCGCGTTGCAACGGGCCCTGCACCAACTACAACGGCGCTACGGCCATCGAGATTGATTCCAATTGGGGTGACGAGTGACATGGGGATTTCCTAAATTGCGTATTGCAGAGCGCGAGTCTCGGGAGTAATTGAGCCTTGGAGTGCGTTGCCCACCATGCCAGCAGCCAAGGTGTAGCCAGATGCGGCATCGATGAGTAGGAACGAGCCAGTGCTTTGGGAGCGGGCGTATTCTTCAGCCACGATTGGTTGGGCCAGTTTGATGCTGACGCTCCCAATATCGTTAAGTTGGAGAGTGTCGCTGGGTTCGAGTGCGGCGGTATCTAGGTTCAGTGTTCCGTTGATGTCCCGGACAATCGCTGGGCTGGTGGTGGTGCCGTGCTTGAGTAATACTCGCGTTCCCGGAACAAGCGGGCGCTGAGCCAACCACGCAACCGTTCCGTCTAACTCGGTGGTTACTTCTGGAACATCTTGTGCGGCAACGATCATGTCGCCTCTGGTGATGTCGATCTCGTCGGCTAGTCGAAGTGTCACGGACTGCGGAGCGAACGCTTCGTGCAGGTCTTGCCCTGCGAAATCAATTGCTTCAACGCGGCTCGATTTCCCGCTTGGCTGGATCACGACCGAATCACCTACACGGATGACGCCGCTGGCAATTCTGCCTGCATATCCCCGGTAGTCACGGAACTGTTGTGCAGCGGCTGATTGTGGTCGTATGACAGTCTGCACAGGGAACCGGAATGGCTTTGAATCGTGATCCTCACCGATTGGGAGAGTTTCGAGGTATTCCAACAATGTTGGACCGGTGTACCACTGGGTTTTGGGGGAGGGATCAACAATGTTCACGCCTTCAAGGGCGGACACTGGAATCGTGGCAATCTGGCTGAGCCCCAACGCTTGTGCTGCAGTGCGGATTTCCTGATCAAGCTCTTCGTAGCGAGCTTGTGAATAGTCCACCAAGTCAATCTTGTTGATTGCAACAACAATGTGAGCTACCCGGAGCAATGAAGCCACTGCAAGGTGACGCCGAGTTTGCTCTAGCAAACCTTTGCGTGCATCGATGAGCAGAACTACTACGTCCGCTGTTGAGGCACCCGTAACGGTGTTTCNNTGGCCAGGGCAGTCAGCCAAGATGAAGTTGCGGGTTGCGGTTGCAAAGTAGCGGTAGGCAACATCGATGGTGATTCCTTGTTCACGTTCGGCCCGCAAGCCATCGGTAAGCAGTGCAAGGTCTGCAGCGGCAAGGCCGCGATCTTTCGAGATTCGCTCTACCGATTCGATTTGGTCAGCGAGCACTGACTTGGAATCAAAGAGTAGGCGCCCCACGAGTGTGGACTTGCCATCATCTACAGATCCTGCAGTTGCCAAACGTAGGAGGGTGCTCATTAGAAGTATCCTTCTTTCTTGCGGTCTTCCATGGCGGCTTCGGAGATGCGGTCATCAGCGCGGGTAGCGCCTCGCTCGGTAATTCGGGTTGTAGCAATTTCGGCTATGACTGCAGCCACGTCCTTGGCTTCTGAGTCCACTGCTCCTGTGCAAGACATGTCGCCCACTGTCCGGTAGCGCACGAGACGGTTTTCCACCGTCTCGGAGTCCTTTGGTGTGATGAACTGGGATGTGGCAAGCAGCATCCCATTGCGTTCAACCACATCGCGGTAGTGTGCGTAGTAGAGCGAAGGCAGTTCGATGTTTTCGCGTTCGATATAGCGCCACACATCGAGCTCGGTCCAGTTGGAGAGCGGGAAAGCGCGCACGTGTTCACCTGGGCGGTGACGGCCGTTGTAAAGGCTCCAAAGTTCTGGGCGCTGATTGCGTGGATCCCACTGTCCGAATTCGTCACGGAGGGAGAGCACGCGCTCTTTTGCTCGCGCCTTCTCTTCGTCTCGGCGTCCACCACCAAACACGGCGTCGAATCGATGCTCAGCGATAGCGTCGAGGAGTGGCTGCGTTTGTAGAGGGTTGCGGGTTCCATCGCTACGTTCTTGCAGTCTGCCATCGTCGATGTAGTCCTGAACCTTAGCTACTTCGAGGCGAGCACCATNNCCACGCTCTGATCACGGTATTCCAGAACCTCAGGAAAGTTGTGTCCGGTGTCTACGTGGAGCAGCGGGAACGGTACTGGAGCCGGCCAGAATGCTTTGGCTGCTAGGTGCAACATGACTACAGAGTCTTTGCCACCTGAAAATAGCAAGGCTGGTCGTTCGAACTCGGCCACAACTTCACGAATGATGTGGATGGCTTCGGATTCGAGGGAATCGAGCAGGTCAAGCTGCCTGATGGCTGATGCCCTTGATTCCACAGGCTTGGTGTTGGTGTCGTTGGTGGTCATACGTGAAGTCCGCATTCTGTTTTGTCGAGTCCAGCCCAGCGTCCCGAACGTGGGTCTGCGCCTGGCTCTACCCGGCGTGTACATGGTGCGCATCCGATGGACGGATATCCGTCGTTGAGCAATGGGTTGATGATGACGTTGTGTGATGCTGCGTAGCCGAGCAGTTCTTCGATGGACCAGGCTGCAAGGGGGTTTACCTTGACTAGCCCGTTCTTCTCGTCATAGCTCACGAGTTCCGTGTTGGTGCGTGTAGGAGCTTCGTCTCTGCGCACGCCGGTAATCCATACCTCGTAGTTCGACAGAGATTGGGTTAGCGGAATCATCTTGCGCAGTTCGCAGCATTTGCCAGGGTTTCTAGCCCACNNAAACTCTTTGTCTTGTTCCGCAACGCTAAGTTCGGATTGCACGTCCACGACGGTCAGTTCCATTGTGGAAGCTACTAGGTCACGAGTGCCGATGGTTTCTGCGAAGTGGTAGCCAGTTTCCAAAAACAGCACGTCAACCCAGGGGAGCCGCTGGGCCACGGTGTGTGGGAGGACAGCATCTGCCATGGAGCAAGCTACTGCTGTTTTGTACCCAAAAGTGGTGGCAACCCATTCGATGATTTCGTTGTATGAGCCTTCAGATGGGGTTCCTATACCATCGCCCCGAAACAGCCGGTTGCCTTCTTCCGCTAGTTCCCTAAGTTCTTGTTCACTGCGTTTTGGCCGCTGGGCGTCGAGCGTACGCGCTTCGTGGTGCTTCGCTTGCGATTGTGCGCGGGCCGCTTGTCTGGCTAGTGCTGCTTGCCTAGCTTCCAGGAGCGAACTCATACGAGTTCCTCTTCCTGAACACGGTGCGCCCACGTGGCAAAGGATTCGCCATCTTCTCGGGTCTTCTCAAACTGCCGAACTACGCGCTCTACATATTGGGGAATTTCGGTTGCGGTGACTTTGAGCCCTCGTACCGTACGTCCTAGTCCTGCTTCTTCTCGGGTTTCACTTGCTAGTCCGCCGCCAAGGTGAACTTGGAATCCGGGGACTTGTTCCCCGGCGTCGTTCATCACGAGCTGACCTTTGAGCCCGATGTCTGCTGTTTGGATACGAGCGCAAGAGTTAGGGCAGCCGTTTACATGCAGACGTATTGGTCCCAAATGGGAGATGTCTCCGAGTCGTTCTTCGAGGTCGTTGATTGCGGTTGTCGCGGTGTCTTTGGTATCGACAATTGCGAGCTTGCAGTATTCGATTCCGGTGCAGGCAATGGTGTTGCGTCGGAATGCGCTTGGGCGCGGGTCCAGTCCCAGATCACTCAGTCCCTGGGCTACGCGTTCTACGTGTTCCGGTGGAACGTCGAGCACAAGCAGTTTCTGGTGAGGAGTGAGCCTAATGCGCTTTGACCCTGCGCTCTCCGCGAGGTGTGCAACATCTCGCAGGATTTCTCCAGAGACTCGGCAGACGTAGGGCGCTGCTCCTATGTAGAAATTTCCGTCCTTTTGTTCGTGAATTCCTACGTGATCGCCTGGAGTTGTTGGTTGAGGTGCTGCCGGACCGTCAGCTAGCTTGTAGCCGAGGTATTCGGTTTCGAGTATTTCTCGGAATTTCTCTGGACCCCAGTCGGCCATCAGGAACTTCAATCGCGCTCGGTTACGCAGACGACGATATCCGTAGTCCCGGAAGATTTGGGTGACTCCAACCCACACATCGACAACTTGGTCGGGGCGTACGAATACGCCGAGTCGTTTGCCTAGGAGCGGGATGGCAGAGAGTCCTC
>DFNY01000081.1:6925-13329 GCA_002376595.1 Jonesiaceae bacterium UBA3555 | reverse complement strand
GTCGTCGGGAAAGTACTTCAGGAAGCTTTTAGAGCATCCTTAAGTTTGATTTTCGCACCCGATCGACGAACGCCATTCGAGTAAATCTTCGCGGTGATGGACAACATCAACGGAATAGTGATCAGCCCGATTACCAAAGCAATCATGACTTCAGATGTGGAAGCTACTCCGTATGCGGACCGAATTGGCATCACGATTGGGGATGTGAAAGGTACGTAGGATGCGACAGGCACGACGGCCGAATCAGGGTCGGACGGAGCCACAGCCACACCAATCATGTAAGCCACCAGAATTAGCATCATTGGCAACGGTATGACCGAACTGAGGTCCTCTTGCCTGGAGACGAGCGCACCCAATGCAGCAAACNNCAAACATCAGCGCGTACACCAAGAAGCCAATCAAGAACCAGACAAGTACCCAAATACCTACACTTGCGATGTCGAACGGAATGGAATCCGCGATTCCCAATGCCTTCGCAGTGATCACTCCGGCAGCTATATAGATGGCAACTTGAATCAATGAAGCCAAGCCGATACCCACAACTTTTCCAGCCAACAACTGCCACGGACGGACCGTTGCAAGCAATACCTCAATAACGCGCGAGGATTTCTCTTCAACAACGCCTTGAGCCACGGCCAT
Organism: Jonesiaceae bacterium UBA3555; assembly: GCA_002376595.1. GTDB lineage: Bacteria > Actinomycetota > Actinomycetes > Actinomycetales > Cellulomonadaceae > Timonella. The sequence goes on along the minus strand of DFNY01000081.1, from coordinate 12,690 downwards.
GCCGCCACCAAAGATACCGATGTACAGCAAGATGCCTACAATCATGCCAACGGCAGCCTGAGAACCTTCCACTTCGGTGGGCGGATTGATCACTTCAGTAGCCGCTGGGGAGGAAAGTTGAGCTTCGATTCGGGCCCGGTCTGCATCGGACGCGGAATCAAGCAGCTCCTCCATGAGCGCGCTTTGGTTAGCTGCAGTTGCAGCTTGTAGCACCGAAGGATCTGCAGATTCGTTCACAATCAAGCTGAGGCCATCGGCTGAATCGTTTACCCCAGCGGTGATATCGCCAGACTCAACGGCTGCCTTCAGATCGGCTGCGCTGTTGAAGCTCTCGATGCTAACTTCACGGTCCTGTGCTTCTAGTTGGGTAACCACAGGAGCCAATGATTGAGCGTCAGTAGATGAGTCGTGCCCCAGAATGATCGGGTCGGCTCCACCCAAGAACTTCATCAGAACTAGTCCCGCGACGATTGCGAGGGTGATCAGCGCTGTCGAAATGACTGCTGTCTTTGAACGCAGGTGGACTGAGAGTTCGCGTTGCGCTACCAGCCATACCGACTTCAACGATGAAATGTTTGTTGTGTTCATGGAAGCCACCTCAGTTACCTTCCGATGGTTCAGTTGTCACGGCATCTCGGAACAGATCAGCCAACGGCACTTTTCGTCGGCCAAAGTCAGTGACCGGCCCTAGCGCTGAAGCTGCCTTCAATACATTTTGTTCAGCACCNNCGGTTGAAGTGCTAGGAACTCAATTTCAGTAGCGTTCATGCTCACTACTTGAATGGCGGGGATTTGAGATAGCCACGATGGATCAGCGCCGGCAGGGACACTGACACGCCAGCGGTCGCCGCCGCGCGCTTGGAGCTCATCAACAGAACCCACTGCGACCATGCTGCCCGACTTGATGATTCCCACACGCGTGCACAGGCGCTCGACCAGTTCGAGTTGGTGGGAGGAGAAAATTACCGGAGCACCCGTAGCGGCTCTTTCTTGGAGAAGGGTACTCATGACATCCACGGCAACCGGATCCAGCCCAGAGAATGGCTCATCAAGGATGAGGACTTGGGGGTCATGGACAAGTGCAGCGGGGAGTTGCACGCGCTGTTGGTTACCCAAGGACAGCGACTGCACTAGATCGTTGCGGCGAGAGCCAATACCTAGGCGATCAGTCCAACGTTCCATCGCAGAAATAGCATCAGCCTTGGACAGGTCATGGAGTTGCGCCAGATAGGTGAGTTGAGCGCCAACCTTCATTTTTGGATATAGGCCGCGTTCCTCGGGCATGTACCCAATGCGCTGCCGTGACTCCAACGTCAGAGGCTGTCCATCGAGCTTCACAGATCCGGAATCTGCGTCGAGGACACCTAAGGCAATACGCATGGTGGTTGATTTGCCGGCTCCGTTGGATCCGACGAATCCGAAGATTTCGGATTCCGAAACACTAAAACTTAGTCGGTCTAGGGCGCGGAGATCGCCAAAGGACTTGGATAATTCTTGGATTTCTAAGTAAGGCATGTTGCTCCAAATAGATGAACACGTCCCACTCAGACTAACAACACGGCACCAGCTATTTGTTGAAGAAAATGGACGCAGAGGCGTTGGAACTACCCATCTATAGGATCTTGGGACTTTGGGTCGCCTTTGTCTAGACCCAATTGTGGGCGGCGTTCAAGTCCGGATAACCCGTTCCACGCCAAGTTGACGAGGTGTGCGGCGACTTCCGATTTCTTTGGAGAGCGCTCATCAACCCAGTGCTGACCGGTTAGTGCCACCATTCCCACGAGCATTTGAGAATAAATTGGTGCCGTCTTGGGGTTCAAACCTCGTCGCTTGAACTGGTCAGCCAGTAGGTGCTCAACCTTGGTGGCTACGTCACCAATCAAACTGGAGAAGGAACCGGTGTTCTGGGTCATCGGCGAGTCTCGTACTAGAACCCGGAAGCCCTCTTCGTTGTCTTCGATATACGTCAGTAGCGCTAGTGCCATCCGCTCAACAATGAGCTTGGGGTGGCCGCCTAAGTTCAGTGCTTGAGTGAGCGAGTTTGTGAGGTTTTGGATCTCGCGGTCCACTACAACCGCATAGATTCCTTCTTTGCCTCCGAAGTGTTCGTATACAACGGGCTTAGATACGTTGGCCCGTGCGGCAATCTCCTCAACTGAAGTGCCATCGAATCCTTTTTCTGCAAAAAGTTCGCGGGCAATAGAGCTGAGTTGTTCACGACGCTCGTGCGCCGTCATGCGAGATCGCGCTGTACGTTTCGGTTCGGAAGCCACCTAGACATCATGCCCCACTTTGACGCGGAAATGAACAGCATTACCGTCTAGAACACGGCTATTAGTCGCGAAATCATGCGGATCACATGGTTAATGTGACCAGCGACCTATCCGCGGATTGTTCTAAGGGCCCTTCCATGCTTTAGGATGTGGTGTGACCTTCTGCGAGAAGAGCAGTGCAAACTGTGCTTCCAAAACGCCGAAGAAGGTCGTTCCGCCTTGGTGTAATCGGCAGCACAGGGGTTTTTGGTGCCCTTAGTCTAGGTTCGAGTCCTGGGGGCGGAGCCACACCACATTAGTGCCATCGATGTGGGTGTGAATATGGCACTCATTCGCAAAAAACATTGGGGAGACCCCGTGACAACCGCTCAGCCTGCGGCCGTAATCGTTCTTGCTGCTGGAGAGGGTACGCGGATGAAGTCCGCACTGCCCAAAGTGCTCCACACCCTAGCTGGCCGCTCAATGCTTGGACACGCGCTGACCGCTGCCCAAGGCATCAATCCACAGAAGATCGCAGTTGTCGTTCGTTATGAACGCGACCAAGTTGCAGATCACGCCCGTTCGCTCAACAACGACGTCATCATTGTTGACCAGGACGACATCCCTGGTACTGGCCGCGCAGTCCAATGTGCTGTCTCGGTACTGGACGCCTCATTCCATGCGGCAGCCGCCCTCGAAGGCGTGCCACTGGGCTCAGAGGGGCAAGGCGTAAGCGAAGGACTCACTGGTCCCGTTGTAGTTGTTTCAGGCGATGTCCCTATGCTGGACGCGGAGACGCTCACTGAACTTTTGGCGGCCCACGTTGCTGATAACAATGCGGTCACTGTCCTCACCACCGAACTCGACAACGCTGACGGCTACGGACGAATCGTCCGCGAAGCTGACGGATCAGTCGCGTCCATTGTGGAGCACAAGGACGCCAGCGAAGAGCAACGATCCATCCGAGAGATCAACTCCGGAACCTACGTATTTGATGCCGCAGTTCTACGCCGTGCGCTTGGCTCTGTGGATCGCAACAACTCGCAGGGCGAGGTCTACCTCACCGATGTACTCGCGCTGGCTCGCCGTGAAGGCGGGAATGTACGAGCTGTCCGCACCGACGACCCATGGTTGGTTGAAGGCGCGAATGACCGCGCACAAATGTCAGTCCTTCGGGCGGAGTTCAACCGCCGGATTGTTGAAGAGTGGATGCGCGAAGGCGTGACCGTGATTGACCCGGCTTCCACCTGGATTGATGTTCAAGTAGAGCTTTCGCAGGATGTCACTATCCTTCCAGGAACCCAACTGCACGGTGACACCACAGTGGCTACCGGAGCAACCATCGGACCGGACACAACACTCACAAACGTAGTTGTGCNNAACAAGAACGCCACAATCATTCGTACGCACGGCTCAGACGCTCACATTGGCGAGAGCGCAAATGTGGGGCCTTTTGCTTACCTTCGTCCAGGCACCGTGCTAGGTGTGAAGGGCAAGATTGGCACCTTCGTTGAAACCAAGAATGCAAAGATCGGTGACGGCTCCAAGGTTCCGCACTTGTCTTACGCAGGTGACGTAGAGATTGGTGAGGGCACCAACATTGGCGCCGGATCAATCTTTGTTAACTACGATGGCGTCAACAAGCACCGTTCAACCGTTGGGGCGTTCTCACGCACCGGGGCAAATAACCTCTTTATCGCTCCCGTCCATATCGGAGACGGCACCTACACTGCGGCAGGCAGTGTCATTCGCACCGATGTACCTTCAGGTGCGCTCGGTGTTTCCGCAGGAGCACAACGCAACATTGAAGGATGGGTGCAACGTCGCCGGCCAGGAACGGACTCCGCTCTAGCAGCGGCTCGCTCCTTGGGCGAATCCGGAGCATCAAACTCCGCACTTGGAGCTCAGGCACTGGCCGAACTCGCTCGCGCTGACGCGAAAGCCGAGGAAGATACCGTGCGGCCTGCGCGCAATGGAACTAACGTGAATTCACAGACTTACACCGTGCCTGAAACCTCCACTCCCTTCGAAGGAAATAACGACTAATGACCGGCATTCTGTCCGCTGACGGTTCCAAGCGACTCGTTCTCGTTTCTGGGCGTGCTCACCCTGAGCTCGCCGCATCAGTTGCACAGGAACTAGGCACTGAGCTTCTGCCCACTTCTGCCTACGACTTTGCAAACGGAGAAATCTACGTCCGTTTTGGTGAGTCCGTTCGCGGTGCAGACGTCTACGTTCTGCAGTCACACACTGCGCCAATTAACCAGTGGATCATGGAACAACTGATCATGGTTGATGCGCTGAAGCGTGCGTCCGCCAAGAGCATCACCGTTGTTCTTCCGTTCTACGGCTACGCGCGTCAGGACAAGAAGCACAAGGGTCGCGAGCCAATCTCAGCGCGTCTCATCGCTGATATGTTCGAAGCTGCTGGTGCCGACCGCATGATGAGCGTTGACTTGCACACTGCGCAGTTGCAGGGCTTCTTTAACGGTCCAGTGGACCACTTGTGGGCAATGCCGTTGCTCACCGAATACGTGAAGTCCCGCGTTGATCTGTCCAACGTGACGGTTGTTTCGCCAGACGCTGGCCGTANNGACACCCACTCGCATTCGTTCACAAGACTCGTGATATCAACCAGCCAAACAAGGCTGTGGCAAACCGTGTTGTTGGTGACGTAACGGGACGCACCTGTGTACTCGTAGACGACCTCATCGACACCGGTGGAACAATCGCCGAAGCCGTGCGCGTGTGCATGGAATCAGGTGCCAAGGAAGTGATTGTGGCAGCAACCCACGGTGTACTCTCAGACCCAGCCGCAACTCGCTTGCAAGAATCGGGTGCAGCAGAAGTTATCGTCACCGACACTCTGCCAATCACCGAAGACAAGCGCTTTGAAAAGCTCACCGTTCTTTCAATCGCACCTCTCATCGCACGTGCAATTGAAGAGGTTTTCGCTGATGGCTCGGTTACCTCCCTGTTCGAAGGTAACTCGTAATTCCATTGGTAGTTTCCATAAAGGGGCCGGTACTTGCTGAGCAAGTACCGGCCCCTTTGGGGTAGGCCACTACCATCCCCGCACTTAACTTGTGTGCCCACGTGGGTGTCGGTTGGAGGGGAATGTGACCTTGCCCAAAGTGCACTGTGCTCACTACGTAATCGCAAAGCCCTCACCTATACTGGAAACCGAGCCTCGGCGAGGGAGGGACTTGCTTCATCAAAAACGGCCCGCGGAAAGATGCCGCGATCACCGGAAGTAAGTCGGCTCCGTTATCGACTGGGCGGTTCGCTCCTTGCGCGCCGTTGTGTCGTGAGTTGAGGAACCGCAGTTGAGGCTTCACCTGCGCGCCTTGTGCGGCACTCTTTTTGAATGTGTTCCTTAGCCCTCGCATGAACCCTTCACCGGTTCTAGGTCCATATTCACCGCACACAATGTGCCTTAAAGAAAAGGAGTGCAACCATGGCAAACGAAAAGCTTGTTGCATCAGCACGTTCCGTATTCGGCAAGGGAGCTGC
>DFNY01000081.1:5172-6868 GCA_002376595.1 Jonesiaceae bacterium UBA3555 | reverse complement strand
ACTTGCCTGATGCTTGTGTAAGCACGACTAGATCGTGAATCTACACGCAACAAAGCGCCCGGTCCTTGCGGCCGGGCGCTTTGTGTATGAAAGGGAGTAATGACGAATCTGTTTGCGCGCGTACGTGCACTATTTGCTCCGCAATCCGAATACCGCATGTCAAAGGAATTCGAAATGGCCAGTGGCCTGTACTTGGTNNACAACATTGGGCACATGGTGCTCGATGTGTTGGCTGGGCGCGCCGGCGTGAAGTTCTCCGCGCACAAGGCAAACGCTGCGGTAGCTGAGGCCCGTTTGGGTGTGCTGCCGGGCGGAGCACCTGGCCCACGAGTCATCTTGGCTAAGCCAAACACCTACATGAATACCTCTGGTGGGCCGGTAGCCGGGTTAGCAAAGTACTTTGATATTGAGCCGGACCACATCATTGTGGTGCATGACGAACTCGATATCCCGTTCGGTGACATCAAGTGCAAGATTGGTGGGGGAGAGGGTGGCCACAATGGTCTGCGCGACATTTCCAAGGCGCTGGGCACAAAGCAGTATGTGCGAGTCCGTTCAGGTATTGGTAGGCCTCCTGGCCGCATGGAAGTGGCTGATTTTGTACTGAAGAACTTCAGTTCAGCAGAGGCAAAGGATTTGCCATTCCTTCTCGACGAGTCCGCTGATTGTGTGGAAATGGTTATTTTGGATGGGTTGGCTGCCGCTCAGGGCAAGTACCACACCAAATAGGCGTAACTTGCGACTACCTGCATGAAAGATTTGTCCGTTTCTTAACCCTGTGACCTATGCGAATGCGAGATTGCGTTGCTAGGAGTAGATTGGAATGAGGTGTACCGGACACTTGCGCGTAAGTGTGGTTCGGTACCGGCTGGTGAAGTTCCGTAACTCATAGTGCGGAACGCACTTGCTTTGCGCCCAATTCAGGGCGACTGGAGCGGTCATATGTGGCCGTTCTGTCACGTCTGGATGGGGTGCAACGAACCAATTTTCCTAGTAAATGGAGAGAACTATGTCAGACGTAAAACTTGTTGGTACCGCACGCGAAACTTTCGGTAAGGGCTCAGCACGGCAGGCACGTCGTGACGGAAACATTCCCGCAGTTATCTACTCTCACGGTGGCGAAGCACAGCACGTCCTAGTGGATGCTCACGAAGCATTCTTGATTATCAAGAACCACCGCAACGCTCTGGTTACCATCACCATTGGCAAGAAGAACCACAAGGCAATTATCAAGGATGTCCAACGCGATGCCATCGGACGCGTAGTTGAGCACATCGACTTCCTTGCAGTAAAGGCCGGCGAGAAGCAGACAATCGACGTACCAGTCGTGCTGGTTGGCGACGTCGCTCCGGGCGCTCAGGTGACTCTCGACCTCCACAACGCATCCATCTCAGCTGACGTTGCAGCATTGCCAGAGCATGTAGAGGTTTCCGTTGAGGGCCTCGAAGCCGGCACGGTACTGTACGTCAAGGACATTGAGTTGCCTAAGGGACAGGCCTTTGAAAACGACCCAGAGCAGGTTGTTGCGGTTGTTTCTGAGATCGTTGCGGAGCTAGAAGAGGACGAAGTTGCTGTGGAAGGATCCGAGGCAGCACCAGCAGAAGCTGAGTGACCTTCACTGTGCACGTGACCTTCAAGCTGGTACGTGAACTATGCGTTAGCCAGTTCTAAATCACAGTACGAAAGTGGGTGGCCC
>DFNY01000081.1:3619-5166 GCA_002376595.1 Jonesiaceae bacterium UBA3555 | reverse complement strand
GGCGCGACCCAGATTGGCTAAACCATTTTGGACCGCATAACGCTAGCGAGTAGCGCGAGCGACTAGCTGTCCATCAATTTCTTAGGCCGCATGCGAATCTCTTACTTTCCAACGGACAGTGGGCGTTGAGGTTCCGGGTCTAGTTCCTGTTCCTGTGCCTGAGCCGCAGGGTCGTCTCTAAGTCCTTGGTCACCCGAGTGGGCGGAACCTCTTTGCCTCTTATCAAGCCTGCGACCAAAACGCGCACGAACCCAGCGATCCACCTGCTGGTAGGTCTTGCTGGAAACAAAGATGGAATCACCAGCAAGCATAAAGAACGAGAAGAACGGCAGTCCCATCAGTACTGCGATACCCAAGTGCATGCCCACGATGCCTAACAGCGCAACCTTGCGGAGCCACTTGTTTAGAAGCATGAACGGGAAGAACAACTGGAAGTACACGGCAGCGTAGGAAGCCNNTGAGCAGTGGCGAGGTCTGAGAGCGCGGGGAAAGGTGCAAAGTGCGGGATTTGCAACGGATAGAAAACAGCAGTTCCGTGCTGCCACTTCTCGCCCTGAATCTTGAACATGGCAGAGGCAACGTAGATCATGCAAATGTGAGCGCCAAACGCAGTCAACGCAGCATTGTGCACGATAACCACATACGGCTCAATCCGGTTCCTCAACCTCTGCGCTGGATGTTGGGAGTCCGCAGAAACCTTAGCCAGCCTACGAGCGTCCAGCGACCAATGAGCCCACGTACGCATGAAGAGCGAATAGATCAGCGCGAAACGTAAGAAATTGTCGCTCTGGTCCATATACACGCCGTCTGAAAAGGTCATGAGAGTGTGTAGAACCAATACGACGGCGGTGGCAAGGCGGGTATGCCAACCAAGCAAGAAACACACAGCAGCGATGCACAACACCACGTACGCCACTGTCATAACAGTTAGGTCGCTCGTTGGACCAAACAGAGCACGCTGGAATGGAAATTGCGAGTTGGGCGCAAGTTCCTGCCCCCACGCCGAAGCGGGACCCCACAGGTAACTGCGGAAGGGGAAATTCACCAGTAACTGCGCTAAAAGTGTCACTCCAAGGATGATGCGTAGGAACGAAGCACCCCATCCGCCTCGCAATCCTCCGGTAAACCACACCAAAGCCCTATCAATGCCCCGGTTCAGTTCAGTCATTACGCCATTAATCATCAGAACTTCTCCAATGCTGACTGGAAACCGGCCTGGTCTTGGTCTGGCAGGGAAGTGGCTGGCCTTCGACCAGAAGTGAACGACACTGATCGTTGGTTCTCGGCTGTAGCGCGTTCGTCAAAACCGGGTGCGGCAATGCGAACGATTCGGTACTGTACAAAATCAGTGGTACTAAGCACCCCTTGGGCTTGCAGATATTGGGTTGCATAGGCGGTTGCCGCAAGGTCCCATTTTTGGGCGGAAACAAACTGCGAGGGGGCAGAACTACCTTCTCCGAACGCATCAGCGGTCATCCGCTCCCACGCGTTGTCGTGATAGTTCCACGTGAAGAAGGCGTTCTGCTCGCTGGTCAACTCGTTGACTG
>DFNY01000081.1:0-3593 GCA_002376595.1 Jonesiaceae bacterium UBA3555 | reverse complement strand
CTGTAGCTGAGGCGTCCAGCCACTGTGTCTCTGTAAGGTCCTGTGGAATTGAGCGTACCTCTAGGTAGTACGCTGCGTGGACTGGGTCGGGAGCAAACAGTGACCATGACTGTTGCCATACCGGAAGTGCATAAGCGCGCAAGGGTTTTGTTACAGCGTTTGAGATTGCATTGCTTGGGGCAATCCACAAGAACATCGCTACAAGGTGGACCGCCAATAGAATCAAGATGAAGACGGTGAAAATCAACTTCGCACCTTGAGGCGGAGTCTGTATTGGCGTTTCTTCTTCCACGTTGTGTTCCCCTTGGTCGGTGCGCTGCGAACTAGGAAATAGTGCGCAACAGCGTTGTGCGCTGTCGATAATTGTGCGCGNGATCTAAGCCGTTGTCACCTACCACCTTGCCTCTCGCAGCCAAACCTAAACGATTCGCACTCGGCCGGTCTGCGTATGGGCGCACAGGGGCACACTCGCAGTTTCTACTCTGTGTGGTAGGTTGCCAAGGCAAAGCCAAGGGGGTGTACACCGTAGATGGTGTNNTTGAGCCTCTAAGTACGTGTACTAGCGCAATTTGCTGATGTCGCGCACAGCGCCCTTGTCTGCAGATGTTGCCATCGCAGCGTAGGCCTTGAGCGCTGCCGACACTTTACGTTCGCGGTTCTTAGGCTGCCATGGGTTTTCTGAAGCTTCCATCTTGGTGCGACGCTCGGCTAGAACGGATTCAGCAACGTTGAGCTTGATGGAACGCGAGTTCACATCGATCTCAATTTCGTCGCCGTCTTCAATGAGGCCAATGGTTCCACCGGCTGCCGCCTCAGGGGAGATATGGCCAACTGAAATACCAGAGGAGCCTCCGGAGAAACGACCGTCGGTGATCAGTGCACAGACCTTACCCAAGCCGCGTCCCTTGATGAAAGAGGTTGGGTAGAGCATTTCTTGCATACCAGGGCCGCCTGCAGGACCCTCGTAGCGGACCACAACCACGTGACCTGGCTGAACTTGTTTGGTCAAGATCTTGTCTACTGCTTCTTCCTGCGATTCACATACAAGAGCAGTGCCAACAAAGTGGAACACTTCTGGGTCGATTCCGGCGGTCTTAATGACGGCGCCGTCCTCTGCAACGTTTCCGCGGAGAACCGCGAGCCCGCCTTCTACTGTGTATGCGTGCTCAACGGAGCGGATGCAGCCGTTTTCTGCATCGGTGTCCAGTGATTCCCAACGGTTGTTCGTTGAGAACGCCAAAGTGGTGCGGACTCCGCCTGGCGCTGCGTAGAACAGTTCGGTTGCAACATCGGTTGCCTTGCCGCCACGGATGTCCCAGTTGTCTAGCCATTGCTGGAGTGTTGGGGTGTGCACGGACGTAACGTCGGTTTCCAAAAGGCCCGCACGGTTCAGCTCACCAAGGAGCGCTGGGATACCACCGGCACGGTGCACATCTTCCATGTGGTAGTTCGGGTGGTTCGGTGCAACCTTTGACAAGCATGGAACTCGACGCGAAATTGCTTCGATGTCGGTGAGGTCAAAGTCAATCTCACCCTCCTGCGTTGCCGCAAGGATGTGAAGCACCGTGTTGGATGATCCACCCATTGCAACGTCGAGGGTCATTGCGTTGTTGAACGCAGCCTTATTCGCGATATTGCGGGGGAGGACTGAGTCGTCATCTTCGAAGTAGTAGCGCTCAGCTAGTTTCACAATGGTGCGGCCTGCTTCTTCGAACAAGGCGCGCCGCTTTTCGTGGGTTGCAAGCACTGAACCGTTACCAGGCAACGACAGGCCAAGAGCTTCGGTGAGGCAGTTCATGGAGTTCGCTGTGAACATTCCTGAGCAAGAGCCACAGGTTGGGCACGCGTTTTCTTCAACTTGCTTGAGGGCGTCGTCGGAGACGTTGTCGTCTGCTGAGTAGTTAATCGCGTTGATAAGGTTCAAGTGGGTTTTTGCAACGCCATCTGCAACGATGGCCTTGCCTGCCTCCATAGGGCCACCGGAAACAAAGATGACCGGAATGTTCAGGCGCAAAGCGGCGTTGAGCATACCTGGGGTGATCTTGTCACAGTTGGAAATACAGACGATCGCGTCTGCGCAGTGGGCCTCAACCATGTACTCAACTGAGTCTGCGATGAGGTCTCGCGATGGCAGTGAGTAGAGCATGCCGCCGTGTCCCATGGCGATGCCGTCGTCAACAGCGATCGTGTTGAACTCGCGTGGAATACCGCCCGCAGCCTTGATAGCGTCAGACACAATGCGGCCAACTGGCTGCAGGTGAGTGTGACCGGGAACAAACTCGGTAAATGAGTTGGCAACTGCGATAATTGGCTTGCCAAAGTCATTGCCGTCGACTCCTGCGGCACGTAAAAGTGCGCGGGCGCCGGCCATGTTTCTACCATGGGTAACTGTGCGTGATCGTAACTGTGGCATCGGAGCACATCCAACTTCAACTAGAGCCAAAAACCGATTCTTTAATGGTAATACTGTCCAAAAGTTGAGCAATCTNNGACATCGCCGTTTAAGCAACTTGAGAAATGAAAAGGTCGTTATGAACCTCACGGGAATTATCCCAGCACTACTCGAGGACAACGCTGCAACCGAGGTAATTCATTCCGTACCCGCGCGCGGAGCCCTCAACGTTGTAGCGAGCCCAGGCGTGCGGGCGCCATTGCTAGCCGCAATGGCAGGCGCACGACGCAGCGACGGACCCATTCCTGAGATTTCCGACGAGAACTCGCGTCCCATAGTTATTGTTACTGCCACAGGACGTGAAGCAGACGAGTTAGCAAGCGCACTGCGTTGCTACCTTCCGTATGAAAGTGTGGCGACTCTGCCCGCGTGGGAGACACTTCCACACGAAAGGCTGTCACCACGCGCAGACACTGTGGCGCGCAGGCTTGCAGTATTTCGCCGTTTAGCGCACCCCACAAGTCAAGGTATTACTGGCAAGATCCGAGCACTCGTCATGCCGGTGCGTGCTCTACTCCAGCCCGTAGTGACCGGATTGGGCGACCTTGAACCGGTACGTCTGGTCGCAGGTGACAACGCTGACCTTTCGCAGGTTGCGCAAGACCTGAGCAACGCTGCCTATGCCCGCGTTGACATGGTGGAGCGACGCGGTGAATTTGCGGTGCGCGGGGGCATCCTTGATGTTTTCCCGCCAACCGAAGCACACCCATTGCGAGTGGAGTTCTGGGGCGACGAAGTTGAAGACATCCGCCACTTTGCGGTTGCAGATCAGCGAACACTAGAAGTAGCCGAACAAGGATTGTGGGCCCCACCGTGTAGAGAACTTCTCCTCACGGAGCGAGTCAAGCAGCGCGCCGGCGAACTTGCCGAGACAACATCGGGTGGCGCCGCAGAAATGCTTGAGAAACTCGCACACGGAATCGCAGTCGAAGGCATGGAATCTCTAGCCCCAGCGCTGGTGGACAAGATGGTTCCGGTTGCAGACCTCTTTGACCCCGAATCACACATTGTTCTGAGCGACCCAGAACGAATCCGCCGCCGAGCTCATGACCTCGTGGCAACAACCCAAGAATTCTTGGCCGCAGCGTGGACCGGTGCAGCCGCAGGTGCAAAGACCCCCACCAATCTGTCCGCAGCGTCC
>DFNY01000003.1:10836-11111 GCA_002376595.1 Jonesiaceae bacterium UBA3555 | reverse complement strand
GCCCACACTCAAGTGCCGCAGAGCGAATCGCCAGTCGAAACTAGTGCCAGAGTGAACCCCTTTATTCCGGTCGCTGAAGTTCCAAAAACTGCATTCTCAGGTGATCTCAAGCAACCGAAGACAGCAAGTCAGTGGCTAAAGTACACCGCTGTTTTTGCGCTTGGTAGTGCCTGCACTGCAGCGTTCATCCTTGGTTCGCCGCCAGTGATCAATCCGGTTTCGAACACTTCAGTTTTGGCACAACGTCTTGGTGTAGTTCAAGACGCGAAACTCTT
>DFNY01000003.1:9159-10806 GCA_002376595.1 Jonesiaceae bacterium UBA3555 | reverse complement strand
GCTCTCCAAGAGTGGCTTCGATCCAACGGATGGTCGGCCCCGGAGTATTTGCCACATGGCGTGAGCGTTCAACGTGTTGGGTATCTCAACGGGCGCAACCAAGAACTAGAGATCGTTGTAAAGACCCCGTCAGGAATGGCCCTTATCTCCGAAGCCAAGGGAAAACTCGACACTGAGAAGATAAGCAAATATGAGACGTTCGATGCCGCAAGCGGCTCAGTGTACGTATTATCATCTCAGCCAGCTCACCTGGTGTGGCAAAGCGGTGACACCGTCATAGAACTGGTTTCGCAGCTGAGTACCGAGCAGCTCATGGAACTATGTCAATCGTTCGAAGTCGAAGGATACGACACCGGAATAAGCGCCCGATTCATCCGCGGTTTTTCAGATCTTGCAGGAGCAATAAGTGAGTAACACCAACCCTGGGGTGCCAAGCGAAGACAGGTTCGCACCGCACAACCTCCCTGATCAGGGTGCCGAGCTTCTGGACGCCCACAACGAACCAGGCGCTGGTACAAAGTCGAGCGATGCTGCCGAACTCGCAGGAACTGAGTCAACTGCGCAGGCCCTACCAGTTCCAGCTCCTCCTGAAGCTGCTCAAACCGAGCGAATGCACCTGCTCAACCTGCAACGCAGCCAGGATTCTCAGGCAGAAACCCAACGCCTTGAGGTAGCCAGCGGGCACACGCAACCGCTGCCTGTTAGCCCAGAACCGAACCAACCCCTCACGCAAAAACTGACCTTCGGCGACACTCCCACAACAGTTGAGCCATCGTCGCAAAGTCAGAGCACTTACGCCCCAAACTCGACGCCCNNCCGACGCAACGCCGCAGGCGCACTTAGGTTTGCAGCCGCCTAGCACTTCGGCTTTCGGGGGAGCGGGCGCTGCGTACGGCGCACCCAACGTTCCAGCTTCTCAGTCGTTGCCATCCAACCCGTTTGCGCCTGCGAGTTCTAACCCGGCAGTGAATTACCCGCCACCATTGAGCGACGGGTACACAACCGCGACACACCTTGGCGCACCGCTGACAACCGGCGACTCTGAAAGCGCAACCTCTCCACGGCGGGGCCGGCTTGGAGCCGGAATGATCGCTGCGCTGATGGCGCTGTCGTTAGCCGGAGGCGCACTAGGTGGAGCCATTATTGCTAATCGCACTGCCCAACCTGGCGCCGTTATTAACCACGTGCAACCGGGCAATGTAGACAACCAAGTAAGACCTGACGGATCAGTTGCAAGCACCGCTGCCCAAGTTCTACCCTCTGTTGTGTTCATCGAAGTTGGTACCAAAGACGGCGGATCCTCAAGATCCGGATTTGTTATCTCCCAAGACGGATACATCCTGACCAACCAGCATGTAGTAGACGGAGCAACGCCCGGCAGGCTCTCGGTGACGTTCAGCGACGGCGAAGAACTCATGGCAGAAGTCGTGGGATCAACAATCGAGTATGACCTCGCCGTCATCAAAGTGGATCGTAATGACCTTCCCACCCTGACGCTCGGTGATTCAGATGCCGTAGTAGTCGGTGACCCAGTCATCGCTATCGGCGCACCATTGGGACTCGAAGGAACTGTCACCACCGGAATAGTTTCCGCGCTGAACCGACCCGTTTCAGCAGGGGACTCCCAAGCTACGGCCTACATCAACT
>DFNY01000003.1:3566-9109 GCA_002376595.1 Jonesiaceae bacterium UBA3555 | reverse complement strand
TGCTCAACAAATTATCGAGACTGGATCAGCAACTTACCCAATCATTGGCGTACTACTTGACCCCGCATACACCGGTGAAGGCGTAAGCGTTGTAAAAAACTCGATCCAAGGGCAAGAACCGGTCACTCCAGGCGGGCCAGCAGCAAAAGCGGGCATCCGCTCAGGCGACATCATTCTTGCAATTGATGGCCGGCCCGTAGCACAATCAGACGAACTCATTGTGGCAATTCGCGCAAAAGCACCGGGAGACGAAGTGGTCCTCACTCTGCGTGACGGCACGTCCGAACGCGACGTGACAATTGTCCTGGGTGAAGCAACGAGCAAGTAGTACTTGCCCGGTTCCAAAGACTAGAGGTTTTCAGTGTTCTTCGACATCAACGGCAGCGAGTTCTTGATCATTTTGGTGATCATTCTGCTTGTTATCGGACCGGAACGGTTGCCGCAGTACGTCCAGCAGTTCACCAAGTTCATTCGTGGGGCAAAACAGTTCGTTGACCAAGCTAAGTCAAAAGTCGACGAAGAGCTCGGGCCAGAAGTGTCCTCAATCGATTGGCAAAAGCTTGACCCGCGCCAGTACGATCCACGAAAGATCGTGCGCGACACCCTGATTGAAGACACAATCCTCGATCCCAACTACCAAGCAAAGCAAGCGCTCAAGGCTCAGGCAGCCGCCAGCGCGGGCACGAGCCAAGCGACTATGGCAGTTGCCGCAGCATCAGGGGCCAGCACTTTGGCGGCAAACGCCGCACAACCCTTGCCCCCAACTGTGGAAAGAACGCTAGGGTTTGAAAGCTACCAGCCGCTCGCCGTGGGAATCCAAGCCCCATTTGACAGCGAAGCAACCTAAGCCGGGCTCGTCAAGGAGCCCTGGGGTTACTTCCAATTAGGTAGGGTTACCGGAAGTTGATGCATGGCAGTATTCTCCGCTGGGCCCAACCGAACACCTCAAAGCCTCCACATTTGAACACCAGAAATGCCGCAGTGTGAACGCGATTCGGCAAACACACTTCACCCTGTCAGAATGGACATCATGACTATTGAAACGCCCCGTCCGAGAATCCTCTCGGGAATGCAACCCTCAAATGACTCCCTCTCACTGGGGAACTACATTGGAGCGTTGACACAGTGGGTAAAGCTTCAAGACTCATACGACACGTTCTACATGATGGCGGACCTACACGCGCTGACCGTCAATCCAGACCCCGCAAAGCTACGTGAACGCACTAGGAACTCCCTTGCGCAGTACCTGGCTGGGGGAGGGGACCCCGAACGTTCAACCCTATTTGTGCAATCTCATGTTCCAGCGCACGCAGAACTCTCTTGGATTCTTTCCTGCCAAACAGGATTTGGTGAAGCTGGCCGAATGACCCAGTTCAAAGACAAATCTGCAAAGCAAGGAAACGACGGAACTACCGTTGGGCTCTTCACCTACCCGGTGCTCATGGNNCTGGTGCCCGTAGGAGAAGATCAGCGTCAGCACCTGGAACTTACACGCAACCTTGCAGAACGCATGAACACGCGCTTTGGTGACGACACGTTTGTAGTACCAGAAGGTCACATTGTGAAGACCATTGCCAAGATCTACGACCTTCAAAACCCAACGGCAAAGATGAGCAAGTCCGAAACGGGCAAGGGAACCATCTGGTTGTTGGAAGACCCTAAAGCCGCCGCAAAGAAGATCAAGTCTGCAGTGACGGACGCTGGAACCGAAATTCGTTTTGACGTGGCCGAAAAGCCAGGTGTGTCCAACCTTCTGAACATCTACTCGGTTCTGACCAACAAGTCCATCACCGAACTCGAAGTGGAGTACGCCGGAAAGCAGTACGGCCACCTCAAGGTAGATCTCGCGGCAATCATGGCTGATTTCCTCACCGAGTTCCAATCGCGCGTGAACGTCTACTTGGACGACCCAGCGGAACTTGACCGTATCTTGGCTGCCGGTGCTGCGAAGGCACGCGAAATCGCACAAGTCACCGTAGACCGCGTCTACGACAAGGTTGGGCTACTGGCCCCGGGACGCGGTGCATAACGATGCAGGTGGCGGAACGTAGCGGAGGCGAGCGTCGGATTGGTATCTCAATTGAGATACCAGATCCGATGGCTAGTGAACTCCAAAACGCTAGGCGAGCTTTCGGTGATCCTTTGGCTGATTCGATTCCACCCCACATCACGCTTATTGGGCCGACTGCAATTAGCGGCGAAGAATTCCAAGCTATTGACCGTCACATTGCGACAGTGTGTGCTGCGGTTAGTCCATTTCGGGTCCACTTGCGTGGCAGTGCGACATTCCGTCCCGTTTCGCCAGTGGTCTTTATCCAAGTGGTAGCCGGGATCTCGTCCTGCGAAAAGCTCGAAGGATCACTGCGAACTGGTCCATTAGCTCAGGACACGAAGTTCAACTATCACCCTCACGTGACCGTTGCACACAACATCGAAGATGAACTGCTTGACCAAGCCTTCAACAAGATGGCGTTCTACGAGGCCGAGTTTGAAGTTGCCAATGTTCACCTGTACGAACACGGTGAGGACGACGTCTGGCGCTCAATCCTGCGCTACCCATTGGGTAGCGCGCTCGATTCTGGTCTTCCAGTACCCGAGTGAGAGCTTTCGTAGTAGGGCTCTAACGAGCCAGACCAGTCCTTCTCGCCTAGACTAAACTGGTGACTGGAAATACCTTTGGCAAGGCAAAACACGGCATTACTAGTGCTATTTCATGGTGGAAAAAAACCCGTGTGGCCAGGACGCTGCGACAGTATGGGTTAGCTAATGGAGCGCTTCTCAGTGGTGGAATAACCTACAAAGCCATTTTCTCGTTGTTTGCAGCCCTCACTATCAGCTTTACCGTGCTTGTTCGTTTTATGGGCAATGATGATGAACTGCGTCAGTCAATAGTTGAAACAGTCAACAAGGCGGTGCCAGGACTCATCTCCACCGGATCCCAGCAAGGGTTACTCCCTCTTGATTCACTCGTTCTGAGCACAGGCATGACCATCACCTCGGCAATCGCCGCAGGAGTATTACTGTGGTCAGTTATTTCTTGTATGGAATCCATCCGCTCATCGGTGCGGGCGATGTTCAACCTTCCCCCAGCAGGAGATAGCGCGATTGGAGCAAAGGTAAGAAGCCTCCTTGGGTTTATTGGAGTAGCGCTAGGCGTGCTGATCACTTCGGTAGCAGGTATCGCAGTGAACGGAATTCTTCAGTTCTTGGATCGCATTGTCACATTGGGCGACGCTGGACGGGTGATGGTCACCCTAGGGTCGCTCGTAGTGTCGTTCCTGCTCGACGCCGCAGTATTCATGATGATTGTGCGCGTCCTGTGCGCGGTGAAGGTTCCCCGCAAAGACTTGTTGTGGGGGTCATTTATAGCTGCAGCAGGGTTCGGACTCATTAGGTACCTCGGAACTTCAGTGGTCGTTGGTTCCGCTGCTAACAACCCGGTATTCAAAACTGCCGCCGTATTAGTGACCCTGCTCGTGTGGCTATACCTCTGCGCACGGATCCTGCTCACGGCCGCGGCCTTCACAGCTAACCCGCCACTTCCACTCCTAGATGAGTTGGCAGACGAATCACGTGCAGTCGCCTACATTGATTCGGCGCGTAACGCAGATCAGCGCTCTTCGTCTCCACGTTCGCACTTAGGCACCACAGACAACCCACCTCAGCCATCTAAGGAGTTGGGATGGGTGCCTAAGGTACTCCTGGTACTCGGGGGAATTGCAGTGGGGCGATTCACCGCACGAACGTCCTCCCGCAAAAAGAGTGAGCGCTAGGAAGCCGCGCAGCAATCTGGCTCCCAGACTCGGAGCGCTCAAACAGATTCGCCCCCGTAACCCGTATAGGGGATAGAACGAAGGTGGGCTCCGACCAATGGTTGTAGCCCCCCTTCGTATTGAGGAAGAAGCTAGATTGCCCTACGAATGATCGCCTGCTTCACTTCTTGGATCGCCTTGGTGACTTCAATGCCACGCGGGCACGCCTCGGAGCAGTTAAAGGTGGTGCGGCACCGCCACACGCCTTCCTTGTCGTTGAGGATCTCTAGGCGCTGTGTAGCGCCCTCGTCACGGGAATCGAAGATAAAACGGTGCGCGTTCACGATTGCTGCTGGCCCGAAGTACTGTCCGTCTGTCCAGAACACTGGGCACGAAGACGTGCAGGCCGCACACAAGATGCACTTAGTCGTGTCATCAAAACGTTCACGCTGCTCAGCCGATTGAATTCGCTCGCGTGAGGGCTGGNNGAACGGCATGATTTCGCGGTAAGACGCGAAGAACGGCTCCATGTCCACAACCAAGTCCTTGATGACCGGCAAGCCCTTAATGGGTTCGATGGTAATTGGCTTGGATAGGTTGAGGTCCTTGAGCAGAGTCTTGCACGCCAAACGGTTGCGCCCGTTGATACGCATTGCGTCTGAACCACAGATACCGTGAGCGCAGGAACGACGGAACGTGAGTGAGCCATCGTGATCCCACTTGATCTTGTGCAACGCATCAAGAACACGGTCGGTGCCGTACATGGTGAGTGTGTACTCGTCCCAGTACGCCTGGTCGCCGTGAGTTGATTCAGGTAGGAACCGTCGAACCTTCAAAGTTACTTCGAAGGACGGAATCTCTCCCGGAGTAGTTGGTGCCGGGGCCGACTTAGCTCGTGTCAGTAAAGGCGACATTAGTACTTCCGTTCCATTGGCTCATAGCGGGTCTGAACTACAGGCTTAGCCCCCAGAACAACGCGGTACGAGTCAAAGTTGTCAGCGCGGGTGAAAGCAGACACAGGAGACAACTCTGCTTCTGTATCGACTTCGTATTCGAAGTCGCTTGGACGACGGTAAATCATGGTGTGTTGCATGTAGTTCGCGTCGTCGCGGTCAGGGAAGTCCTCACGGAAGTGCCCGCCTCGTGATTCCTTGCGGTTCAATGCTGCGATGACCGTTACTTCAGCGATATCAAGCAAGAAGCCTAGTTCAAGCGCCTCAAGGAGGTCGGTGTTGAACATCTTGCCCTTGTCTTGAACTGAGACTCGGGTGTAGCGGTCTTGCAATATGCGGATGTCTGCCAGTGCCTGGCTCAGCGATCCATCAGTTCGGAACACCTGAGCGTTCGCGTCCATGGTTTCTTGAAGGGCCTTGCGTACGTCTGAGACACGTTCGCCGTCTGGGCGCGTGCGCAGTTCCTCGAGCTGCGCGATGACGCGTGCAGCTGGATCTTCGGGAAGATCAATGAACTGTGCGGTCTTTGCATAGGCTGCCGCAGTGCGTCCGGCGCGCTTGCCAAACACGTTGATATCAAGCAACGAGTTGGTTCCCAAACGGTTGGATCCGTGTACTGATACGCAAGCCACTTCTCCGGCTGCGTAGAGTCCCTTAACCACGTCGTCTGCGTTACGCAGTACCTCAGCATCTACGTTGGTTGGGATTCCGCCCATTGCGTAGTGTGCGGTTGGGTATACCGGAACTGGTTCGGTGTACGGCTCAATGCCTAGGTAAGTGCGTGCGAACTCGGTGATGTCTGGAAGTTTGGCGTCAATGTGTGCCGGTTCCAGGTGAG
>DFNY01000003.1:0-3560 GCA_002376595.1 Jonesiaceae bacterium UBA3555 | reverse complement strand
GGTTGGCGCATAGCGTTCCATGAAGCGTTCGCCATTACCGTTTCGCAGGATTCCACCTTCACCACGTGCGGCTTCGGAGAGGAGGATTCCAAGTCCTGCCAAGCCTGTTGGGTGGAACTGGAAGAACTCCATGTCTTCGAGTGGCAAGCCTCGGCGCAGAGCCAATGCCATGCCATCACCGGTCAAGGTGTGAGCGTTGGACGTGGTTTTGAAGATCTTGCCGGCGCCGCCCGTTGCAAACACGATGGACTTTGCTTGGAAGACGTGAATTTCTCCAGTTGCGAGGTCGTAGGCGACCACACCTGTTGCGTTGACTTCTTCACCGTGTGCAACGTGCCCTGCCGAGAGGTCATGGTCCACAATCAAGTCCAATACGTAGAACTCGTTGAAGAACTCCACATTCTGCTTCACACAGTTTTGGTACAGGGTCTGCAGAATCATGTGCCCGGTACGGTCTGCTGCATAGCAGGCGCGGCGAACAGCCGCTTCACCATGGTTGCGGGTGTGGCCACCGAAACGGCGTTGGTCGATCCGGCCTTCTGGGGTTCGGTTGAACGGTAGTCCCATGCGTTCGAGGTCAAGCACTGCATCGATGGCTTCTTTCGCCATGATTTCTGCTGCGTCTTGGTCAACTAGGTAGTCGCCACCTTTGACTGTGTCGAAGGTGTGCCATTCCCAGTTGTCTTCTTCAACGTTTGCTAGGGCTGCGCACATGCCCCCTTGAGCGGCACCGGTGTGCGAGCGGGTGGGGTAGAGCTTTGAGATTACGGCGGTACGTGCTTCGCCGGACGCTTCGAGGGCAGCACGCATACCTGCTCCACCGGCTCCGACGATGACTACGTCATACTGATGAGTTTGCATCTGAGGTGATGCCTCCTTGGGAAACGAGGGTGCGAGCTACTTTGCAGTACAGATGGACGGCAGTAGTTCTGCAGGGCTGTTGGCAGGGCATGGGTCGAATGTGAAGATCACCATGCTTCCGAGCACTACGGTGAGGACAAAACCTACGAGCAACAGGCCCTTCAAGATGGTCTTGGTGAGGAACTTCTCGGCGTAGTCGTTAATGATGGTACGGACGCCGTTGGCGCCGTGAATCATTGCTAGCCAGAGCATGAGTAGGTCCCAAATTCGCCAGAACAGCGAGGACCACTTTCCACCAACGAAGGCAAAGTCAATTGCTTTGATTCCTTCACCAACCATGAGGTTCACAAAGAGGTGGCCGAAGATCAGGAGTACCAGAACAACTCCCGAGATGCGCATGAAGAGCCACGCCCATAGTTCGGTGTTGGTGCGCGCTAGACGCGTGCGTTGGTATGGGGCGCGAGGGTCGCTAAAGGTGGTGCTCATCAGTTGCCTCCGAATACGTGGCCGAGGTGTCGAGGCAAGAATCCGGCCATGGTGATTGCCACCATCGCGAGGACAACCCAGAGCATGACTCGTTGGTATTTAGGTCCCTTGGACCAGAAGTCAACCAGGATGATACGCAGACCATTGAATGCGTGGAAGACGATCGCAACGACGAGTCCTGCCTCGCCAAGACCCATGATCTCGGTCTTGTAGGAGCCAATGACGGCGTTGTAGGCCTCGGGGGAGACGCGCACAAGTGCGGTGTCGAGGACATGGACTAAAAGGAAGAGGAATATCAATACTCCGGTTACGCGATGCGCAACCCAAGACCACATGCCTTCGCGGCCGCGGTAGAGAGTTCCTGCAGGTGCGCTGGGCACTGTGGCGCCTCCTGTGTGCGAGTGACGGTACTGGGGACCATAAACCGTGCCGTGCCTCACTTCGTAGCTAGAGCTGCGATGGAGGGTAAGGACGACGCCGTCCTGATCCACCTTTGGTTCCACTCTAGTGAATGTTTTGTGTCACATGCGCACCCGCATGGCGTATTCCGCTAGATTGTGGCTGGGTTGTGACGTATCCCACAATGTGCGGTAAGTGGAAGTCGAATTGTTCCAAAGCGGGACCATTGTCCCCGAGTCGCAAGATTCTCATGTGGTTGTGCGGGTAGATCGGCCCAAATGTGGCCCCGCAAAGCCAGCTATGTCATGGAGGCATGATGAGTCGGAGAGCGCTGTCTCAGATTGTGGCCGGTGATATGGACGAGGGGCCCGGGGATCTTTCTGACTTCACCCCGTGGCCAACGTTGCGCGGCTTATCAATGCGGTTTGGAGAAGGGAAACCCAGCAAGGCGCGCCATTGTCCATTCGTGAGTGGGTGAGAAACCAAAGTATCCTCGAACCATAGAACACCGTCTAACTGGAGGAACTCATGGCTGAGTCTCACGTAATTGAAGACTTCTTCGCAGTAATCCCTGCTGGTGGAAGCGGAACGCGTTTGTGGCCCCTGTCGCGAACCTCTGCCCCAAAGTTCCTTCATGACCTCACGGGAACGGGGCGCACTCTGATTCAAGCGACCGTGGACCGGGTTGCTCCATTGACCGGGGCAGATGGCGTCATGATAATCACGGGGGGGCGCCATGCTCAGGGAATCTCTGCGCAGCTTCCATCCGTGCCAGAGCGCAACATTTTGACTGAACCGTCTCCACGCGATTCAATGGCCGCAATTGGCTTAGCGGCCGCGGTTCTCAAGAACCGACACGGCGACGTAATTATGGGTTCGTTTGCAGCGGATCACGTCATTACAGACCAAGCATCGTTCGAGGCCTCGGTCCGCAGTGGAGTTGCTGCGGCGCGTGCTGGATACGTTGCAACCATCGGAATTGCAGCGTCCAGGCCCTCCACCGCGTTTGGCTACATTCACTGGGGTGAATCACTTGGGCTCGAAGGTGCGTTAGACGTTCGAGCAGTCAAGAGCTTCACAGAGAAGCCAGACTCGGCCACCGCACAACGCTATTTAGCAACGGGCGAATATCGCTGGAACGCGGGAATGTTCATCTCACGAGTCACTGTCCTGTTGAATCACCTTGCTACGTTCCGGCCAGAACTGCACGCATCTATCATTGAGATCGCACAGTTGTGGGACACCGAAAACCGCGATGAGGTACTTGCTCGCCTATGGCCAGGTTTGGAAAAGATTGCCATTGACCATGCCGTGGCTGAACCAGCGGCCGCTGCAGGAGGGGTGGCTGTAGTCCCAGCTTCCTTTGGATGGGACGACGTAGGTGACTTCAACTCTCTCGCAGCGCTTTTGCCTGCCGATGACAACGCTGGGTCCAAGGTTTTGGGAGATCCAGGGCAGGTAGTTCGTATCCAAAGCGCGGGATCTGTTGTGGTGCCGGCCGGTAAGCGAGTCATTACCATTCTTGGTCTCGATGATGTTGTGGTGGTTGACACCGATGATGCGCTATTGGTGACAACTCGAGCTCGAGCTCAGCAGGTTCGNNCTAGAGGAACTTGCTTAGCGAATTTAGTTTGCGCGTCGGGAGTGCGGTAGTGCTGAGAGCGAAATACTGTCTACGCCGTGAACAATGCGCGCACGTGGGCTCGGCAAAGGGATAATCTCTAAGTGTGAGTTTTCCAAGCGCGCAGCGAATCGATGACCTAACCCAGCTAATTGAGCAGGAAGTTATTGCGCTGCGCCGTGACATCCATGCC
>DFNY01000104.1:17688-17964 GCA_002376595.1 Jonesiaceae bacterium UBA3555 | reverse complement strand
GCTCCACCCAGAACTCCGGCAGGAACGGTGGAGATCGCAGCACCGAACTTAGGTGAAAGGCTCAGGATGAGTGCGCCAACACCTGCTACCCAGTAGGCGGCCGTGGAGTACACACGAGTTGCTGCCATCACGCCGATGTTCTCTGCGTAGGTTGTGGTTCCGGAACCGCCACCAACACCTGCGAGCGTGGTTGCAAGTCCGTCTGCGATCAATGCGCGTCCAGTGATCTGGTCAAGGTTTTGGCCGGTCATTGCGGATACCGACTTCACGTGACCG
>DFNY01000104.1:15058-17565 GCA_002376595.1 Jonesiaceae bacterium UBA3555 | reverse complement strand
CACACCGAGCAAGATGGACAAACGCCGGATCAGGCCACGGAACAGGACCGTGATCAAGATGATTGCTGCGAGGGTTACGAATGCAGTCAGTGGTGCGGCGCGGAACCCACCGGTGACAACTTCGGTTACTTGTCCTGCTTCGTTCAGGATGACGTTGCCTTCGGCGTCTTTGAGGAGTGCTGTTCCACCCCACGCGGCAGGCGCCAGGTTGAAGCCGATGAGTGCAACGATGGTTCCAGTAACTACTGGAGGCATGGTTGCTTCGATCCAGCGCACACCGGCGAAGTGAACGATGACACCGATGATTGCAAGAACGATACCTGCGCTGAGCACACCGAAGATTGCACCGCCGTGGCCGTGGCTGGAGGTTGCAGCGGCAAGTGGGGCGATGAACGCGAACGACGAGCCGAGATAGCTAGGTAGCTTGTTGCCCGTAATGAGCAGGAACAGCATGGTTCCAATTGCGGAGAAGAACAAGGTTGTTGCTGGCGGGAAGCCAGTCAGAAGTGGCACAAGGAAGGTGGCACCGAACATCGCGATGATGTGCTGTGCACCGATTCCGATGGTGCGTGGCCACGTCAGGCGCTCGCCTGGGCCAACTACGTCCTTCGGGCCGATGGTCTTGCCATCACCGAAGAGTTTCCAACCGAAGTTCACAGTGTCTCCTAAGACATGTTTGGCATGGTGCCCGCGCTGGCGGCGCGCGCAGGGTCTTCAAATGGCCCTAGTGGAGAATACTGGTTTGTTAACTGAGGTTTCAGCGCCCCGATACCCAACTTCTCACATAGTGAGAAAATTAAGAGGGTTACGCGTTTAATGGTGTGCAGTAACACTATCAACGGGCACGGGCTGCAATCCACGCCAGCATGTAACTGCGTGAATTTGCCGCATCAATGCACCTTTCATCGAGTCGCTGTGCAGCCTCCCACGACTGCTGCGCCAAAGTTACATCACCAAGCGCGCGATACATCAAGACGTAGTCGCCATATTGGACATTGAATTCTCCGTAATACCCCACGGCTTCTTCAACGTTCTGCGTAATTCGATCAGTAGGTCCAGCCAAATAGGTAGCCACAGGCGACATCGGTAGCAACAAGACACCCAACATCGCGGACGTCTCACCGCTGAACCACGAAGCAAAGTCATGCTTTCCGCCCCATGCCATTGGAACAACAGTGTGGCGGTAAGAAGACCGAACCGGATCTGAATCATCAAAATGGACGAAATAGCGTCGGGCTGATTCAGCCTCCAACGACATTGCCCAAACAGCGAGATCATCAAGCCAGCTCAGACCCGCGACCTGCGCCCAGAGCGCCACTGCGTTCCAAGCCGAGACCGACTCAGTTNNCTTCGGAGTTGCCAGTACCAAGCGCCCACGAATGACCCTTGTAAATGTCCAGGCCCCGTAGAGCAGGGACTTCAGTGCTGGTCACTGGTGTAGCAATGTCAAAGGCAAGAGCGCTGACCGCACTACCCCACTGCTCCAACAATTCAGGATTGCGCCGTCCTAGGACCGCGGCCGTGAAGAGAAAGTAGCCATAGTGAGTGAGGTGCTCATCGAATGTGTCTGCACCGAACGACGCCTCAAGTCCAACAACGCCGCCCCATACGTCATCGAACACGAACGTGCGGACATCTTCCGATCCGACCTGCGGCCTAAACCACTGTGCAAACCGGGTCTCAAGGTGCACCGCATACTCATTGGCACTACTCACACCTAGTTGATCCGCCAACTGCAACAGAGAGGCACTGCGATACAGCGACTTACCTGCAAAGTACGTGTCAGGAGGAGTCAGCGGATCCAGTTCAAGGTCTGCGCTGATCTCAGACGCGACTGCACGCTCAATAACTTCCCTATGCGCCGGCGAAATGCCGTCCACGCACACGCTACTTGCAGCCTCAACTTTAGGTGTTGACCAGTGCAAAGTCTTAGCCGAAACTAACGGCGCGGTGCCGTAGACCGTACTAAACAGCCCCAAGACTTCCGAAGCATTCACGGCAGGAGCGTGGGGGGGGGNNGTTGTGGAAACAGAACCGTCCAAAACCTCAGCCGTTACCTCTGTGCGCAGCACCGGGTAACTCGCATGGCGCGCAATAGCGCGAACCGCACGGTCAATACCAGCAGGGGACTCGTCGGAAAATTGAGGGAACGCAATCAGCGAGATGAAGTCGCCCGCCTGAAGTCGAATACTGCGCGCAGAAAACGCCCCAGTAGTAACCAGCCCATAAAGGCGACCATCAACATCATGCGTTGCGCACGACTCATAGTTCATTGTGAACGGCTCAGAAAGCCCCACATCGTGCGCAGTCACCGCAGTGTACGAAACATAAGGCACGCCCTCAGCCAGCACTGCCCTACCCAAAACCCGGCCAATCTCATTGAGAAACTCAATGGTGACACTAGCCAGATCACACGACGCAATCCGATACGCGCAGGCACCCACATTGACATCCACATCCGGGGCCGCAGGACCATAGACGGTGTGACGCGAACTGGACACGTGAGA
>DFNY01000104.1:12306-15025 GCA_002376595.1 Jonesiaceae bacterium UBA3555 | reverse complement strand
CAGGGCATCTCTGTCACTGTGTCCACAAAGAGTGCAGCAAGCGCCTCATTAACTTGGCGCTCAACACCGAGAGCTTCGAAGTTGTGTCCCACAAGGACAAACTGTTCGGGGCCCAGGTTCATGACGTGTGCTC
This sequence comes from Jonesiaceae bacterium UBA3555, assembly GCA_002376595.1. Taxonomy (GTDB): domain Bacteria; phylum Actinomycetota; class Actinomycetes; order Actinomycetales; family Cellulomonadaceae; genus Timonella. Next base: position 14,892 of record DFNY01000104.1, on the reverse strand, counting down.
TAACTTCCGTTCAAAGTGCCGCCACCGTGAGGCAAACGACAGACAGGGGTGAAACAAACCATCCCGCGTTCAAACGCTGTCGGTTCCCACAACAACTAGGAGAACACACGCAGCGTCGCTGCTATCACCTTACTCTGGCACCAGCGGCAAACCACGCGAATAAGGCCTATAGCGTCCAAGCCCGCGTTTATCTCTCACAACGCAGACACAACCTCCCGAGCCAGCAGATCCAGATGATCAAGATCGGACATATCAAGGACCTGGAAGTAGAGACGCTGTGCTCCGGCCTCCTTTGCCCTACCAATAGCATCGATAGCCTCAGACACTGTGCCCGCAATGCCATGCTCGCGCAGTTCAACAGGCTCTCGCCCAATCGCAGCTGCTCGGCGCGCAAATTCGGTTTCATCCTTACCCACGCACACAACGAACGCAGACGAATAGGTCAGTTCATTCGGGTCGCGCTCAATGGCTTCGCACGCCGAGCGCACCCGAGCGAATGTGCTTCCCAGCTTTTCAAACTCAATGAACGGAGTATTGAACTCGCTTCCAAACCGCGCAGCCAACGCAGGAGTTCGAGATGGTCCGCCGCCACCGACGATGACCGGCACGCTCCCCACGGGTTTGGGCAGCGCGGGGGAATCGGTGAGTTGGTAATGCTTCCCCTCAAAGGAGTACTGCTCCCCCACCGGTGTGCCCCACAGACCAGTGATGATCTCCAGTTGTTCCTCAAGCAAGCCAAATCGAGCTTTGGGGAATGGAATACCGTACGCCTTGTGTTCCTGTTCGAACCATCCGGCACCAAGACCAAACTCAATACGTCCGCCACTCATCTGGTCTACCTGAGCAACTGCAATTGCCAGCGGGCCGGGGAACCGGAACGTAGCCGAGGAAACCAAAGTGCCCAGCTTAATCCGCTGCGTTTCACGTGCTAATCCGGCCAAAGTTACCCATGCATCGGTAGGGCCCGGCAGTCCATCACCGCCCATGGTGAGGTAGTGATCCGAACGGAAGAAACCATCAAAACCCAAAGACTCGGTGGCTTTGGCAACCTGCAGAATATCGTCATATGACGCGCCCTGCTGGGGTTCGGTAAAAATGCGGAAATCCATGTTCTCTCCCTTGATGTCATGGTGACAAGTTGCTTCTGCGGCCAAGCCCCTCTGGGCGGTCATTAGCCTCTGGGTTGCCCTTGCCCCCCGGCGAGGCTTAACCCATGGCGACTATTAGCCTCTGGGCAGTCATTAGCCTCTGGGGCCAAGGCCTCTCCACCGACGCGGCACAAAGAAATCTGCAACAGTGAGTGCAGCGATGCCAGCGCTCAAGGCTGCCGTCTTCCGGTACCCGCGATTTCGCGNNGTCCGCAGCATTCATTACGTAGTACGCAGTGGGGCGTTCAATCCATAACCGGGTCAAGTAGGACGTTACGTCCTTTTCCAGCGGGACTGTGGTCACAGAGCTCCACGCGGCCCGTGGCAAGCTCTCAAACTCAGCAGATATTGCCCCTGGTAGCTCTGATGCGTCCCGCCACCCCTCGGCGAGTTCTGCGGCGGCTTCGGGCAAACCCAAAATCCGGCACACCGAGGTAAACGGATCATCCATATCACCTGCGGCCAGCACCAAATCCAGCCGGTCAGCTTCCACGTCATCGAGGTTGAACAGTCCAGCGAACATTGTGGAATCTGCGTGCGGGCGCTCAATACGTGAGAGTACAAACTCCGCGGCATCTGGCTCACCCAACGACACCAGTTTGGACATTTCTTGAGTCTTCTCATCCCGTGGGTCAACGGTGTACCAAGTAGGACCCCACTCGTGCACAACCTCAATGTTTCCGTCGAATGACACAGTAAGTGTGCGCCAAGGACCATGGCGTTCCAGTAGCACCGAAGGCTCACGGGTAGCCCACGTAACTAAATTCTCTACATTGGCGTCAGGTCCGTTGAATCCAACAACGCTCCAAGGTTGCCCAAAAGCAAACCAGATGTCGTCGTGCGCCGCATGTGCAAGCAACGGGGCATCTGTGGAGCGGTATGCCCCCACCAACGACGCTGCCCGGGCATTGAGGTCAACGACCACGTCTTCCACTGACACATGCGTGGCTGGCAGTGTGGGGTGATCTGCGATGTGGCAGGACGAGTTCAGCCGCTGCGCCAACGTTGCTGCCACGTCTTCGAAGCCAATGGTTGGGTATTCACCATCACTAGTGTTTTCATGCGGAGCCCATCGAATGGCTCGACCGTCTCGCACGCCCAAGGTTTTGGCTATGACCCAGCCTGGCGCGCCGAGGTCGGCTCCATTCATTACTTGGCTGGGAATCCCTAGTGCGATGAGTTGTTCTGCGAGTTCTTCCAGCGTGACGGGAGGCAGATAGTCGCTCTCCTGCGCCGCACTTGCATCACGCGGATCACGCGGCGCGATTGCAATGTACATTGCGATTGCGTTGTCGTGTTCGAGGTCTAGATCAAGTTCTGGCATACCTGCAGTCTCTCACTTTCCTCGGGCTTGGTGCACACCGTTTTTTGCCGCAACACCACAGGGGCTGTGGTCAGCAGTTTGGCGACGAAACTGCAACTACCAGCGAGGGCAACT
>DFNY01000104.1:392-12241 GCA_002376595.1 Jonesiaceae bacterium UBA3555 | reverse complement strand
GACGGACCGCAATTTCGCTGTGTGCTTGGGCAAGCGCAGTGGCCATCTCTTCAGGGCTAGCCTCTTGCGCCCACGACTTCCTCACCAAGATTTGGCTTGGGTCTTCTTCAGCTATGCAGGATTCTTGGATACCGCATTCGCCGTTCACTGCGTAGAAAACGGAGACGCCTGGAAGGGCTTGTGTGAATCGCAGGTAGGTGTCACGTACCTCTTGCAGTTTCAGATCAGAGGCAATTTCGGTTTCAGACAGCGAAGATTCTGGTGTAGCCGAAGGGTAAGCGGAGGAATCATCGGTAGCGGCGAGCTTTGCGGCTTCTGAGACTCCGGTTGTGGTGTCTTCCAGCGTAGAGGTGACCGATTCGTTGCCGGCTACTTCTTCGATCTCTTGCGCAACAGTAGGTTCGGAGATAGACGCAGAGAACATGCCAATGCTGGCTGCGATGCCCATACCCAGTACGGTCATCACAACAATGATGCCAATCGCAATCTTGCTCATTGCCACTGCGCGGCGGATAGCCGCCCACTCCTTCCTCGTCTAGTACGCCGCAGAATGTAGTTTTCGGTGCGACGTCGTTGCCTGCTGAGCGATAGTAAATAGGATCAAAATGAACTTCATCCTAAGAGGTTGAACTTATTGATCGGCAGTGAGGTGAACAACCTTGAACTGCCAACGTCTAAGCACTTCGACTTTATCCTAACTTTACCCAAGTTTGAACGTTTCGGCCCGTGGGGTTTTAGTGATTTTTCAAAGAAGGTCGGGGCGGATAGGTGAAGGCGTCTCACACAAAACGCCTTCGACCCAATACGGGTTGAAGGCGTNNGGACCTGACGGCCGACTGCTGAAACTGATGGTCCAGCGTATTCCCAGTGCCAAGGTTCTGGCTTGGTGGTTTGCGCCCAGTCAGGTGAAATCCATCCGTAGGTTGGAGCGTTCTTCACCATCCAGTTTCGCTCGGTGGTGTTCCACTGAGACTCTGGTCCGGCAATGTCTAAGGCCAAGCCCCAACCGTGATTGGAATAGCCGGGAGTGGCAGCAAGCCAGCCCTTGTTCGCCTTGGTTGCTACTTGGCTGCTGTAGGAACGGTAGGAGTCAGTCATCTTTATGTTGCGGCCAAACTCGGCTCTGAACGCCTTGTTAAGTTCTGCAAACATGATGGCGGCATCGTCGCGGGCATAGTGGCCTGGGACGCTTGCGAGCTCCGTGAGTGCGGAAAGCGGGATCTGGCCGTTCGAGTAAGTGCCGATTTTTGACTCAGCCTTGATTGCTGATGCCCAAGCTGCTTCTAGCGCTTCTTCTTCAACTTCATCGGCACNNCCTCGGTGAGGTGGGAGTCAGATAGTTCCACTACCACCGTGATGTCCCCAATGGGCAGTTCAGCGGTGTTATCCGTGACTGCCACCGTAGTGTCGGAGTCTTCGGAGATGATCTGCACTTGTGAGTCGGTTACTTCAGCTGGTGCTTCAAGCGCGTGCTTTGCCACGTAGGTGGTGTCTTTTTGGACTACCAGTTCACTGGGCAGATCGGACGCCGATTCGCTACTGTCTGTGACGCCTTGCTCGTCAGAGTCTTTAAGGTCAGAGCCCTTTAGGTCAGAGTCTGCTTCACCCAAGCCATCTGTCGTTTTTTGGCTTCCTGATGCGGATTCGTCAGTGGTCTCTACGGCTTCATCAGTGAGTGAAGCGAGCGATGCGTCATCCAGTGATTCTCGCGAGTAGCTGCGTGACGCAGTTGCAGAACGAGTCGATGCTGGAGCGCTGGTGGAAGCTTGAGCTTCGAGGTCCGCTAGGAGTGCTTCAAGTTCACTCGCCGCGCGGGCAATTGCTTCGTTGTCTCCTTGGAGAACCACAGCGCTATTTAGCACCTCAGCAGCTGACATGACGGCTTCGTCTGCTGGAGACGCTGCCACAGTTATGGGCGCAGTCCCTAGAGGTCCACGTTCGACTTGCTCGGCTTGAACTGTCTGTGGGGCGGATTGCCCAGAGGTAGCAACCGCTCCGACTCCTACCAAACCTGCAACTGCAACGGATGCCGCTACAACTGGCTTGTTGAGGCGGGCAAATCCAACTGCCGGGAAGCGCAAAAGTGGAAGCGCAAAAGATGAAGTTTTCTCAGCAGCGCGACGACCCTGATACGGAGAGGTCGAGGCACGCGAACTTTTTGGCACAGATGTGCCGCGCGAACCCTGCGGTTGCGCCCTCCGTTTTCCTTGCGCTTGGCCCATCTGTTATCACCTTGATCCTTGCGGCGGAAAACCCGCCATGGGGGAAGTGCACGCACAAACTACCGGATGGTGACAGCAGAAATACGTTTGTCTTGGTGCCTCAAAGAGGCAACCCTCTGATGGGAAGTGTCCAGGTCTTACCAGCAGAGGGAAAGGGTTATTACCCATGGGTAGGCCTATCCAGTAAGCATTACCCGTAAAGCAACACTATGAAGTGTCACATATTGATAACGAAGTGCCAATAACCGGCGTCACAGTTCACCTGTGAAGAACCCGTAAAGAGGTGGATGAACAGTACTTCTAGCAATGAAAACGCCCGGGGTGTGAGCGAACCCACACCCCGGGCACTGGAAAACTACGCAAGATCTAGCCGATGTAACTCACGGCCCTACAGCCAATTACTACAAGCTAATTTCACCCGCGCTATAGCTCATCCTGATTCTTTGACGCAGCCGCAACATACTTAGTCACGGCGTCCGCAGCAGGCGCTTCGAGGGCCTCCACAGCACGTTCCGCAGGCTGGGCCATCGCCTCTTCGACAGTAGTGGCCAACGCCTTTTCCTTTACGAACATCAACAGCACCGCCGCGATGATCATGAGAGGGATGAGCCACAGGTAAATAGGAATCAGTGCCTGGTTGTAGGACAACACAACAGCGTCACGAACAGGCTCTGGCAACTGGTGCACTACTGCTGGAGTGAATGAGTTTGCTGAACCGGCATCCGATGCAGCATCACCAAGGGCTGCCAAGTTTTCATTGGCGTAAGCCATCAAACGCGATGAGAAGATCGAACCAACTACAGCCGCGCCAAGGGTTGACCCAACCTGTCGGAAGTAGTTAGTGCCCGCAGTTGCGGTACCCACGTACTTCAACGGGAACGAGTTCTGAACAATCAGCGTCAGAATCTGCATGGACATACCCAGACCAATTCCCAGAACCGCCATGCTCAAGCAGATCATCCATACGTGTGTATCAACCTCAATGCGAGACATCAAGAACAGACCCACAGCAACCACGAAGGAACCGATGATTGGCAGGTTCTTGTAGTTACCGGTTCGGCTCACCACAAACCCAGCGATTGTTGAGGTAACAAGCAATACGAACATCATTGGTGCCATGAGCAGACCAGCTACGGAAGCGGAGTATCCGCCAGCCATCTGTAGGTAGGTTGGCATGTAGCCGATAGCACCGAACATCGCGATTGCAATGAGCAAACCGGCTGTGGTGGTGAGGTTGAAGTTCTTATCCTTGAACAAGAACAGCGGCATGATGGGCTCAGAAGCGCGCTTTTCCACCTGGACGAATGCGATGCCAGCGACAAGAGTAATAGCAAACATCATGAAGATCATTGGATCGGTCCACTCGTAGATGGAGCCTCCCCACGTCAAGGCAAGCACAAATGTGGAAGTAGCAACCGCAAGCAAAGCCATGCCGAAGTAGTCCACGNNATAGGTGTGTGGAGGAACATGACTGTAGCAATCACGGCAAGCACACCGAGAGGCAGGTTAATCCAGAACGCCCAGCGCCAACCTGGCCCTTCTGTGAACCAGCCACCAAGTAGTGGTCCAGCCACAGACGACACAGCAAAGGTGGCACCCATGATTCCCATGTACTTGCCACGCTCACGTGCTGGAATTACGTCAGCAATGGCAGCCTGCGACAGAATCATCAGTCCACCACCACCGATACCTTGGATGGCTCGGGCGATGATCAGCATGTTCATCGAGTCAGCGACACCGCCGAATACCGAGCCCGCAAGGAACAGCACAATTGCACTGAGCAAGAGTGGCTTACGGCCCAAGAGGTCGGAGAGTTTGCCATAAATAGGCATCATGATGGTCGAAGCCAATATGAACGAGGTGATGACCCAGGTCATGTGTTCGACGCCGTTAAGCTCACCAACGATGGTTGGCAGCGCGCTGGACAATACGGTCTGTCCAAGCGATGACATGAACTGCGTGACCATAAGGCCCGCAAACAAGAGTTTTACGGAGTTGTGTTCTTTGCTCATAGCGTTTCTTTCATTACTCGCTTGAAGACTTCAATTGCGTCACGGGTTCGCAATTCTCCAGCCCCAGCGAAAGCGTCTGGATGCGTTGAATAGGTGTACCGCACCGCTGACCCAGCCAGAAGCGTAATTGCGCGGGCCGAGGCCTTCGCGGTCTTCAGGTCAGCAATAGTCGCTTGGCGCGAATCGAGAAATTCCTCGAGCGTGTCATTAACTAAGGCTTCGCAGGCTGCCATATGGCGGTGCATGAAGATCTTGTGTTCTGGTCTATCTCTAAATGGCGCACAGCGCTCGACGAAGCGTTCGGGTTCGATGACCGAGTTGTGCACCACTTGGAAGTAGAGAGTGGCCGCATGTTCAAAAAGATTCTCAGGGGTTGCACCCTCAAGATATNNGAACACCAACGATCGCTTCCTCTTTGGAACGGTAATAGTTAAAAAATGTCCGAGGAGAGACGCAGGCCTGTGCGGCTATGTCTTCCACCGGGCTAGGAGTCGAATTCACAACAACTAGTTGATAGGCGGCATGGTGGATCGCTCTATAGGCGTCTACCTTGTTCTGCTCACGACGACTCAATGGCTTCTTTTCCACCATTCGACTTTATGCAGTTGTGCAAATTTGCACAACTGCAAATAACTGCGATATCCAACACAAAGGTGCACACTAGGAAAGAACACCAGCCACGCCCACCGCACCCGAATGCCCCACCAGTAACATCGTCGGGAAACCAAGCGGGAACCAACCACCCACCAAACACAGTTAGAACTGTGTCAGCGTCTTTCNNTAGCTGAGCCTGGCCAACCGAGCCGCAATCGCGCTATTCACACTCATCATCGCGTTTGGCGGATTCCTCTCAGTAACCAAACTCAAACAAGAACTCATACCGTCCATCTCGCTACCCATGGCATCCGTGGTCACAGTGCTACCAGGCGGAAGCCCCAAGATAATCGACGAACAAGTCACCGTTCCCATCACCAAAGTGCTGGAAAACCTCGACGGCATCGAAGAAGTCACCACAACCTCTGCCACCAACCTGTCCACGGTGATGCTCACCACCGAATACGGAATCAACCAGGCGCAGCTGAAGCAAGAAATCAAGGGCGCCATCGACGACGTCCAAGGGCTCCCCGACACCGTCCAAGACCCCATAGTCTTCTTCGGTTCCTCCGCTGACCTCCCCGTCCTTGCGTTCACTGCGTCCGCAGACACCGACGTAGCAACACTGACCCACACCCTGCGCACCGTTGTAGTACCAGGAATCGAACGAATCGACGGCGTACGCACCGTCACCGTCACCGGTGGCCTTACCCAACGAATTGTCATCACGCCTGACCAGATTAAACTCGCTGTAGCAGGCGCCAGCTCCCAAGCAGTTACCGACGCTCTATCCAACAACGGAACCACCCTGCCCGCTGGAACCGTGACCTCCCAAGAGGACGGCTCACTCGCAGTCACCGCAGGAGTTTTGGTCACTTCCGTAGACGACATCAAATCCCTACCGATCATTTCAGGCGGGAAGTCACTGGGAACAATCGGAGAGCTCTCGAGCGTTGAACTCGTCAACGAAGCACCCACCTCACTGACCCGCACAAACGGCGTAGATTCACTCTCCGTTTCCGTCACAGCAACCTCAGACGCAGACATAGTCAAACTGTCCAAAGACATCAACGACGCACTGCCGGGGCTAGCCACCAAGGCCGGAAACAACACCAACTTCACTGTTGCATTTGACCAAGCGCCTTACATCGAAGACTCCATCCAACACCTCACACTTGAAGGCGTACTCGGACTCGTATTCGCAGTATTCGTCATATTGCTGTTCCTGTGGAGTGCGCGATCCACAATTGTCACCGCGATTTCCATCCCACTCTCAGTGGTGGTGACCTTCATTGGGCTCTTCGTGTTTGNNATGGAGCGCTGACCATCTCACTGGGCCGCGTAGTGGACGACTCCATCGTGGTCATAGAAAACATCAAACGGCATCTTTCATACGGGACGCCAAAGAAGGAAGCCATCCTCACGGCAGTGCGCGAGGTTGCCGGAGCCATCACCGCATCGACCCTGACCACAATGATGGTGTTCATCCCAGTGATGACCGTGGGTGGCATGGTAGGCGAACTCTTCCGCCCGTTCTCCATCACCGTAGTCATCGCAATGGCATCCTCACTGCTCGTAGCACTCACCATCGTTCCGGTGCTGGCCTACTGGTTCCTGCCTGAACAACTCGGAGTGCTAGACCGCGAAGAAGTAGAACGCCAAGCACAAGAAAAGGAACACAACTCGTTCCTGCAACGCATGTACGTTCCGGTACTGAACTCGACCCAAAAGCACCCGATCATCACCATCGTTGCTTCGGTGGCCTTGCTCGCCGGTTCACTCGCATTGTGGCCTCAACTCAAAACCGACTTCTTGGGTAACACCGGACAAGACACCATTGCAGTCACCCAAGAATTCCCTGCAGGNACCGACCTCGACACCATCTCCGCCGATGCCAAGCAAGTTGAAGACGCAATCATCAACACCAACGGCGTAAAGACCGTCCTGTTCACCGTTTCTACCGGAGCAGACAACGCCGCAGCGTTGTTTGGAGGGGCAAGCACCAGCGCCACCTACCAAATCACGCTGAACGATGACGCCTCCGTAGCCGACACCACCGCCACACTCAAAGACACCCTAGCCAAGATCGACGAGAAGAACATTGCAATCGGGGCGGACGCAATGGGCTTCGGATCCTCAACCATTGACGTGCAAGTCAACTCCGTTGAAGACGCCGACGCACTCACCACCGCAACCGACCAAGTCATTGAAAAGCTCTCCACCCTCACCTACGCAGGTGAACTAGAGAACTCACGCGCAGAAGTAGTCCCACACCTCCAACTGAGCGTGGACCGCACAAAAGCAGCCGAACTTGGCATGACGGAACTCCAAGTTTCCGGAACCGTAGCCATGATGCTCTCACCTCAGCCAGTTGACTCCATCCGAATTGAAAACTCGGTAGTGCAGATCTACATGGACAACGGGATCTCCATAGCTACCTTGGACGACCTCAAATCAGCCGTACTGCCAACGGCCACCGGAATGTNNCAACAGTGCGCCGCGTTTCCGGTGAACTCTCTGCAACAGTCTCCGTGACGCCAGTGTCAGGAGAACTCAGCAAAGCCACCACCGAAATCCAAGACGCCCTAGACACACTAGAACTGCCAGCCGGGGTCACCACCGAAATCGGTGGCGTAAGCCAACAGCAAACCGAAGCCTTTGGCCAACTAGGACTGGCAATGCTCGTAGCAGTCCTCATTGTCTACGCGCTGATGGTTACCACCTTTAGGTCCTTGGTTCAGCCGCTCATCCTGCTGATCTCCATTCCATTCGCAGCAATCGGTGCAATCCTCGCGCTTCTGCTCACCGGAACATCCGTTGGAGTGGCTTCCCTCATCGGAATGCTGATGCTCATTGGAATCGTGGTCACCAACGCGATTGTGCTCATCGACTTGGTCAACCAATATCGTGAACAAGGTCAGAACGTGCATGACGCCGTGTTCCACGGAGCACGCCAACGTCTGCGCCCAATTCTGATGACCGCACTGGCAACAATCTTTGCAATGGTCCTNNTTGCCGTAGTGGTCATCGGTGGCCTAATCTCGTCCACTCTGCTCACCCTGATCCTGGTGCCAGTTCTCTACCGCTTGATTGAGGGCGGGCGTGAAAAGCGCGCACTTGCCAAGGCCGAGAAGCGCGAAGCTGCTCGCTTGGCACAGCGTGCTGCACTCGGCTTGGAGGAGACTGCGGCCAGAGGCAGCCACGCAGCCGAGTAGAGCTCAGGATTGTTGAGTTCAGCGCTGCTGAGTTCAGCGCTGTTGAGCGCCAGTAGTTAAGTGCGCATGTAGTTAAGTGCGCTAGCGCACTTACTTCCCGACGAGGTGGCCGGGACCCATCAGGGTCCCGGCCGCTTTCGTTAGGTAGCGCGGACCAAGCGCGCTCGATGCGAAGTATTTGGCATACAGCGCGGGCTAGGTCTACTGCTCACTGCGGTAGGTGCAGTTGCTGGAACTTGCTCTAGTTAGGTGGCCGACACTGGCGGAGGATCAAACACCAGCAGCTCTTTGAATTCGGTACGGATCAAACCGACTTCCTGTTCCAGTTCCTCAATCATGGGCAAAGACTGCATCTGCGAATCCACCCGCTCCAAACCAGTTAGAGACAGCGAGCGCGATCCCGGATCTGCATCCAAGGTGAAGAGCAAGAGATGAACTCCGGCATTCTTCCCGGAGTAGACCGGAACCTCTTTCACGCAGGTCACAGATTCTACGGAACTGATATCTTGCGATTCATCCGACCAGTGCGCAGTGCACACAGGAAGCAAGTGAATGTGTGCAGTTGCGTGATCCAAATAGAAACTTGCTTCAATCACAACAAGTACGGCAGATTCCTCAACACCAATATTCGGAGGCCGGTTATTCTGCATCCCTAGATACGGCACAGTCCACCAGGAATCCTTTTGGAACACCGGCCACCAGTCGTCTAGTCCTGCCCAATCAAGCCACGGAAGCTCGGCTTGATCAGCGTAGGAGTAAAAGCTCCCCTGGTTAAACGGAGAGTCTCTATAGCCCAGCCCAGAACCCCACGCATCCTCAACGAACTTCTTGAACTCGTCCTTGTCGTTTGAGTGCAAACCGCGAGCTTCATTGAACTGTTCGCGCAGGAGCTGCAGTCCTTCATCGTTAAAGATAACTGTGTCCACGCCTACTGCGCTTGCAACTCTGTCCCCCATAAACGAGGCCACGGAAACGCCCAGAACCAGGACCACACTGACTGCGATCATGATTCTCGACGACAACTTCAGTGCCATGAAACCCGAACGCATCTGAGTCCTCAGTTGGGAAATGGTATGACTTGAACCTAGAACATCATCGCACGTGAGCAAAGCAATTTGAACGGATTTGAGGTAAATGATTCTGGTTGCGAAGCGCTAGGCAAACGCGCCAGGTGCGGCACCCATAGGCCTGAAAACGCGTTAGTTAAGCCCAGCAAGAAAGCCATTCAACAGTTAAGTTTTCTGCGCCTTCTAGGCGCAGTCCACTACCCCCACCATCCAGAGAACTGGCGGCTCACAGACTTTGGTGCGTGCTCGTCGGGAAACTAGGTGGCTGTAGCCACCGCAAGCTCTACCGAGATACACACAGGCCCCCACACACAATGTGCATGGGGGCCTGTGGAAGAGGAGAATCAGGCTTCAGAGGCAGCAAGCTGACCGCATGCGCCATCAATTTCCTTACCGCGGGTATCGCGAAGAGTCGTAGGAACGCCCCTAGCCTCAAGCGCATTNNGATCAGAACTCGTCCACACAGAACCAGGCGTAGGGTTCAGCGGAATCGGGTTCACATGCACCCAACCCTTACCGCGAGCGTTCAGCTTGTCAGCAAGAAGTTCAGCACGCCACTCGTGGTCGTTCATGTCCTTGATCAGCGCATACTCGATGGAAACTCGGCGTCCGGTCTTCTCGTAATACTCGTAGGCGGCGTCGATAGCTTCATCGGCCTTCCAGCGCGAGTTCACAGGGATAAGCTCATCCCGAAGTTCGTCATCTGGAGCGTGTAACGACAACGCAAACGTGAACGGCAACTTCTCATCCGCGAGCTTCTTGATCGCAGGAACAAGGCCAACCGTCGAAACCGTGATACCGCGAGCGCTCATGCCCAAGCCCTCAGGTGCGTCATCGACCATCCGGTGCACCGCGTTCATCACGCGCTTGTAGTTGGCCAGAGGCTCACCCATACCCATGAACACAATGTTGGTCACGCGCTCAGGAACATGATCACCGGGACGGATGCCACCGAGGCCACCCTCCGCAATAACGCGGTTAGCCTGAATGATCTGATCCAAAATCTCGGCAGTTGACATGTTGCGGGTAAGACCCGACTGACCAGTTGCACAGAACGGGCAGTTCATGCCGCAACCACACTGGCTCGACACACACAACGTGATGCGGCCTGGGTAACGCATGAGCACAGACTCAACAGTTGAGCCATCAAACAGGCGCCACAGGAACTTGATAGTCGCACCGTCATCCGTGGTCAGACGCTTCACCTCGGTCAAAAGCGTTGGGAACGCCTTAGACACCAGCTCTTCGCGGCCTTCCTTAGGAAGGTCAGACATCAGATCAGGGTCAGTGGTGTAGTGCTGGAAATAGTGCACCGACAATTGCTTCGCACGGAAGGCAGGAACGCCCTCCTCCTTCAAGAACGCCTGGCGTTCCGCAAGAGTCATATCAGCAAAGTGCCTAGGCGGCTGAGTCACGCGCTTCTTGGTAGCAAACTGGAGTTCCGGACGACCATCCGCACCCATAGCCTGCTTCCAACCCTCAGCGGTTGGGCGAACCTGCTCACGACCCTCACGGCGCGCACGAAGCTCAGAAACACGGCCCTCAACACTCGCGCGGCGCTCGGCCGCACGGTCCGCAGCCTGCAAGTGAGCCATGGTGCGATCGTTACGATCCGAACGCTCCACTCGGTTCTCAGCCCGATTCTCAGAGCGGTTTTCAGCCGAGCCGAAACGCAGCGAGGACTTCGGTGCAAACTTGGACCCTGCCTTGGACACTGCAAACTTTGAGTCGCTCGAACCGTTGGTCCGAGCATTACGGCCGTTCTCGGTGCGCTCACCGTTTGAATGTGAACCGCTAGGAGTAGAACCGTTCGAAGCAGATCCATCTGAGCCAGCCGACGCGCGGAACCCAGCATTCTTAATGCCGCTCATTCCGGCCGAACCAGACCTCGACGATTGGGCACCACTTTGAGCCCGCGAGCGCAGGCGCTCAAGCGAACTAGAGTTTTTGGGGGAAAACTTTGAAGAAGACATCCTTGCCATTGTCCCACGCAGTAAACATCTACGCGCAAAACGTGAGCGACAACAAAACGTGATCTGTGGCTACGTTTTGCCGGCATCGAACTGTTCGCGTTGCGCCCCATTCCCGCATTCCTCCACCGCCATCCCACCACCTCACGCTCCCCTTCCCACCCCCCAACGGCAGGTTTTCCGCAACTCGGCAGGCGATTCAGTGCAAAGTCACGGAAAAGCTGCCTACTGACGGAGTCCCCCTCCTACCCATGCTGCTCACGCCGAACCTAGCCAGCAGTCAGGTATCGCCGCCGACTCGTAGTGCACCTGTCCAGCTGAGGATTTCTTCAACAGGTCTCACCCCTCCCGATACTGGCTATGCACACGCCGCAGCCACCCCACGCAAAATCTTTGAATGAACCCCAACGAGACCTTGCACGCGAACATCGCTTCGCTCCCGGCAGTTTTCACCGCCCGTTCCACGCCCCACCGCGACCTAGATTGGCAGGCGCGAGCAGGTGCNNCTTGGTCCGAATTGTGCCCGGTGCTTACATGCCCTCGAGCTTTCTGGAGTCCAATCCCGCGGGCAGCACGCAGCATTCCTTTGCGAGAATCGCGGCGTCTGCGTTCCGGGCTAGCCCGTCCGACATCCTCAGCCATCAAAGCGCCGCACTGCTGTGGGGCTTCCCAGAGTTTGGCCAGTCCAAACTCGTGCACATTTTCCGACCGCTCGGTTCCAACTACCGAAAAGTGGGGCACAAGGTGCGGACGGCAGCTCTTGACCCTA